>JAKMEW010000076.1 GCA_022425745.1 Rubripirellula sp.
TCACCTATCAGAATACCTCGCCGATGTTTCAGGCTTCCTGTATCGTGAATTTTAGGGATGACCAATCACAATTGGCGGGCTCTGATTTGTTCTCGCAGTATATGGACAAATCCGACGGGCTGAAAACTGCGTTGCGGACGGCACCAATTGAATACCATGTTGGCACAGTCAATATAAACGGGGGATCCGTTGAGGGTGTTTTCAAGCGGATGCAATCCGATGGGGTCCTCTCTCTCGTGGAGCTTGAAGCCGCTGCTGGAGCTGGTCGAATCGAGCTTCAATACCGCGCTTCACGTCCTAGTGATGCGATTACTTTTCTTGCTGCCTGGAGTCAGATTGAGGTCTCTCATGCACCGACCGCGAACACTGTTCAGACTCAATTAGATACACTCGAAACGGTGACGCTACTGAAGACGAAGAGCGAGAAACGCATCTTTGATCTTCGAACAAAGCTATTTGACATGCCGGTGAATCAGGCGTCACGTTGGGTTGAGGGCCAGGGACTGGTCTCTGTGAATAAGACGAAGTGGGACGAGTTGAAGGCGGAAGCCAATCAACTACACGAACGGAAATTAATGCTTGGCGAGAAGCTGATAGAGTTCCAGGCGGCTTTGGTCATTGAGACCGGTGGGAAAGAGGACGTGGCTGGAACGCGTGGGAACATGGAGTTAGAGGGGCAGTCGAGTATCTCGCCGGATATTGCGTCAAACCTAGGATTGAGTCTGGCTGAGAAAATCGAGTACCTCGAGGCAGAAATCAATCAGATTTTTGAGAAGCATCTGGAGATCTCCGGTGAAATGCGTTCAGTCGCAAGAACGATTGATGTTGAGGAGCAGGTCGCGTTCAAGGAATTCACCCTGCGACGGGAAATGGAACAGGAACTGGCGATACGGGATGCGTTGCTTTCGCGATTAACTCTGCCTGCGGAACACCTCACGGAAAAGGATCTACGAATACAATCGATCAGTGATGTAAGCGAGGCCGTTCAAGTTAGCCCACAGTTATCACGCCACCTAATGATTGGCGGCTGTATTGGCGGGTGTGTTCTAGGGTTTCTTTCTCTGTTTATCTGTGTTGTTGGGTTTGATGATTGAAGCCGCATCATATGAACGATTAAGCCGTATCTTCGGTCATCTGATGATGGCGGCCGGTGGATGGCTGGTGTGCTCCTTGCTCGTGTCTACTGTGCGAGCGCAGGATACAGGTGTTGGACCTACAGCGGAGCAAGATGAAATCCCGTCTGCCACTTGGGTCTCGCTGACGGACGAAGGCAGTTTCACCGCGAGAATTTTCGATCTCGGTGATAATGCAGAGTACAGGATGCAGACCGAGGGAGTAGCGTTTCTGACGGAGGTGGATGGGGAGTTTCAATTCAAGCGACCCAACTCAGACGGGATCGTGCTCTTTGAGGATGTTGCGCCGGGGATCCACATGCTTACCTACATTGGACCGAGTCGCTTTTTAGTCTCTGCGGTGCACGTTATTGAAGACGAAGGAAAAGAGCGTCTATTCCCGAGTCGAATTGACCTCTGGTGTGTGAATTTCGGTAAACGCGAAGTCGATTCGATCGTCTTGCCGTTTCTAACCAAGGGCACCTCTGGCGCGCGGCCGGAAATTGATCCAGCAAAAGTAAAAGTGATTAGTGACCAACGCAAGTTGCAGGATGGCGGCGTCGCGACGTTACAAGACGTGCAAAACATCCCCAGTATTGAATTGGTCAACGGCTCGATAACGGGTGTCGCCTATCGGCCCGGGACGAGTAGCGAAGGGGAGCGTATCCTTGATCCACTGCCTAACGCTGACATATTGCTTGTGTCTGATGAAGAGAGCTACACAAGTCAGAAGACCTCTGACGACGGGTTATTTACCTTTTCATCGATTAAGCCCGGAGCGTACGCTTTACTCTGCACTTCGAATGGAGGGATCGCAGCCATTGGCATCGTTGTCATGCCTGAGGATGATCCGGGTGACGGTGAAAATGCGAGGTACACTCTCGCAGACGGCAGACGTCTAGTCTCTCAGCTTTCTGGTGGCGGTGGCCTCGGGCTTCAAACTTCCCCCAATGTCTCGTTTATGTCTGGTCAGTCAGCTGCCATGGCGGCCGCAGGTGCGAGTTCAAGTTCAAGTTCTAACGCCGGTTCCAGTGCGTCGTCAGCGGCATCTGCTGCCGCACCGGTTACAAATTTGACTGAGGCAGCCACCGAGAATCCAACAGATGTACCGCCAACCGCTGAGCCCGAACCACAGCCCAGCGAAGCGTCCACGGCAGTGCTGCCAGAATGATGCAAAAGCCTCGCTCCGCAATTAGACCAACAAGTTCTATCGGCTCAGCGGCCTTGATTGCCAAGCTTTTTGGGCGGTAGAACACTAGAGTGATTGTTTCGGTGAGAGTAGCTCTCGTTCATAGATTTCTCGTTCCGAACTGGTAAGTCCGCTGACGTCTAGGTTGATCTGACTTAATAAATTTCTCGCATCGCGATACTCGGTCTCTTTCCCGAGTGATTCGTATGCCATCGAAAGATGGAAAAGGTACCTCGGTTCTTTTTTGATTGCGCTCGCTTGTTGCAGATGACCGACCGCACGCTCTACTTCACCCGTTTTCAGGTACGTCACAGCAACCGTATCAAGTATCGATGGATCGCAAAGGAGCGAGAGCCAAAGCCTGTTCGGCGTACTGAACCGCTAAGCTCTCTTTGCCCAGGATGTCGGAAAGACACATCGCCAGGTTATTTAGGATAAGCGGTTGATTCGGCTTCAGCTCATTCATCTGCAGCAAATACTTTGCCGCTGTTTCATGATCGCCGATCTCGAAGTGCAGTTGCGAAAGGTAGCTGAGCAGTTGTAGGTTGGACGGCGATCGGGACAGAAGCGTTAATGCAAAGTCAACGGTGTCCTTGGTTGCTTCGCGAAGCATGTACTGCGTGCATGCCTTTGCTAAAATGGTAATGTGTTCCTCGCCTTGGTCCAGTTTGAGTGATTCAAGGACGTATCGTTGCTTCTGAGCGTCAAGGTTGAGTTGGTCTAAGATTCCCAAGTAAGTGATGACCAGTCTTGGATCGGCTTCGGTCGCTGCAGTGAATCTTGCAAGTGCTTCATCGATTTCGTTACGGTTGGCAGGCCAATCTGCATTGATTCTTTTCAACTTTGCTTCGATACCAACTTGCTCCAGCATCAAGTTATTGATGCGTTTTCGCAGGTCGGCAACGAATGAGAATCGTCCTTCGGTTTGGCTCTCTTGAATCTCGCCAGCCGAGATCGCCGCGAGGGTCAAATTCTCGACCTTCTCTTTTCTCTCGGTAACGAGGTCTTCCCACTTTTTGAGTTCCGGACGCAGACTTCGCAGAATCATATCGGCCTGCTGTTGTTCGTAATCGCGACGCTACTCCATGTATTCGTCGGCCACGGCATTGCAGACAACCGAGGTGGACTCCGCGTCGGTGTCAGTGAAGGCAATCGATAATCGCCCTGGTGTTCCCCCACCCTTTAATGTCAGATTTTCGCGGATCAGCCGTTCGCGTTCGCTTAGGATATTGAAGCTCGGCAAAGCCTGAACCTCTGGACGAGCGAGGACTGGATCGATAATGATTTCCGAAAGGATGATCGGTGTTTCACTCGATACCAGATTGGTTGGTCGTTTCGCCGCGCCGGGGGCCAATACACGGTGCTGTGATACTTCGACCCAATGCGTCGCTCGGAAAGTGGGTTCGCTCTGCCACCAGATACCAAGCCCGCCTAGAGTCATGGCAAGGATTGCAGCGGGTACTAACCACTTGAAGTGCCTGCGCAGTGTGACCAACGCAATTTCTAGAACCTGTTGCGTTTGCAAACCGCTTGCCTCTGGCGCAGCGTTGAGCGGTTGGATGGGTCCAGATGAAATCAGCGTATGCGTGGGAGTGGTTTGGCTTACCGACATCTTCTGCTAATCAGCGATCCGAACCGGTTAGCATTCATGGAGGAAGAAAAACAGAATGCCCGATCGTGCTACGGACTAACGATAGCTCATGGCTGTCAGCCTGCTATGCACTTTGCGCAAAGCGAAAAAGAAGCTAGCAAACAGTCTATGGGCTCATGATTGACGGTCGAAAAACAAAATGAGGCGGCTGAGAACGAAGGTTTCTCATGCGATTTGCTCAAAAATAAAAGATGATGTTTGTGTTGCTGAACGTTAGCCTAGAGACGTCCGACATGCGAATTGCGCAAGTTGTGATTTGTCTGGTCAATGTCGTGGCCCGACAGCGAGCTCTTGCGTGGTTTGAATGCGCGCGGAAGCTGATCAGTGACGCGACCCTTTTCACCTCTGGTGACGTGTTTCACTACACCCTCTTTAGAGCTAACTATGTTGCCTCCAGACTTTCTACTGCATGGTGCTGCTGCTAGCGTCGATCCGAGTGAAAATGACGTTTTGCTGAGTCAGATCTTTGATTACGAAACGGTACAACTTGAGGCGGGGGATTACTGTCGGAAAATTGAGTTTGCAGCTACTAATCGGTTTGTCTGCTACAACGAGTCGGTCGGTACTCGCCTCCACAACTTGGGGACACTTCGAGGTGACTTGTTCGGTATTGTACTGCCTGACGTCAAACGCAGTAGTTGGTGGGGACAGACTGTTGAGACACATCAACTACCGGTTGCGACTTCTTTGACTGAACTCGAAATATCTCAAGAATCCGGTTTAGCTCAAACGGTTCTTCTATGGAGTCGCAGCGGTATTGAACAACTAACATCCAATGAAGCGTTGGATAGGCGGACCAAGGATCAAGTCGCTTCGTTTTGGGAGTTGTCCCAATCTGGGACAATCCTTACGACGCAAACTACGAATACCGTTCGAGAATGGTTTCACTTCTTTGGATCCCAGGTTCACGCAATTACCTCGGGACAGTTCAACCTTAGTAGTGATCGATTTGAGACGCTCGGATTGGGGACGCTCCTTTCCATCGCAGAGGAATCGTCTTCAGCCAAGCAAAGCATGAAAATTGGTCGGAGGAGAGCGTTGGACTTAGTTTGTCGCGCTGTAGAGTTCGATGCGAGCGTCTTTTTCGC
>JAKMEW010000080.1 GCA_022425745.1 Rubripirellula sp.
CTACCTTTCCGGTTTCTTCTTCATTGCATTTTCGGTCGGGCCGTTTCTAATTGCGGCAACCTTTTTGGTCTACTTCGTAATCAGTTGGTTTTACGGCACGCTGATGGAAACCTACTTCAATGGTCGAACCATTGGTAAATGGGTCACGGGGACACGAGTGATCGAAGTCAGTGGTCGACCGGTTACCGGGCGCGGTGCTTTGCTGCGTAATCTACTGAGAATCGCTGATCTCGCACCGATGTATGCGATCAGCAACCTAGCCGAGGGTATGCCGCCAATTTACATGGTGCCCACTGGCCTCGTGGGCCTTTCAACGATGATGTTAACCAGGCGTATGCAGAGGTTGGGCGATCTTGCAGCGGGCACCATGGTCGTTGTTGACGAAAAACGTTGGCGCATTCCGATTGATGAGGTAGATGATAAGCGAGTTCCAGCTTTGGCTACCTATCTACCCGCTGACTACCGGATCTCAAGAAGCATGGCACGTGCTCTTGCGGCGTATGTGGAGCGTCGCAACGAGATGACTTCGACGCGGCGTCGCGAGATTGCCAAGCGGCTGATTGAACCGGTTCTGGATCAGATTGGCTTTCGATCGGAAATCGATCCCGATCTGATGATGTATACGCTGTACTATCAAGCGTTCCTCCGAACCGAGATTCGCACCGGCGAAAATCTGCATGAAGTGGATCTTTCACCGCTACGTGGCTACAGCCCCCTGCGTCAGTTTGCTGCCGTTGAAATCAGTAAAGGTCAAGCTCAGAGCAGTGATTTGGACCATGTTAGCCATGACCTATCAAGTGACCAAACGGAGTTGGTGCAGTGAGAGTTGCAAAGCGGATGAAAGATCGCCAGCCGGCGTGGGAAGAACTGGAGCGGTTATGCGATGAATTGGAATTGGCAGGTAAGGCCCGCCGCGGTGCTAATCGTGGGGTTTCAGGCGCGGAGCGGATTCAGCGTTTTGCTTTTCTCTACCGCTCTGCTTGTGCTGATCTCGCTTTGGCTGATGCTTACCAAATGCCGCCAGCAACGGTTGCGTACCTTCATCGTCTTGTAGCGAGATCTCATAATCAACTGTATCGAGCACATCGTATTGAGTGGAGCGACTGGATTCAGGTTCTATTTGTTGAAGCACCGAAGCGGATTTTTGGTGACCCATGCGTCCGAGTTTCAGCAATCGTTTTCTTCGGTTTGTTTTGTCTTTCCATGTACCTTGCTTTCCAAGATCAACTGTTTCCGGGTTACGCAGAAATGATTGCCGGTCAGCAGGCTTTGCAGCAGGCGGATGAGAGTTTTGAGCAACCGCTTAATGCGAGCTTTGATCATTATGTGACGATGTCCGGCTTCTACATTCAGCACAATACGGGGATTGGCTTGCGTTGTTTTGCTTGGGGGATCTTGCTGATTCCGTGTCTGTACGTCCTCGCCTCTAACGCGATCCAGCTAGGAGCGGTTTTTGGTTACATGGCGAGATCGGATGGGGCTGCCGGTGATCATTTCTTTGAGTTTGTCACAGCTCACGGGCCGTTCGAATTAACTGCGATTGCATTGTCGGCGGGTGCTGGGCTGAGGCTTGGTGTGGGGCTTTTTCGAACCGGCGGTTTAACTCGAATGGATTCGATTCGGCAAAATGCTTCGCGTGCCGTGCCGATCATGGCGGCCTCGGCGATGCTATTTGTTCTCGCTGCATTCACCGAAGGCTTCTTGTCTCCGTCCCCGGCTCCTTATGTCATTAAAGCCTTTTGGGCGATCTTCTCATCTGGTTTGATCAGTTTCTATTTCGTGATCCTCGGTTTTCCCGATTCCCAAACTCTTCCCGCTCCGCGCGAAGATCAGTCGGAGATTTGGGATGCAACTTGATCAAGCCAAATTAGTGATGCGTCCCCGTTCGATGTCGGAAGTTGGGGATTTGACCCTCGCAATGTTGCGGACGCATCCGCGGCCCATCATCATGGGATTCTTGACCGGTGCAGCCATCTGGTTCGCGATGGATCTGGCTCTTCTTGCTTGGATACCCATTGGTGAGGCGCGGTTGGGTATCGCTGATGAAGAGGCGACCTATGAACTGTATCGCTACTTAACTTGGATGGCTGTCTTGGTGACTCTGCAGACACCGGTGGCTGGTTCGCTTGTGACACTCTGGCTCGGCCGTGAGATCTTTGAAGAGAGACCTCGTTACTCAGAGGTTATCAGAGAGTTTTGGAAGCTGCGCAGCGCAATCTTTTGGGTGTTGACGGTGCGCAGCTTGGTGCTCCCAGTAATGCTATTGCTCCTGATTCGCTGGGGCTCACCCGCTTCATTTTTTTGGGATTACCTGTTTCCGGTACTGGTGCTGTTTGTGTTGTTTTTCACACGGGGAATGAATCCCTTCGTTCCTGAGATTATTTTATTGGAGAAATGTCCCGTACGAGGTAGCACACCTCGTGAAGGTAGCAATTTGGGGCTCACGCTGAGAACCCGATCGAATCATTTGCACCGAAAGTCGTCCGGTGAAAATGGAGGGCGGTTTTTCATTCAGGGGGTGATTTATTTCGTACTCAGCATCGCGTTGGTCATGACGTTGATGTCCTTTCGGGGCGTCTTATTTCTTCGTTGGGACTTTCTAAATCTTCCCGTGTTACTGATGATTTTTCCGGTGGGTCTGTGGATGGTTTCTGCGATCAGTGTGGTTGCTCGGTTATTGTTTTATTTAGATACAAGATTGCGTTTGGAAGGTTGGGATGTGGAATTGTTGATCCGAGCAGAGGTGATACGACAATTTCAAAGCTCATCGCCTCAATTGGACCGACGCGAGCAGGGAGTAAAAAGGACGGAGAAGCGGGGGGGGCAAGATGAACTCATACATCGCTAGGCATTGGTGTCGTTTTTGGCGATGCCTTGGTGTGTGCATCCTGATGGCTGCCCTTGCTAATCCAGCGCCTGCCGCAGATGGGAGTCAGGGGATAATGGCTGATGTGGTGCAGTCGCCATCGTCGGATGTACTTTCTGATTCGGTTTGGTACGACGGTGAAGTTGATCGAGTGGTTGCTGTTGAGGTGAAAACATCACAGGACGATTCCATTCATCGCGATAGCGATTGGTTGCCTCAGGCTGAACCGGTACCCAAATCAGCTGGCACTCCTAACGCCGGTACGGTCCCCAATTTCAATTTTTTTGGACAGGCATTCACCTACACCAACCTCGTCGCCTGGTGCTTACTTGCCGCGTTGGTGGTTGGTACCGGGGTCTGGGTAGCGTGGATTTTGGGAAAAGACGGATTAGCTGGGGGACGTAGTAAGGTTGATCAGTCCTTGGCTTCCGACGAGCGATTATTGGAGCGAGTGCGGCATCTTCCTCAAGAATTACAGCGAGAGAATCTGGACTATCGCGCAGAAGCAGAGCGGCTGATGCAGTCAGGGGATTTTGAGCAGGCCATTGTGCTCCTTTTTGCATACCAATTACTCATCCTCGATCGCTCTGCATGCCTCCGTTTGAATCGGGGTAAAACGAATCGTCAGTATTTGCAAGAAACGCGATTTGCTAATCCGCAGGCCTCCGAATGGTTTTCGAGCGTGGTCAAATTATTTGAAAGCAGCTACTTTGGCCGGAGGGTTATTGAGGCATCTGAGTTTGCTCGCTGCTGGCGAGAGAATGAGATGCTTGAGCGTCAGTTGACGCAAAGAACGGAGGTGGCAGGGTGAATCGATGGGGTATGGCGTTCGTTTTTTTGATCGTCTTTTGCGGGTGTGATCGCCTGAGAACCGAGTACGGTGAATCGCGAGGGGCAGTGGCAAAAACAAGTCTGAATGGGTTCGCTGGTTATCGCTTGGCATACGAAAATGCTGGGTATCGAAGTCGCGATATTACGCGGCTCAGCAATCGCGTACGAGCTACGGAGGTGATAGTTTGGACACCAAAGGTTCTTCATCCCATCTCGCAAGATGTCACCCAGTGGATGGAGTCATGGTTATCTCAAGGCGACCGGACACTTGTTTTTGTCCTGCCTGACAGTGGCAGCGAGGTGGATTATTGGTCGGGAGCTGCGGGGTTAGCGCCGCCTGATCAATTGGTTGAGTATCGTCGGCGAGAAGTTCGAGGGAAAAACCAGCAACTACAGTGGCGTCTCAATCGTCAACAATGGGACGCCAATGGCTGGTTTGCGGTGATGCCTTTGGATTGGGGAGCAAGTTTGGGCGAACTCACAGGACCTTGGCTAGATGGAAACAATTTGTTGGGACAAGAGGAGGGTTCACTCGCCACTAATGATTCCCCTGCGATATCTCCGATTAGCGACGTTTCTTATGAATCACCTCGCACGGGTCTCATCGAGTATCGCGTCCAAGCATCAGATCCGAAGACGGCTTCTTCGCAGCAGGGGGGTGTAACATGGAACAGCGATATCGGGTTCCGGGAAACAGGACCGGGCTCACTCACTGCAGAGGGTTCAGCGTTGATGGCCGACTGGGACGCGCCGCGCACGACAACAAAAGTGACCGTTGAACCTCTCCTGAAGACCGGTCGGCAGCAGGCCATCGTTACGCAGGTTCGGTCAAAGAGCTGGGGTGGTTCTAAAATCTTGGTGGTTGCTGGTGGATCGCTGCTTACCAACTACGCGTTGTCAAAACCTTGGAATCGACGTCTTGCAGATGAAATTATCCTTTCTGGACATCCGAGAGCCGAAGGTTCTCCCGTAGTTGGATTTCTAAGGAGTGACTGGGTGCCGATAGCGGTTGCAAACAATGTCTCGATGCGTCCCGTAAAAACCGGTATGGAGATGTTGACCGAATGGCCGCTCAGTCTCATCACCATGCACGGGATTTTTCTTGGAGGTGTGGTGTGTTTGATCATGATTCCTATTCTTGGACGCGCCAGGAAACTTCAGCGAGAGTCGCCATCTGACTTCGGGCATCACCTTGATGCTGTTGGAGCGTTACTCAAGAAAGCCAAAGGTGAAACCTATGCTCGTCGAAGGTTGAAAGAATATGCCCAGTCACTGCACGCTGACAGCGCTAACGTTCTTAGTGCATCTACTGAGAGAGCAGAAGATGATATTCCAAAGGATATTTAGAGAGTTAGATTTTACTCGTGATCTTTTGCCTCTTGATCCATCTCGTTTAGGTCTAACTTCGAAGTAACTGCTGACGATTGGTGGAGAGGTAACGCTTCATTGCTTAAACTGATGTTCGCTCAACATTTATTCATCACGCAGGTGCGGCCGTGAACGACGAAACTCAACAAAACAGTCAAGATTCTCCTTCAAGTTCCCCGCAAGAGATGCGTTCGTCTGTTTCCGCTGCGATCCCTCCCGAGTCCTTGTTGAAAATCAAGCAGCTCTATCAGGTGATCACGAACGAATTGTCTAAGCTGTACGTTGGACAGGATGAGTTAGTACGAGGGACGTTGACGGCTCTATTCTCTGGCGGGCATGTATTGATCGAGTCGGTTCCCGGGTTGGGAAAGACGCTCTTCGTTAGAACCCTTGGGAAAGTATTGGGGTGTGATTGTGGGAGGATACAATTTACCGCTGACCTGATGCCATCGGACATCACCGGTGCCCCCGTCTACGATATGAAGACCTCTGAGTTTCAATTTCGTGCGGGGCCCGTGTTCACGCAGTTTTTGCTCGCCGACGAGATAAACCGATCACCCGCTAAGACACATGCGGCTCTGCTTGAGATCATGCAGGAATATCGAGTCACCGTTGATGGAACGAGCCATGTGGTGCCGCGTCCCTTTTTGGTGATGGCGACTCAGAATCCACTTGAGAGTGAAGGTACCTATAGTCTTCCCGAGGCGCAGCTTGATCGTTTTATGTTTAAGCTCAAGGTTGACTACCCAAGTGCCGAGCAGGAAGCAGAAATCCTCAAAATGCATAGCCTGCAGCTTGACCTCAATGATCGACTTGAGAACGAGGTCAAGACAGTTGCTTCGCCCGAATTAATTCTTCAGGTTATGTCTGTATGCGGATCGGTTTTGATAGAGGATCCATTGGTTGGCTATATCAATGAGATCGTTCGAACCACACGTCACTGGCCATCTTTTCACCTCGGGGCGAGCCCACGTGCAGGATTGGCGTTGATGCAAAGTGCACGCACGTTGGCGGCATTCAATGGACGCGACTACGCGGTGCCCGATGATGTGGTGGACGTCGTCATTCCTGCACTTCGTCACCGAGTGCAGTTGACGGCTGAAGCGGAGATTGAAGGCCGCTCCGTTGATGAAGAGCTTCACGGATTGCTTGGAAGTATCCAAGTCCCACGTGACTAGTGCCAAAGCGTTCTGATCTAGCTCGAATTCGAGATGCCAGCGGTGATCAATCGATTGAGTCTCCGAAGAGCTTTATCCTCGTTCGATGATCAGGCGATATTTAGATCGTTATTCTTCTTGCTTGGTCGCTTCGACTGCCCATTTGCGGCTCATCTCAATTCGTTGATCGAGTGGGCCATAAAGGAGCACCAAGCCATCTTGATCACCTGCAATGTGGAAGAGTTGTTCGGCGTCCGATGCATCAATCAAGTTCATCGATTGATAATAACGGACTTCCGCCAAGGTCCTAAGTGACCGACTTGATGGGCCGGAAAGTAGACTAGAAATACGGCGTTTTGCGACCTCTGCGCTAAGTTGCGGTAGGTCGACGACTTTGATGTCTCGATCTATTAGATTCCAAAGCGAGTTGAGCTGTTCACCGACATATTCTCGCTCGGTCATTCGGTCGGTCGCAGCAAGTTGCTGGGATTCGATGTTGTCCATCCCTTTAGAGGTAATCAGGAGGTGTCGCTTTCGACCTTGTGAATCCGCCGGAGGTGAGACTTGTAGAAGGCGACAGCGTGAGACATTCTGCACCAAACCTTCTCGGATCTGTTTCAGGCTGACATCGAAATGCAGAATGAGATCGAGCTGTAGATCTTCGGCAATTTCGAGTGCACTGTCGCTTGAATCCACTGCTCCCAGGTAAGAGATACCGGGTAACCACATGGGTTGAAGAGGATCACCGGCGTCAAGCAAAGCGTCATTCAGTTCTAAACTCATCGAAGGTGCGGCAGCGGGAGGGGCTGCTTGAGTATTGAATCCGTTCGTTTGCGGTAAATCGATCTGTACCGGTGCAGAGACAGTCGTAAACAGAGGGCCGAAATCGCCTTGTGAGAATCGCTTGCTGAATTCATCAGCAACAACCGATTCCACCAAGCCGAGATATTGGTTTAGTTCTTGCTTTGCCGAGTCGGAAAGCATTTTACGTTCAGGGATGCTGGGAGTTGCGGGTGTTGCACCAGAGACGCCACCGCGACCACCGGGTGCACCCGGAACACCGAGCCCACCAAAGCCACCCATTTCGTCTTGCATCTGCATATCCATCTGCATATCCATCTGCTCATCACCGCCTGCAAATTCATCGCGGCCCATCGACTCTTCATAATCGCCGCCGAAATCTCCGACGCCACCGAAACCGCCTCGGCCAGCGCCACGGCCGCCTCCAAATGCAAGTCCTTGAGCGGGGCGAGTGCCTTCCTTGATTGGCGAGGCGTCTTCGACATCATCCCCTCGCACCGAGATCGATACACCCCAGCGCACATTCCAAACGGGGCGTTTGAGTAAGGTGCTGAATTTTACGTTTTGAAGGTCAACATCGGCATCCTCGTATTCGGTCGCCATGTGAGCAAACATCAGTTCAAGAGCCATTGGGTAGTGACCGGCTTGGAACGCCTGTTCAGCTTCGTTCCTTAATCTTGGGCCTGCTTGGATATTGGTATCCTGTGAAGGGAAGAACAATCGAGACAGGTCCATCGAACCAAACATTGATGCAAATGCGGGGCCCAGTGGATTCATTCCTCCGCCTCCCGCGGGGCCGCCAACACCTTGGCCTTGCCCGCCGTATCCATACTCGTCGCCATAGCCACCTTGCATTTGCATATCGGGGTCACTTTCCATTCCTGGGTCGTACCCCTGTCGGCCACCGCCCGATCCGGATGGCCCCATGCCTCGTGATCCACCGAGTCCGGGCGCCTGTGGGCTACCTAAACCGGCTGGCGAGCTTGATCCGCCTGGGTAGCCTCTCATGCCCTGCCCGCCGCCCGGAGGGGAACTCGAACCACCAGCTCCATAGCCGGGAAGTGCGGCACCGGGCCCGCCGCCTCGGCGCACTTGCTCTCCAGAACCGCTTGATCCTGGAGGGGCACTTGAGCCGCCCCCGTACCCCGGAAGTGAACTGGGGTCAGGTCCGCCTTGTCGGCGTTGTTGGCTTGAAGGTTGACTGCTACCTGATGGCTGATTGCCCACCTGTTGTTGTCCAAGCGTTTCGTCCAATCGCTGGGGAACGCCACTGAGTCCTTGTGCATGAACCTCGGGGCGAGCCGAACAGGAAATCCCAAGAAACACGGGGATCATCAACTGGGCAAATCGTTTCATGATTTTTGTCAATTGAAGTGAGGCAATTGAAAATGTGAATGTTCGTTGGCCGCAGCACGCTACCGCACGCCGAAATATTCTAGACACTTGGTTTTTCAGCAGTCGAAGTCAGTTCAGAGCAAACTCTGTCAATTGATTTTGCACTGTTTTTACAATCCGCTACCGCTAACCGATCGCCAAACATCTGTGGGCACATCGCTGGGGATACGGCCATTGTCGGGCGATTTAAAAACTCTACACGATGAATCGATAAACCGCAGTCGATTAATGCGTTCAACCGGCAGGCGGACTGTGGATTGCGATTAGATAATTCCCACGAAATAAAGGCGAAAAATCGATCGACGTGCGTATGATAGACAGTACGGATGACGGCGTGGGGCAAGATTTTTTCGAATCTTGCCATCCAGGCATGGTTTTTTCCTCCCTAGGACAGGTTTTGAGGAACTTTTCAGCCGTAGCCTGATCCAACCTTACCGGGCGTATTGAGCCCGTTGATGCGACTTATCCATCTTCCTTACTTGCGGTTTTAGTATGGCGCAGCGTCGTTTTCGATCTAGGCGACAAATTGCGATTCGTCGTTGCCTTGCTATAGAGCGACTGACCGATCGTTGCGTGCTGGCTGCAATTGCTGGGGAGATATTCGGTGATACCAACGAAACCCTCCGCCGCGAAGTGGATGAGGATGGACTCTCGAACCGACTTGTTTTTGCAGATTTAAACCAAAATCAAGTTCTTGATGCTGCCGAACCGATTGCTCTTTCTGACCCCGATGGTCGGTTTAGGTTCGAGTCCATTGATGCGGGTGAATATTCGCTGGAGATCTTTCTTGGTGGGGCAAAGCAGACGCAGACGATCCCCGCGACCGCTGAAGTTGGTGTGATTGCGGTCGGTGAGAGCCAAGCGGAGTCGATCCTTATTCGAGAGCAGTACTGGTATTCACTCTCGACAGGGCTTGCGAATTCCGACGGTTCAGTGGGTTCCGACGGTGCAGTGATTGTGTCGGGCGACTTTCTGCAGAGCGAAACAAGTCAGGTAACGCTCGACGGATCTGCGAGCCGTTTTCATCTTTTGCCAGATGGAAAGCTTTTGGCTTTGGGTGCTAGTGAGGGGCAGGCAGCTTCATGGCTTTTGAATCCTTCGGAAGGAACGGTAACGAAACAGGGGCTAGCGGTCGAAGAATCCTTGATTGCCTGGGGGCAATCTTCTATGGATCAAAACGGTCAGGGGATTCTGTTGGGCGAGACCGCGGGTGAGTTCATTGTTCATGTCATCGACTACTCGGATACCGGTGATTTTTCGATTGTTGCAACTGACACGAGTGTTGCCACTGGGTCAATGGTTTTGGCATCGTCATCTGGTCCAAGGAGTGTATTGGCTTCGCAAGTTGGAGGTGACTTCGCGGTGTCTCTTTGGAGTGATTCGCTCGAGCAAGTGATCGAGGGATCTACTCAACAGCTATCGAGCGTGAATCGCTTTTTTGGATTCGACGATGCAGCTGGCATCTTACTTGCACGGGATGCAAGTGATTCCGTTGTTGTGTTCGATGTTGACTCAAATTTTGCTTTGCTGAATCAGATCAACGATATATCCGAGCCGATTGCGTACGACTCAGTTAACGGACGCCTGGCAACCATCAGCAGCGATGGGGATCGGTTGGATCTTTGGGATGCATTGGGGAGTGAACCGTTCGCCAGTTTTGAGGTGAACCTCTCTGAGGTGGGCGAGGTACGCGATCTTATCTGGAAAGATTCCCGTTCACTGCTCCTTCTGGGTGCTAATGGGTTGTTAGAAATCAATCTCCGCAATGCCGCCTCACTGACGGTAACCGTTGAAGCAGATGGAGTGATTGACGATTCGTCTTTCGGAGTTGTGCCTCTTTCGGACAATCAGCCACCTGAAGTGGCGGTAGATTTGAGTTGGACATTGCAAGAGGATTCCGTCTTAGTTGTCAGTGCTTCGGAATTGATGTCTGCTCTTCACGATCCAGATGGCGACGAGTTGATTGTCCTTCAGCAGGGGCATGCGAGGAATGGAACCGTTTTGATCGGTTTTGACGGGTCGCTTGCTTATGAGCCTAATCAAGATTTCTATGGTATCGATGAGGTTCAATTTCGTGTTCACGATGGTTCATCGCTTTCCGAAACGGTAACCATTCAATTCGAGGTAACCCCGGTAGCAGATCTCCCGAGTGGGATTCAGGGGATGCTGGCGGATGTGAGCGAGTCGATTAGTCAGGGATCAATTGTCGGCACTTTCCAAGTTTTAGATCCTGATCAGATTCTGGGCGCTGATTCCATCAAACATCACCTCGTCGTTGATGATTCACGATTCGAGGTGGTAGGTGAGCAAATTGTATTCGTCGGTGGTGAGATTAGTTTTGAGACAAACACAGTCATCGACTTGGTGATCACTGCCTTCGATCCGGAGGCTGGTGGTTCTGTCAACGAGACATTGCAACTGAGGGTGCAAGACCCGGATGGTCCTCAGTTGAGGGTTTATCCCGATGCGATTCGAGTGGATGAGAACAGCGACGAGGTTCTGCTGACTTTGCTGACAGTGCAGGATTCCTACAACGCCGGTGACCACGTTTTCGAGGTTCATGACGATCGGTTCCGAATTGAGGGAAACCAGCTTTATCTAAACGCAGGAGCAAATCTCGATTTTGAAACCGAACCCGAGATCGTACTGGTGGTAACCGCAACTCGCGAAAACGATCCAAGTGTATCGGCTCGTGAGACCCTGCTGGTGCAGGTGATGGATGTACCCGAACAGCCTCAAGGGTTGAGCCTCTCAGGAAACCATGTCTCGGAAAATATCTTTGGAGCAATCGTTGGGACGGTGCTGGTCGATGGTGGGTCTCCGTCGTCTCGCTTTGATTTGACGGTCAATGATTCCCGATTCGAAGTAGTCAACGGCGTCCTGAAATTGCTTGATCAGAGAATGGTTGAGAGAGATACGCAGACCGAGATTGAAATTGAGATTTCTGTTTCGGATCGCGAGCAAGTCTTTAGTACGGTTTCCGAAGTTTTTGTGATTGAGGTCACTGAGAACGCAAATCCACATCACAATCTCGAGAATCCGTACGACGTGGATCGAAATGGTAGCGTCACAGCACTCGATGCATTAGCCATCATCAATTACTTGAATGTTTACGGGCCTGGCCCCATCAGACGTACGGATGACGATTTCGCGTATGACGTTAACGCAGACCAATTGGTCACATCGCTCGATGTTCTTTTAGTGCTTAATGAAATCAATCGTCAGCGATTGAGGGGTGAAGCGGTCAGCGAAGGTGAACAAGTCAACTCGGATGAGACCCATGCGGATTCGCCGCCAATTGCAACTCCCACTGACAGTCCCCAGTCGGGAGATGAGGTTTCTGGCAATCAAGGTTCCGTTGGGTCACCGTTGGCAGATGATCCGGGGCTAGGAGATTCCAAATGGAGTCTTTCAGCGGTAGCAGAGGGAGAGTTCACCGCGGGGAGTGCATCTTGGAATATACCTTCTGTCGACCTGACCATTGAGCAATTTGCCAACGACTTACCGCAAAGTGAGTCGATCGAAAATGATCATTCCGTATCGTTGTCTGATCTTGAAGAGCAGCAAGTGGATCGAGCAATCGATTTGCTTGGTGATGATTAGCTGCAAATCATTTTGAGAGATTTTTCGCGGTAATTGTGTTTCTAGATGGAGTGTGTCTGCTCAGGTTTTGTCGCTAACAAGACGATCCTGTTCGGCGAACAATTTCTTTTGGTATCGCGACTGCACCACATCAACCAAGATCATCACGATCAGAACAAAGTAGAAAGTACTTTTGGACATGGGAGTAACGTGAGTGCCGAAGAGCTGGACATCCGCGAGGTGTCCGCCTTCACTGACAAGCATGATTCCGACGATAAAAAGAATGAACAGGCCAAGAACCTCGTACATGCGGTTCTTTTGCAGGAAAGTTGCGACGCTATCGGCCAGAGTCATCATTAGAAGCCCGCTGATGACGATTGCTACCGTCATGATCGACAGCAGTTTTGTTAGTGCCATTGCGCTGAGGATCGAATCAAACGAAAAGACGAGATTCATGATAACGATCATGGTGATCGATTTTCCGAGCGTGCTTTTTTGCTTTTTGCTGGGGTCCTCAGAAATGTCTGGTACAGCGAGTAGG
>JAKMEW010000329.1 GCA_022425745.1 Rubripirellula sp.
TCCCAAAAGAGTCCGGTGCCGTAAGTCCCCTGATCACAAAAACGCGAGATGGATTTCCGGCCTCGAATCGCAAACGTTGGCCCGATACCCTCAAGCCGATTTTTAGCGAGAGCACTCGAGGAAACCTCGACCTGCTGATCGTGGTACGTCGCCAGACTGAAGGCGGACGAGTGACCGACGTAATCCATCTTACGGAGACCAATCGCTGTACCCCAATGAACACCCGCGATGCAAAACTTCTGAGTGATCTCCAAGTCTAGTGTACTTAGATCAACCGATTGACCTCTTGTGTACTGTTCGAAGAGATATGGAGGTTTCCATGATCCACTCTCATAGCCGCGGCTACCGTAGTCCCAATAGATCGCCTCAAACCCGAAGACTTCGCCCTGCAGCCCCAAGATCCCGCGCTGCCCGTAGCCAAACGCCCCTGTCGACTCAACCGAGTGATCCACGTCACTAAGCAAATCAGCAACATCCACCTGTGATTTCGCAATCTGACTCGAGGATAAAAACGTGAATTCGGTCGCGAAATACAAACCCTGATCACACAGATTTAGAGGCCGCAATGGTTCGAGCCTCCGATTCATGCGACGCAAAAAATGCCGATGTCGTGCCGTGTTCTTAACCGCACCGGATGTTTCATCAAGCCAAATAACAGCTGACTCATCCGCGGGTAATTCTCTCGGCTGGATAAAAGTATCACCCTCAACCGTTTCCGTCTTGGGATTCGGAAGAATCTCGTAAGACCCTTCCTTACTTGCAGGTGGTGGCAAACGATCAAGAAGCACCGGTGGCGGCGGGACGCTACCTCCTGCTACCAAAGGTGTCGCGAGACCTGACCCAAGCGGCTCGTCGATCAAGGGTGTCTGTGAAACTAGCTTTACACCCCCTGTTTCCGGGAGATACTGGACCGCTTTCGTGGTTGCGTCTTCAAAAGTCGATCGATCCGAACTGACTGCCCTGCGATTCACACTCTGTATCGACCCACCTGATCCTTCCTGCCCCAAATCGAATTGCGAGGCATTCCTGATCCGGACTGTCTCCTTTGAATCACCGGCGTTATCAATGATGTCGGCCAACGTGTTCGCTTGTTGTGCTCCACCCTGACCATTTTGGATAAACGCCAGCGGATCATTCACTTGGTCCACTCGATTTCGGTCGATATAAACCCCCGCGGACTCGGCCATCGCTGGGTCACTCTCTATCAAACCACCAACGAGTACGAAGGAATCCACCGACTCGGGAGTTCCTACTGTCTGCCCCTTCGTGTCTTCGGAATCAGTAGTCCATCCGGAGCCACTTACCAGTTGTGCATCGAGAGACGAACAGTGAGACAACACTAGCGAGTAAACGGCCAAGACTAGTAGTCGGTGAAGCACCGACTGATTTAGATGTTCAAACAACGCAACCGCCATCCCTCGGATCGTTGACACCGATCGCATGCGTCCAGAGTCATACGCCCCGCATACTTTCTCACGCGTGGTGCATTCCACGGACTCCATTCCAGTGAAATCTTTATTCATGTCAGGGGTTCACTCTTCCAGTTAATTGAAACTGTATGAATTGCTTCCGCTGAAGGTGGCCTTCCTTCTCAACCTGTTTCACCAAAAGAGGACTATCCTCCCTGGGTGGCTCTCCAGGTTTAATGACTGCGAGAATTGCATTCTGCTGCCATTGTTCCTCGAACTCTTCGATCAACACTTTCTTCTTTCCGTAAATCGGATCAGCAAGATAGACGTATTCGTCATCCATCCCACGAAACACCACGAAGTGGTCGTAATCGTTGACCGTGATCGCCACAACCAGCGGAAGCTTACTTTCAGCCAACTTCTCTGTCGTCAACTTACCCAAAACCGCGGTGTAACCACCAACCTGCGCGACGTTTTTAAGATCCGTAAGCGTAAGACCGTTGAGGACTCGATCCTCTAATTCCTCGCGACTGAGAATCTTCGCAATGATCAACAATAGTGCCGTCTCGGAAACATTGTCGCCCCAGTAATAGTTCACCACCGTCGCCAGCGCCGCCGCACCACAGGAGAAATCACGTTGCTGCATCACAACATTTTCATTACGCAATTGCCTTGCGTTTTTCATATATGCTTGGGACTTCACAAGTTCATCGCGATATGGAGCGCGAGTTCCGAATCGAAGTTCGTTGAACTGAGCAGCGGTGATTCTTTGCGCCTGAACGGATTGAGCTGCAAAGCCAATTTGCATCAAGATGCATGCTATTGCGAAG
This sequence comes from Rubripirellula sp., assembly GCA_022425745.1. Classification (GTDB taxonomy): domain Bacteria; phylum Planctomycetota; class Planctomycetia; order Pirellulales; family Pirellulaceae; genus Rubripirellula. Next base: position 2,240 of record JAKMEW010000329.1, read on the forward strand.
ACAAAATGACCGTTTCTGGATCCTCCAAAGTGAAGCAGCGACCAGACCGTGCAGGTAGAATCGCTGCTCCAAACGCCGGGTGAACCGCTGGGTCGTCGTGAATCGAAAAGAATTCGTTGCATCGGCATCACCTCAGTACGTCCACCGCACACCGAATTCGACATCATTCGCTAAACCAGTCAAACCAAAACGTAGAAACGGTTCATACTTCGTCCCCAGTCTTGATCGACCTTGTTCATCCGGCTTGTTAACCGACGCCGATAGCCTAAGTGAAAATGGTTCCGTTCGAGTTCCAACCGCGACCACATCATCTAAACGTACCTGCCCCGAGGAAGCGCCGGAAAAGGATCCGCTTAGGGTTACATAGGGGTTGATACCGTATCCGACGCCAACCTGATAAAAGAACGTATTACCAACATCGACATAATTCCCAGAAGACAGACGTGTGCCAAAGGTATGCGTGTAACCCAAACTCCCAAACAGAACCAAGGGATCGATTGACTCGGTCACATTTCCACCGGCAGTCAATGTCCAATATCCAGCCCCCAACGATGCGTCACGCTCCTGCTGAGATAACGAAATTTCTCCATCACCCGTCGGCGCGCTAGCTTGGAGAAATCCTAATAAGCGTCTCTTGGATTTTTCTGGTGCCCACAACACTCGAGTCAATCCGATCCCTAGATCACCGATCCCAAAAGCATCAGAAGCCTGCTGCGAACTACCTGCGGTCAGCGACTGCGAGGACCAACCAAGCGGCAGGGTGAGGAACCCCTGAAGATTCTCCTGCAAACCCACTCGAAATTCGAGTGGGGTCGACACAAGTTGCTTCTTTCGATTCGCATTGACGACCTGAACCGTGGTGGTTCCCTCTTGCAACAAGCCGGCGAGAGCGTAGGAGTTATTGTCCACCGAGTACCTCACTCCGTACTCAAATTGATACTGCCCAGGCTCCAAAAGAATCGATCTCTTTTTCAAAAATGCTGGCGTCTCTTTTGGGGGTGGAACACCCATTTGTTGTGCTTCACCCTCTTCTTCTGCCGATGCGTCAGTCGTTGCGGGTTCCTGATTCTGAACCTGCAAGATCGTCGATGAATCTTGGACCGACGAATTTCGAATCGATGCATTGCGAATTTCCGGTCGATCAATCATTGAAACACGCTCAACGAAATCCGACCCTTTCCTCTTATCGCCAGGCTCAGCACCGATAACGCCAGCGTCGACTGGCGGAGACATCGTCGTGAGGGCACCAACACGATTACCAACCGCCCACGAAGGGTTTCCCACTTCACCGCTACTGCTTTGCTCCCAGCCGGAATCACGCAACTCAACAACATGGTTTTGACGCGATGCGGAAAGTGGATCCGAAGAACCATCTGCACTTTGAGACACTGCCAAATCTTCTACTCGACTCCATCCGTCGTGATGGATCACTGTCTCAGGCAAACTTGGCCCATCCGAACTTTGAACGTCGTCGCGTCTTTGTTTTGGAAGGTCAGAACGAATCCTCGCGAACTCTTGGTCAACAGAATCATCGGTTGCAACGAATCCCTGCATCAACTCTTGATCTAAATCAGTCGACTCCGTCTGTGCCGTTTGAACCACAAGACCTTGCTCACCGATCAACAGTAAAGCAAGCGAGGCGACGGCTACCACGCAGACGATATAGATGAGCGATCGATTCTGCATGGTAGATGAAATAGTAAAGATGCAAGGCCTCGCTCAACACAAGCGCGACCGCGACAGGGGGGAACGAAAACACACTCAAAAACGTGCCACGAAATCCCAGCGGAATATTCATGCGTCAAGTTGTCCAACCTCGCTATGAAGCCAAAGACTTGACGTTCACAGTGTTGGCAATAATTAGATCGAATAGACTCTGGTTAGTCGGCGTATCCACAATGCAATCTTCGGACTCGTCATCCCGCGCAGAAGTCTCGCCGGATGACTCCTTCGCTTTTGCTTCCTCTTCTGTTTGGGAAACATCGAGTGACTCGGCATTGGATTGCCCATCCAAATTTACGTCCAACTCCAAACAGTCCATTGACGCTTCGCCGAAATCCTCGCCATAGGTTTCAACTGGAAGATTCGCTAAATCCTCTGCAATCAAATCGCGTATCACATCAGCCTCTGAACATTCGACAGTGAGCTTGTTCGGTTCAACGACACCAAGACCAGCATCCACTTCAGCCTCGGCACCCCCAAGGATCTTCTGCATCACCATATCTTCCACACTTGGTGATTCATCAATCGGTTGCATTATCGAGGACTCGCTAGCCTGAACATCTTTACCATCAAGCTCATGATCAGTGATTTTCGACGAGGGTTCCGACACCGCCGGAGCAGAGGGCATCTGGGGTGAATTCCACACCACCGGAACTCCAATCTGCATTGCGGGCATGTAGCCCATTGGCCATGCAAACGCCGGCTGTGCCATAGGCCTACCGGCGCCACCGGCGCTGGTCGTAGGGCTTGAATCATGAGTCGATCCACCTGACGGACTCGGCTCAGGCTCAGACCTCGCCGCTTCGGGATAAGGATTAGCGACCCAAGGATGTGGAAAAAACTGCCCGCCTGGATAATTCGACGCAACCGTAGGATGCGATAGATCGGAGCTCGCAGAATCCGAACTTGAAAGCCGAACCATGCTGCCTAGCAAGACGAGGATCAGTGCAACACAACCGCCGGTAACAAAGTACTTCATTGCACGAAACTGGGACCCAGAGATCTGAAACGGAACTGTCTCTGCACCAATTCCTGACTCACTCACGCCTCCGTTCGCCACACTCGTTGAGCCGGCACCAGACCCAACCTCTTGGTAATCAGTCGTACGC
>JAKMEW010000082.1 GCA_022425745.1 Rubripirellula sp.
GATCAGTCAAGTCAACGGAGGATCTAACATGCACCTATCGTCATTCGGTGGGCGAATCCGCAAACTGCGGATGGATCACGGCATCACGCTGCGTGATTTCGCCCGACGCCTCGGAGTGAGTCCCACGTACATCTCACAGATTGAACAGGGGAACTTTAAACCGCCGGCTGAGTCAGTCGTCGTCTCCATGGCACGAATCTTAGGGCAGGATAGTGACGAACTGTTAGCACTCGCTGGTCGTGTTGCTGATGACCTGGATGACATCATCCGCGGCCAACCGAAGGAACTGGCCACGTTCCTTCGAATGGCCAGGGGTCTCAGGGCCGAAGACATCGCACGTTTTTCACAGCAAGCCGAACGAATCCATCAAGAGCGAGCCGCCGAGCAACATGAGACTTGCACCGCATGAACTTCGATACATCGAAACGCTCGCTATCGAGCAACTGGAAGAGTACTACTCCATCCGCCCGGATGACCCGCGCGTCCCCACACCGATCGAGAACCTGCTCGAGCTACACCTCGGTCTGGGGCTGCTCTACATCGACCTTAAAACAACACTGGAAAACGACTTAATCCTCGGCGCACTGAACGTTCCGGGTAAAGAAGTCTGGATCGACCATTCACTCGATCCTGAGACTTATCCGGAACTGGAAGGACGCTACCGATTCACGATCGCCCACGAGATCGCTCACTGGTGCATGCACCGGCAAGAGAACCTCACGCCGGGCGAGTTCGCGTTTCGAAGTGATCGCAGGAACGAGATCAGGGAGAAGGAAGCCGATGCGTTTGCCGCAGCGCTTCTGATGCCGGAGATCGAATTGACCGAGCGTTGGAAGACAATGTATGGCGATCAAAGAGTGGTGCTTGGCGAGTTGATGCCACGCCGCAAACAGATCGTCAATGAAGAGATCGTTCGGCGAAGGTTTGTGCCGAAGACGAACGAAGAGGCGACCGACATGATGCTCGACTGGGCTGTGACGGAGATCGCTGAAGTGTTTTGTGTCTCGCCGATGGCGATGCGCATCCGCTGTGAGCAGTTTGGGCTTGTCGTTCGATAGCGAAGGCCCAAATTTTTTTTGTTGTGAGTATTTAATGTGTATTACACGCTGTGGATAAATTGTTACAGATGATCAGAGTCGCGACCCAGTCCAAGCCTAACGCTTCACCTTGTTCCAGCGAAGAGCTAACCGAAGCGGAACGGCGTCTGCTTGAGATCTGTCAGGAGATCCAGTTTGGAAGACTGATCGATCTCCACGTCGAGCAGGGACAACCGCTGCTTGGTAGTCGCCTCACCGTCGAGCGGGACCATAAGTATGGAAGCTCCGAGCAAGTGACCCGTCCCAGCGGCGACCACTACATGCTGAAAGCCCAGCAGAGAGACTTCATCGAAAGACTCCGCGCGACCGAGGATTTACAGATCATGAGACTGCAGATCCAGCACGGGCTACCGTTTCGCGGCACAACGATTGAAACGATTTAACTAACCAACCAACAAGCCAAAGTTACTTAAACACAATTTGTCACCAGACAGCGGGCTGACCACCAAGTGGAAGCCGCTCGTGGGTGTCGAGACCGATGGAGGTCCACACCTGTGAGCGGCTTTTTTGCTGCCCGCACCATCGGTTTCGATGTCCCCGGCTGCCCGCTATAGCCAGGAGCCAAGGAATGGAAACCGCACTAATGGAGAAACCGAAAACAAGCCAACGCCAAAAGACCTACAAGGCCGAGGAAGTTTTCACATCGTTTACCAAGAAGGTGATGGAGAGTTTCGCTAAGAAACTAACTCACTCACCACACTTCACATCGCACGAGAAAGACGATCTGGTTCAGGAGCTGGGGCTCGCGCTCTGGTAATCGATGGACAACTTTGACCCCGGCGTGTCGCACTTCAACTGTTACGCGACCGCAGTGATCTCACGATCGGCCAAGACCATGTTACGCCAGCGCCGCCGGCTGAAGCGTTCGTGTCAGCGGGATAGCCAAGTCGCCGGTAGCGCCGAGCAGAGTAGCACCAGCGAGCCGGTTCACCCGAGTTCACTCACCCAGCAGGACACAGCAAGACGCTTGCAGCGATCACCCGAGCGATCCGCCGCACGTCGACCTCTTTCATGCGGCCAATTAGAGTAGGACCTTTTGAGAACGTTGACCATGAATCTGGATGACTTGAGAACAACGAAATGCTAAGATCGATTCATGGATAACCAACCAATCATGAACCCAAGCCGACAGGTGATTAAGAAAATCGTTCTTGCAGACGAAGGTGGCGTTAATGACTACAGTCATTTAACTCCTGAAGAACGGCTGCGGATGGTGTGGTCGCTAACCTTGACTGCTTGGAGATTTAAGGAACCTCATGGATTTCAATCAAGACTTTCGAGACATGTTGGTCGCATTGAACGACGCGGAGGTTGATTATTTAGTTGTCGGTGCGTATGCCGTGGCTGCTCACGGTTTTCCGCGGGCGACTGGTGATCTTGATATTTGGGTTCGGGCTAATCCTGAATCAGCAGAGAATTTGCTCAGCGCCTTAACGGTTTTTGGTGCACCGATGCATGAAGTCTCGGCTGCGGATTTTTCATCTCCATCGATTGTGTTCCAGATTGGTGTTCCGCCGGGACGGATCGATATTTTGACCGATGTATCCGGTGTCAATTTTGACGCAGCTTGGGCGAACCGAATGACCGTGATAATTGATGATGTGAAGTTGTCAATCATTGGCCGTTCGGATCTGATCGCGAACAAGCGCGCGACCGGCAGACCGAAAGATATTGCGGATCTTGCATTTCTCGAGTCTGGTAAAAACGATTGATTTTTTGTCACTTCATTCTAGTTGCTTCCCATTGCTTGTTGCTGATAGCAAACGAATCTATCTGAGGTGTAGACTTATCGTAAGCCAAATCTCTGTGTGGTTTAGAATGTCGTTGCGGTTCGAATCCTCTTCGTTCTCCAAGACACCGTAAGCAACACTCTCGCCATAACTCTCAGTCAATAAAGAGCTTGTGAAAAACCTGCGAAATAGAGTTGGTTCGAGGAGGGTTGCTTTGGGCGTGCTTCCTCCGGTCACCGCTTGACCAAGTACCACAAGTTGACTCTCAACGGTGGTCACAAAGCCTTCTTTTAAGCCGCGTTATAACGTGCTTATTAGTAACGACTTACGTTAATGAATGATTGAGTAAGGCTCTCTTAGTTGGTCGCCACATTCGATTATCAACGCATGATTGAAGCCGATGTT
>JAKMEW010000340.1 GCA_022425745.1 Rubripirellula sp.
GAGCCACCGGAGCCAGAGCCTCAGGTCGATTCAGAGCCTCAGGTCGATCCAGAGCCTCAGGTCGATCCAGAACCGCAGGTCGATTCAGAACCTCAGGTCGAGTCAGAGCCTCAGGTCGAGTCAGAACCTCAGGTCGACCCAGAGTTGAACGCCGAAATCAACTAGGAGACGCTGCACTCGATTGTTCCGATCCACAAAACCGACACCGAACTTTGCTCAATTTCCCCAGTAGAGGGGTTGAGCCTTGCCGATATCGGCCTCGACAACCTATCATGATGTCAGAGAAAGACGTCAGACTACTTGGCCTTGTTGCTTTGGAATTTGGCGTTCGGTTCAAGACAAATCAGAAATCTTCACAGACACGTGTCCCTACTCAATCCAGGATTGAATCTCCGATGGCAGTTAAACTGACCGAGCGAGCCGCAGAAGAAGTCAAGCGGTTTCAAACAGAACACAACTTTGGCGACGACATGGTCTTGCGAATAGGCATCGCCGCCGGTGGTTGCAGTGGATTCAGCTACACCCTGAACTTCGACGATGGCTTCGATGACAAGGCTGACACCAAATACGATTGTCATGGCGTTGCCGTTGTCGTCGACAAGAAGAGCGCCCTGTACCTTGATGGAACCACCGTCGATTGGTACGAAAGCCTCGAGAAGCAGGGTTTCACCTTCGAAAACCCAAATGCAGTCAAGAGCTGCGGCTGCGGAAGCTCGTTCCAGGCGTAAGCTAATCGATCATGGTTAGGTGAGCTCGCGGGACTTTCACCACGCGTCTGCCTACCAGCTTCGATTTTAAAATCAAACGCCGTCCGGTAGCGGGCATTGATTAGTGAGAACCAAGCGTTCCCAATCAGAACCTCACAACACATGAAAACGGTGAGTTCGCTTCGAAGCGGGCTCGCCGTTTTTTGTTGAATAAGCGAAGATCTAGTCCGGGTCGTGCAACATCTGGATCGAACACCCCAACAAACTCAACGCGTCAAGGATCCGAGGTCGATGATCATCTCGGCGTCGCGTTGATCAATCTTTCCGTCTCTCAGGGATGAGCGTGAGCGAAACACTATCCGTCGATGCGATACTCGGTTCCGAGGGACGGATTGCGCGTCGCTTAGAAAACTATGAATCTCGCGAGCAGCAACTCGAGATGTCGCGGATGGTTGCCGAAGCATTGGCGACGGATCAGCATTTGATTGCCGAAGCGGGAACCGGAACGGGAAAAAGTTTTGCCTACCTCGTACCGGCTATCCTGCACGCAACCGAGAGTCAACGCGAAGATCAACCACCACCGCAAGAAGACGGTCAAGCTCGCAAGCGACGTGTGCTGATCTCGACACACACGATCAGTTTGCAGGAGCAGTTGATCGCAAAAGATCTTCCGCTTCTCAATAGTGTGATCCCTCGAGAGTTTTCAGCAGTCCTCGTCAAAGGACGTAGCAACTACCTTTCGCTGCGGCGAATGGATCGAGCCATCTCCAAGGCCACCTCCCTGCTCTCGACGGACCTGCAACATACACAGCTTCGTGACATCAAGAAATGGTCTGGCGACACCACCGACGGATCGCTCTCTTCCCTGCCCTTTCGGCCCGAATCGTTGGTGTGGGACGAGGTCTCGAGTGACACCGGAAACTGCCTTCGCCGATCCTGCAAGAACTACAACGATTGTTTTTACTTTCGTGCCCGGCGTCGCGCGTCCAACGCCGAGTTGTTGATTGTCAATCACGCCATGTTCTTCAGTGATCTCGCTCTTCGCAGGCAAAACGTTTCTTTGCTACCCGATTACGATGCGGTGATTCTCGATGAATGTCACACGCTGGAATCCGTTGCCGGAGATCATCTCGGGATGCGGATGACAAGCGGTCAGTTCGATTACCTCTTTGATCGACTTTACAACGACCGTACCCAAAAAGGATTGCTGGTTGAAAAAGACTTGATGGCGTTACAGCAGTTAGTGGATCGCTGCCGTTACGCCTCGGCGCAGTTCTTCGCCGACCTTCTTGATTGGTGGGAAGAGTCCGGTCAGCCCAACGGAAGAGTCAACACCCCAGGCATCGTCTCCAATCCGGTAAGCAAACCTATGGAGCAACTTGCTCTTGGGCTCCAGCGTCAAGCCAACGCAGCCAAAGGTGAATCCGAAAAAGCTGATTACCAGTCGGCACATGATCGTCTTTTGGCCTTGGCGGGTGGTTTGCGTCAATGGGTCAAGCAGGAGGTAGATGGCTGTGTGTACTGGCTCGAGCGCACAGGAAGTCGTCGAGGGATGGATCGCGTGACGCTTGCTGCTTCCCCGATTGATGTCGGAGCAACACTGCGAAGTGAACTGTTTCAAAGCAAGATGATTCGCAGCGTGGTGATGACCAGTGCGACCTTGGCGACGGGCAAGGACACTAATTTTTCTTTCTATCGATCACGGATTGGTCTTACCGATGGTTTGACCGTTTGCGTTGGTAGTCCGTTCGATTACGCCAAGCAGGCTCGCGTGGTAGTGGTTCGTGACTTACCAGATCCATCGCGTGAACGGCAAGCGTTTGATCGTGCTCTTCCGAATCAAATCAAACGATACGTCGAAGAGAGTGACGGACACGCGTTTGTCCTCTTCACCAGTTACGATCTGCTCAAACGCTGCGCCACCGCGATGACTGGTTGGTTGTCCGAGAGGAAGATGGAACTCTATAGTCAGGCTGGCACACAGAGTCGTACCCAGTTGCTCGATGCGTTTCGTCGTAACTCGCGCGGAGTGCTGTTTGGAACGGATTCGTTCTGGCAGGGTGTTGATGTACCTGGTGACGCTCTAACCAATGTGATCATCACCAAGTTGCCGTTTGCTGTGCCAGATCATCCGCTGCTCGAAGCGAGACTCGAGTCGATTAAAGAGGCGGGCGGGAATCCTTTTTCAGATTATCAACTCCCCGAAGCGGTGATCAAATTCCGCCAAGGTTTCGGGCGACTGATTCGCACCAAGAGTGACCACGGTAGCGTGGTCGTTCTCGACCCGCGGATTCACACCAAAGCGTACGGCAGGATGTTTCTTGAATCGCTACCGCCGGCCGAAGTGGAATATCACAGCGCCAATCGGTAGCGATCTTTGTTCGGGTGAAGCTCAACCCCGATCACTGCTTTTCGCCTGTGAACGGTTCGAAACGGTTTTCTGTGACGAGTTTTTCAATGCTCGGTAGTAGCGACGTCGAACCGTGTTACCGTAGAAATGCAAAGGACGATTGGGACGCATCTCGATCGGTGTCGACTCAATCTTCTCTTTGAATTCCCCGGTTGCGATGATGCGAGCAGACCAGCCGGTTTCGCTCGCTTGAATTGACTCGCCGGATGGGAAGGTCATCGCGATCGTGATTATGGTCAGCAGTAGGATTCGATTGCACATTATGGCTTCTCGCAAAGCAGGTTAGGTTCACAATGTCTTGTGGTGAGATCAGGCGGCCGGTGCCAGACGCTTCCGCCAATGAATGAACCCTAGGTTGCGAATCAGTCACTTTGCCCTTCTCTGATCCCCAAAAATGCCGAACCACCGATTTCACTTCTCGGTTTGACTGCCATAATCGTTGTAATCGGTTGCGAGACATGAAACGCGGGAGACGCTCGAGTAAGTATCTTGGTGACGCTCACCTTGAATCGGCCATTATGAAACGAGTGTCAATGAACGCGTTTGCCGGGCAAGATCGAATGCGAAGGTGTAGCTGCTAACAGCTATTTCAAAGGGAGACGGGACAGATGAGCACGAAGGTTGTGTTGGCGGCATGCCCATTCTGTGGCTGTGGACGATGCGGTGTTCACCTGTGCAGCGAGAAAGAAATTGCGACCGACGTTGATTCTGTCTCGGTTGCTGGACATCACGCTTTCATCTTGTGCGATACCTGTCATGCGACTTGGTTAGAGCCGGACCTGACAACCTGCCATCAATACCTCGCTGCAATCGATCCGATTTGTCCGTTATGCCAAGCTGAATTGAAAGAGGAAGATGGTAGCGGTGACGGTCTAAGAGGTTCGTGGGCGACCGCGGATCAGGTCAAGCAGCTCGGCTGGGATCATGCGTTGGCTGGTGCAAGTCGATTGAGCATGGAAGAGATCGAGGAGATGTTCCAAGGTGATGGGCCGATCGATTTTTCCGGTGGCGCGCTTTAATGTTATTGCCAATTGAAATCCCCTCTTCCGTTGATCAAAGGGTCGTGCCGGCTGATTGGTGTGAGCAACTTGAGGCAGCACGTCTTCGCATTCAAGCGTTTCAAGATCGTTGGGATCGTCCCCAGATTGAACAATTCGTCGCCGCTGATTTTTATCACGTCTTTCAGGCGATGGATTGGATTCGGGAGACACAGACGCTTGTTGGGAACCGGTTTTTAGAATGGGGTTGTGGTTTCTCGGTGGTGACGTCGATTGCTTCGGCGTTGAAATTTGAAGCGATTGGCATCGAAGCTGAATCTGACCTGATTCAAGAGGGTCGCGTGACTCTAAAGAATTGGCAGGTCACCGCAGAGTTAATTCACGGCAACTTCTTACCCGACGGGGCAGACACACTTGCTCATCAGTCCACCCTGCCAAGCCTCGGTCATCCGATCGAATCGGGCTATCAACAGTTGGGGCTAGAGCTCGACGATTTCTCGCTCGTCTACTCTTATCCGTGGCCCGGTGAGGATCGCTTCCATCAAGCGGTTTTCGAGAGATTCGCAGCACCGGGCGCGATGCTGCTCTGCTTTTGCGGTCCAAACGACCTGCGGCTCTGGAGAAAGGCGGGATCGATCGACCCGCTTGAGATACCAATGGAAGGCCGACGTCAACGTCGAAGATCCCGCCGCTGACGACTTAGCCCCTCCTATGCTTGGTGCACGACCGGAGTGTGTGCGTTTCAAGCCTTCACGGTCAGTATTGCTTTTCGATCGATCCGGAAGGATGGATCTCTACTCTTCGCTGATTTCGAAAATCGCTTCGATCTCAACGGCAATTCCACCCGGTAGCGAATTGGTGCCCAGCGCGCTTCTCGCTGCCACACCGGCATCCTCACCAAAGACTTCCCTGAACAGTTCACTGCAGCCGTTGATCACTGCGGGCTGTTCGCCGAAGGAGTCCATACTGCGAACCAAACCAAGAAGTTTTACCAAGCGTTTGACTCGATTCAGGCTACCGAGTTCCGCTTGCAGGGTCGCGAGCATCGCGAGTCCGGTCGTTCGTGCCGCTTCGTAACCCGCTTCGACGTCCATGTCGAGTCCGAGTCGTCCAGTGATCAGACTTTTGTCCGCCTTCAAAGGACCGTGACCCGAGAGGTAAGCCATGTTGCCGCAAATTACAATCGGCTTGTAAACACCCATCGGCTTCGGAGCTGGTGGCAATTCAACACCTAGGTTTGCAAGCCGTTCGTCTGCACTCATCTTTTGTCTCTCTACATTAAAATGTTTAGTTGATTTTGAATTCGGCCTGAGCCGGAATTTAGATTTGATTCAAAGCGTGATTTAGCTTTTCTTGCCGTAGACCGATTCGGGGTCCACCAAGCGTGGGTCGGCAATTCGAGTTTCAAAGTTGTTGTCGATGGCTCGGAAAAAACAGCTCTCATAGCCTTCGTGACACGCCGCACCGGTCTGCTCGACAAGAAGCAGAATCGTGTCAGCATCACAATCGATCCTTGCTTCTTTAACAATCTGTTGATGGCCGCTCGTCTCGCCTTTGCGCCAAAGTTTACCTCGACTGCGACTGAAGTAGACCGCACGCTGTGTTTCAATCGTTTCCTTCCATGCCGTCTCATCCATCCACGCCATCATCAAGACGCGACCTGATTGGTGATCTTGAGCGATCGCGGGCAGCAGTCCAGTGGTTCCCGGAAAGTCTTGTCCAAGCTGGAAGTTGGGTTGATCAGTCACGAATCAATTTTTAGCGAGAGAGGATAATAAAAGAACAGTCTGCAAGACGACAGGAAAAAGCCTCGCGGTAAACCGATCAGAAAATGATGGTTCAACGCGGCAAATCGCAGATTACCAGTATTGCTGCCGCAAGGAAAGGAACTCAGCTAACTTCATGATGCGAGTGCATGTCGTTGAAGGAATCATTCTCGAAAGGTCAGTCAGGAAAAATATCTTGCAGACGCGAAGCCCACGATTCCCAGTCATCACCAGCCGCTTCAAAGTCGACCATCATCCAACGTACCGGTGTCGAGGGGAGAACTCGAGGCGGGTATTTGCTCTCAGGGTGTAGCGGAATCTGGCTGCTGTTTCCCATCGCCAAACGGTCTTCGGTATTGGGTTCGGTAAGATAGTCTGCAAGTAAAGAAGCAGCGACCGGGTGCGGTGCCGTCTTGAGAATGGCGAGCGTGTTGGGGATGCGAAGGGTTCCTAGTTGGCTCGGCTCTTGATCTGGATAAATGATCTCAATCGGCTCGCCATGATCCTTCTCGATGATCGCATCATCCGTGTCAGTCAGTCCCCAAGCGAGTTGCCCCGAGGCGACCGCAATCGCAACCTGCTTGTTGCCAGAGAGGATGACCGCGTTATCGCGAATGTTTTCGAGAAACTCGATCGCCTTTTCTTCGCCAAGTTTTTCTTTGAGAACTGCGAAGTGAGTTGCGGTGGTACCAAACAGGGGTCTCGCCATCCCGCATTGGTCCTTCCATTTTGGATCGGCAAGATCTTCAACCGAGGTTGGGTAATCTTCCCGATTTGCAATAACGTCTTTGTTAATCATCAGGATTCTGGCTCGCGCGGCGAAGCCGTACCACGTGCCATCAGCCGCAGCCATGTCCGCCGGATAGTTGGCCGGAAGGTTCCACTTGTGGGTTTTGAGGAGAC
>JAKMEW010000355.1 GCA_022425745.1 Rubripirellula sp.
GATTCGAGTCTCCCGAGCCAACGGGGCGGTGTTGATCCGAGGTGAGAGCGGTGCGGGTAAAGAGTTGGTGGCTCGTGCGGTGCATCGTGCGAGTCCGAGGTCAAAGCGGACGATGTTGGCGGTGAACTGCGCCGCGATCCCGCGAGAGCTCATGGAGAGTCAACTTTTTGGGCATAAGAAAGGTGCATTCACCGGAGCAGATAACGATCACGCTGGCTGGTTTCAGCAAGCACATACAGGCACGTTATTTCTCGATGAAATCGGTGAATTAACACTCGAAGGGCAGGCGAAGTTGCTTCGGATTCTCGAGGGGCATCCGTTCTTGCCTGTCGGTGCAACCGAAGAGGTGATGGTGGATGTGCGAGTCGTCGCGGCGACGAACCGCGATCTCTCAGAGTTTGTTCGTGAGAAAAAATTCCGTGAAGACTTGTTTTATCGGTTGAGTGTCTTTGAGCTCATTGTTCCACCGCTGCGTGATCGTGGAGAGGATATCACTCAACTGATCGTGCATTTTCTCGACCATTTTAAGCAGCAGCACGGACGATTGGATTTGGGCATTACCGATGAAGCAATGGCGAGTATGCGGGAGTATCCGTGGCCCGGTAACGTGCGGCAGCTTCGCAATGTCATTGATAGCGCGGTGGTGATGGCAGATGATCCCGCGATTACTCCTGCTGACTTGGGCCTGCGTGATGCCGGAATGAGTAAGTTGGAGACGTTGAGGATTGATGAGTGGGAAAAGCGACTGATTCGAATGGCTTTGGATCGTTGTGATGGCAGTATCCCTGAGGCGGCGAAGTTGCTCGGGGTCAGTCGTGCGACGGCTTACCGAAAAATTGCCGAGTACGAAATTGAACGTTGAGGCAATCGAGTTTTGTTTGCTCTGATCAAGCATCAAAAACAAGAACGCATCAAGCGACTGATATTACGATCATCTCGGTCGCTCTCCTGACGGCTTAGGAAAACAATCATCTTGAAAGCGATTCTCTCTGCGCCGGGATCTCGAGGCGATGTCAATCCCATGATCGCTATCGGGCGTCACCTAAAATCCCTTGGTCATGAGGTGGTGATTTCGGTCGCGGCACCCTATGCGGATTTAGCTCGCCAAGCGGGGCTTGAAGTTGAAGCCGTTATTAGTGACGCAAGTTTTGATCGGGCAGTCGGCAATGCGAATGTTTGGCGACCGGTGCATGGCCCGTTGCAGATCTTTCGTGTGATGATTCGCGATTTTTTGGTAAAGCATCGCGATGTGATCGAGCGGCACTCGGTTCCCGGCGAGACAGTATTGGTCGCCCATCCGTTGGATCTGGTTTCAAGGATCTTTCGTGAAGCCAATCGTGACCTGCCTTTGGTTGGAGTGCACTTGCAGCCAGTGATTCTGAGGACCCTGAACGAGCCACCTCGTCTTTCGCCGTGGTGGTTTGAGCCGAGGCGTCCGCCTTGGCTCATAAGTACTTGCTACCGTGGTATTGATCACGTCGTGATTGATCCGCTTCTGCGTCGGCATGTCAATCAATTGCGTCGGCAGTACGGTTTGACACGTCCAGTTCGACGCGTCATGGATCGGTGGTGGCTTTCGCCTGATGCGACCATGGCACTTTACCCTCGCCAGTTTGCACCGGCGACTGACGGTTTCTGTGCCGGTCTGCAACATTGCGGTTTTCCCCTTGATGATGTATCGGGTGACGAACTTTTCCCTCCCGATGATCGTCCGGTTGTCTTCACCTCCGGAACAGCAAACCGGCATTGCAGGACGTTTTTTGAGCGTGCCGTTGAGGCCTGTGTGAAACTTGGTCGTTCGGGTGTTTTGCTAAGTTCTTACCCCGAAAACTTCCCCGCTCGTCTTCCCGCGACCATTAGGTGTCATCGGTATGTATCGTTGCGGCAATTGCTTCCTCACTGTGCAGCGATTGTGCATCATGGTGGTATCGGCACCACTTCTCAGGCGTTGGCCGCAGCGATCCCTCAAGTCATTCGGCCTTTGGCTTTTGATCAATTCGACAATGCTGAGCGCATCGAGCGTTTAGGCTGTGGGGTTTGGTTAAGACGCGATTCCGATCTTGCAGGTGTGATCAGAGAAGTGCTGCCTTGGGGCGAAAATGTTTCCAGCGATCCTTCAGCACTTTGCGCGGGCTCGATGTCTCCAAGAAAGTCGCTTGCTGAGATGCAGGCATCGGTTTCGGGGGTGCGGGGCGCCGTTGTGGCTGCGGATAAAATTCACGAATACGCTATCAATCGATTAGGGTGATTTTAGGAATGGGCCGCCTCGGTGGTTGATTCAGTTTGGTAGATTGTTTGCTCGGTTGACAACATTTCTGCTGCGACGAACGTTGTTTACCGTTCTGTATTATCCCCTTTTTTATTCGCCTCTTTTTGTTCCCGATTCAATGACTCGTTTGGTTTTGGAAATGCGAAAAATTCAGTCTTCTTTGATCATTTGTTACCTGCTCACCATTGGGGTGAACTGCGGCGGTGGCTTCTTGGCCAAAGACGCCCGTGCATCGGATTCGGATTCACGGTCTAGGGCTTCAGCATCTGGGCCGAGCCGTCCCAATGTGGTGTTGATCTTGGTTGATGACATGGGCTTGCATGATTTATCGGTCGAAGGAAGTCAGTATTACCAGAGTCCCAATATCGATGGCTTAGCACGCGGTGGGATGCGTTTCACGCAGGGCTACGCAACTTGCCGAGTCTGCAGTCCTTCGCGTGCGAGTATCCAAACCGGGAAGTTCACGGCGAGACATGGAGTGACTAATTGGATTGGTGCCAAGTCGGGAATGGAGTGGAACCGAGATGACCCAGTTCTGCCCGCTGAGTATCTGCACTCGTTACCACATGAGGATGTGTCGCTAGCCGAAGCACTAAGGGAGGCTGGGTATCGAACGTTTTTTGCCGGTAAATGGCATTTGGGTGATCAAGGTTCTTTACCAACCGACCACGGCTTTGAAGTGAACATTGGGGGGCATCATCGCGGGAGCCCACCGGGAGGTTTTTTTACTCCCTACAAGAATCCGCTAATGAAAGATGGCCCTCAAGGTGAATCGCTCACGCTGCGTTTAGGGGAGGAGACTGCAAGCTTTATTGAGCAGCATCAAAAAGAACCCTTCTTTGCAATGTTATCGTTTTATGCGGTGCATGCGCCCGTGCAAACCTCAAAGGAGCTATGGCAAAAGTACCAAAAGTTGGCTCCGCCGCTACCGCTTGGGCAGGGACGATTCAAGGTCGATCGCACGTTGCCGGTTCGTCAGGTGCAAGATCATCCGGTTTATGCGGGAATGGTTGAAATGACCGATCAAGCCGTTGGACGTGTCCTGGATCAAATCGAAAAGAGTGGGCTTACGGATTCAACGATTGTGATTTTCACTAGCGACAACGGTGGCGTTTCATCGGGGGATGCCTACGCAACAAGCAACCTTCCTTTGAGGGGAGGTAAAGGTCGCCAGTGGGAAGGCGGGATTCGAGAGCCGTTTTACATTCGTTATCCTCAGGTCACCACTGCAGGATCTGAGTCTGATGTGCCAGTCACTGGTGCCGATTTCTATCCAACGATTCTCGATCTGTGCGGGTTGCCCTCGCGGCCCGATCAGCATGTTGATGGGAAGTCGCTGGTGCCTCTGCTCAAGGGGGGCACCCTGCCGGAACGACCTCTCTATTGGCACTATCCCCACTATGACAATCAGGGAGGCGAACCGAGTTCACTGATGCGACTGGGACCCTGGAAACTGATCCACTATTACGAGGACGGGAGGAATGAGCTCTATCGACTCTCGACCGACCCGTACGAGCAGAGCGATTTGTCGAGATCATTTCCAGCAAGAACTACCGCGATGGCTGAGCAGCTCGAACAGTGGTTGAACTCGGTCGGGGCCAAGTTCCCGCAGCCTGATCCACGTTACAATCCCGCTCGAACGGAAGCAAAGTTTCAAAGAATCCAAACTCAATTGCTGCAGCAGTTGGAAAAGAGTCATGCGGCGATGTTGGACCCAAACTGGAAGCCGAATCCTACGTGGTGGGGAAGCACGATCGATTAGGTCGGGATTGAACAAGGTCATTGTCGGCGCTCGCAGAGGCTATTCGCTTGCGGGAACCACTTGGATTGCATCTGCGATCACGTAGCCATCGGTACCCGAGTTCGAAACGGTGACCGTGTAGGTCGTTCCCGCTTCAAAATGATACTGGCCGGTTGAGTGAAAAATGCCTTCAATCGCCGGTTTGATCTTTTGATTGACGACTACTTCTGAAATGCCTTCGTGATGCATGATCTCCACCGGCACATTGCTCGCGCGGTTGGGGTAGGGAGTGTAGCCAATACGGACATCGTAACGACCTTTTCGCGGAACTTTAAATTCATAGGTCACGCTCTGTGATCCCTTGTCTGCGTCTCCGTCATGAAGGTAGCCTTCGAGGACATAGGGGTAGACTGTGGTGCCCGATTGCTCAAACCCCAGACGTTTTGCTTGTTGTTCGTCAATCACGATTCCCGCTAGTTTTGCCGGTGAAATTCCGGGACGTGGTGGCGCCGCCTTGGGACCCGTCCACTCGAGAACCTGTTGATCCTTGGTTAGTTGTTGTGAAAGCTGATCGTATGGCACTTGTTGCACGCCGCATTGGCGATCGATTGCTAGGCTAGCTGCGGTTGCTGCGGATTGTCCAAGTACCATGAAAACTGGCTCCATGCGAATGGAACCAAATGCGATATGCGACGCAGAAAGGCACACCGGTACAAGTAGGTTATTGCACTGCGATGCTTTGGGGGTGATTGAACGGTAGCTGATGGGATACGGAGAGAAGCCGCCTACTTGTACGTCACCTTCGTTTTGAACGTCGCCTTGTTCGGTGACGTAGCGTTGCTGGTGATGCGAGTCCATGGTGTAGGCCGCTAGGCCAACAGGGTCGTCTGCGACGCTGCGTCCTTGGCAATGATGCTGCGTCATCACGTAGTCGCTAACCATGCGTCTTGCTTCACGGATGTAAAGTTGTTCTTGCCATCCATTGCCTGCGGTAAATTCGTCCTTGCACATACCCCACTTTGCAACTTGCTTGCGGATCGATTCAGGGACGCGAGGATGGTTTGCGAGCGTCCAGCATAGGCCCTGTTGGTAGAGGCGATGTTTGGCGATGATCGCTTCACGCTGTGCGTAAGATGCCTCAGGGTATTCGTAGTTCTGGCCGATAAAGTCGGTTGAGAAACCAAAGTTATTGTTGGCGTCGGTTTTGCGATTGGGCATGTGTCCGATGTGCCAAGGAACGCGTTTTTCGCCTGCTTCAAAGTTTCTTAGGAGTAGTTCGTACCATTGTTCGACGTAGCCTTCGGGTTTGCGAAAAGCAATTCGGTTTTCGGGGTGGTCCGTCATGCACATGCGAAAGCAGTAAGCCTGGAGCCGATGATCTGCTTGCCCCTCTTGGCCCGGTCCATTTGGGTCGATGTGCGGAAGCAGTCCACTACTTGGATCTCCGGGGGTGGCATAGGGGTCAACGTGTCGCATCAGTTGATGATGCTTCGCCTTTTGGACTTGCACTCCATTGAGTGTCTCTTGGTAGGTGGCGTTGGCTTCTCTCCCGACCGTGTAGCTGATACCAGCGGCAGCCATCAGGTCGCCTTCGTAGGTGCAGTCAATAAAAACTTTCCCTTGGATTTGACGACCTGATTCGAGGCGTATTTTAACAATGCGGCTGGGGGATCCCTCTTGTGTCACTCCACCTTGACTACGGTCGAGTCGATCATTGGTGAGCAGTGGGATGGATTGACTTTTAATCCAATCATCAAAGATCTTTCTCGCCACACCCGGTTCAAAGGTCCACATCGCCTCCTCGTTGACACTCGTTGCAGATTGGCCTCCGCTTCGATATTCGTCTGCGGCTTGCCACTTCCACGCCTCAGGGTTCAAGTAGTGCTGACGCACCTTGCGATAGAACTTCCTCGAGAGTCCACCTATTGCTGCTTTGTTTCCAATGTCGGTTTGTCCGAGTCCACCACTGGTGAGTCCTCCGAGGCGGTCGCTCGGTTCAATGAGGATCACCGACTTGCCCATTGCATCGGCTTGGATCGCCGAGATGACACCCGCGGCCGTTCCACCATAGACAACGATGTCGAATGCTTGAGTCGCATTGACTCTCTGGGGTTCGCCCATTGCCGAGGACCAAAGTTGGGCGGTGATCAAAAGATAAAAAAAGGATCGCAATTGCATCTCGGTCGCTCTCTGGCTTCGCAGGTCGTGTTAGTCTGTGTTGAACGTCGGCGATCTAATCTCGGTACTCGATGACGCTGCTCATTAAGTAACTGATCTCGAACCATCGCTTAGGGATGATCGGTTCGAGCGACGTGGTCTACAGGATAAACATAAAAGGTGCAAAGTTGAATCAGTTACGGGTTAAGTCGAGAGTGGTGTTGATCGCAGCGTTTTGGTTCTGCGGCGTTTTAGCGAATTTGCCAAGCTCGATGCTTTGGGCCACCGACAAGCCTAACTCGGGAAATCCTAACTTTATTATCGTGTTGGCGGACGACTGTACCTATCGCGATCTTGGGTGTTACGGGGGGCAGGCTAAGACGCCAAACCTCGATCAGTTTGCCAGCGAAGGCATGCGGATGACGCGGTGCTTTCAGGCAGCACCGATGTGCTCACCCACTCGCCATAATCTCTACACCGGACAGTATCCCGTCAAAACGGGGGCTTATCCAAACCACACGCAGACCTTTGATCACATCAAGAATGTCACGCATTTTCTGGGCCCCGCGGGGTACCGTCTCGCGTTGTCTGGCAAGACGCATGTTGGCCCACGCAATCTGTTTCCGTTTGAGTACAGCGGCAAGGGGAATAATCCCAGCATGGATGCGATTGATTCACTGATGCGAGAAAGCAAACAAAATAATCAGCCGTTTTGTTTGTTCGCTTGCAGCAACGAACCGCACACCCCGTGGAACAAAGGAGATGCGAGTCAGTATCCGGTGGAGAAAATTCAATTACCCGAATACCTTCCTGATACCCCTGCCATGCGTGAGGGATTCAGCCGCTACCTTGCGGAGATTAGTTACTACGATGATCAGGTCGGTCAGATACTCGAGCTGCTCGAAAAGCATGACTTGGCGTCCAATACGGTCGTTATCGTTCTTTCTGAACAAGGTAACTCGATGCCGTTTGCGAAATGGACATGTTACGACAGTGGATTGCAGTCCGCGATGCTCGTCCGTTGGCCGGGGCGAATCGAAGCGGGAAGCGTGAGCGATGCGATGGTTGAGTATGTGGATGTGCTGCCAACCATCATGGGGATTGCTGGGATCGAGGACGAGGATCGGGTGCTCGATGGCCGAAGTTTTCTGTCAGTTCTTCAAGGCGAAACCAAGCAGCATAAGGACTTTGTTTTTGGAGCAATGACAACGCGAGGAATCATCAATGGGAATGATTCCTATCCGATTCGTTCGGTGAGGTCAGCGACTCACAAGCTGATTCTTAATCTGCAGCACGAGCAGTTGTTTACCAATGCTTGTGTGAAAAGCCCGGAGTTCGTCTCTCTCGTAGAAGCTGCAAATCACGGTAATCAAGACGCCGCCAATGCGGTAAATCGCTATCAGAATCGTCCAGCAGTGGAACTGTATGATGTGATCAATGACCCTCTTGAGATGAAAAATATTGCGGGAGATCCGAATAACGAGCAAGTGATCGCCGCCCTCAGAACAGAGCTGAACGTTTGGATGAAATCGCAAGGTGATCTGGGTGTTGAAACCGAAATGAAGTCCAACGATCACAAAACGAAAGCGAGACGTCCTGCGGGACGCAAGAAAGTTAATTCAGCCAATGCTACGGACGCATAAAAAGTACTAACGCAAAAAGTACGAACGAACAAAATATGGCGATTAGAAATACGGAAGCGATGGCAAAACGATGAGCTTTGGGCTAGTTTTGCTTTCCCACCTTTTTGAGTCGCTCGCTGATCCTTCCGTTTGCTTGACTTTCAACTCGGTAGCGTCTCGGCGTTTTGCCAGTATTGTTTTTGAAGGCGACGCTAAGGTATTCCGGGTGATCAAATCCGGTTCTGCCCGCGATGTCGATCAGCGAAAGATCTGTTTCGGTAAGGAGTTGTTTGACTTTTGAGATCTTCTGGCGAACGATCTCTTGGTGCGGTGTGCGCCCGAGGCGTCTTTGGAATCGACTTTCTAGGACGCGGCGGGATAGAGGG
>JAKMEW010000367.1 GCA_022425745.1 Rubripirellula sp.
GGGAACCTACTACCTTTACTGCACGCACAGCGCCGACCATCCGACGATGCCGCGTGGGATTCGCCTTTATCGCTCGAAAAACATGGTTAACTGGGAGGATCAAGGGTTCGTGATCAAACGCGAACAGAGTTGGGGAAAAACACGATTCTGGGCACCCGATATCATCGAACGCGGCGGCGAGTTCTACCTCTATTACGCAGCGGATACTCGCGTCTGTGTTGCCAAAGCAAAACACCCCCTTGGTCCCTTTCAAGAACTGCCGCAATCGCCGATGGTTCCGGAGTCCGTTCGAATTGACGCGCACGTGTTCCAGGATGGCGACAAGACCTACTTCTATTATGTCCACTTTAACCGAGGAAATGAAATATGGGGCGGGGAGCTTGAGGATGACATGATCACCCTTAAAGCAGAAACACTTCGCCTAATGATCCAACCTGATCAGCCATGGGAACGACATCAAGCAGCCATTGCGGAAGGACCGGCGATATTAAAACATCAGAGCACTTACTACCTCACCTACTCCGGCAGCCACTTCGAAAGTCCCGAGTATGCCGTTGGATATGCGACGTCAGATTCCCCGCTCGGACCGTGGAAAAAACACGAGCACAACCCAATCATGAAGTCGACCGCCTATGCCCATGGGACGGCTCACCATTGCTTCGCGTCTTCGCCCGACGGAAAGGAAAAGTTTATCGTCTACCATCGACATCGAGACCTAATGAACACCGAACCCCGGCAACTCTCCATCGATCGCATTCAATTCATCAAGCAGGCAGGGAGACCTGATAGAATTGAAATTCACGGCCCCACATCAACGCCTCAATCGCTTCCATCTGGATCTCACTAGAAAAGCGCCGCGTGATGGATCGCGTAAATTTTACTTTGCCTATACCCGAAGACGAGAGACTCAGGTAGCTAAAATGTATCAATTCACGATATGGCGATTGACGCTCTTGGTTGCGACCACCATTTCCATCAGTATGGAGATAAGTAGCAACGCCGCTGAACGTCCCAATGTTTTATTCATCTCGGTAGATGACATGAATTGTGACTTGGGAGCGTACGGCCATCCCCTCGTTCAGACACCCAATCTTGATCGACTTTGCAGGATGGGGGTTCGTTTTGATTCAGCCTACTGCCAGCAACCTCTTTGTGGGCCAAGTCGCGCAAGCCTCATGACGGGCCTGCGTCCAGACACTCTTAACATGCACACACTCGCACATGAACTTCGACAGAAGAATCCCGATGTCGTCACTCTTGGCGAGCTTTTCAGGAACAACGGTTACTTCTCCGCTCGATCAGGCAAGATCTACCACTATGGTAATCCGAGCATGATTGGAACTGATGGTAATGATGACCCGTCTACCTGGGACGAAAAACATAACCCCGTCGGGATCGACCGCTCACAGCAGGAAAATATTACTCGCTACGGCGCAGGCCAGGAAAAGAATAAGAACCTCGGGATCAGCATGGCTTGGTGGGATCCCGTGAGCGAAGATACCGATCACACTGACGGAATGGTTGCATCGCGGGTGATCGAATGGATTCACGAAAAAAAAGACGAACCGTTCTTCCTAGCAGCGGGGTTCTTTAACCCTCATTGCCCCTACGTTGCCCCGCGAAAGTACTTTGACCTCTACCCAATGAGCGAGATCACGATCCAGGATCTTACACTTGCAAAGGATGATCTGCTTGATGTGCCACCCATGGCCGTTCAGCGAGACATGAGAAATTGGCCCTACTACTTCAAGGACGTGACCGTAGATGAAGCGAGAAAATGTAAGCAGGCCTATTACGCGACCATCTCGTTTGTAGACGCACAGGTTGGTCGATTGCTTGATGCTCTCAGTAAAAATGACTTACTGGAAAAGACCATCATTGTTTTCTGGTCGGATCACGGCTACTTCTTGGGGGAAAAAGGGCTTTGGTACAAGCGAAAAGCGTTCGAGCGATCCGCGAGAATGCCTTTGATCGTCGCAGCGCCCGGTTACGCCTCAGGGAAAACTAGCCGTAAGCCGGTCGAACTTCTCGACCTCTATCCAACCCTTGCAGACCTGTGCAATTTAAAAGCCCCAGACAATCTGGAAGGTCAATCGCTTCGTCCGCTGCTAAGAGACCCCAACCATTACGCGTGGGACAAACCAGCGGTGACTCAGATCTGGCACAGCAAAAAAGCATGGGGATACTCGATTAGAACGCAGCGATACCGGTATACTGAGTGGATGGAAGGAAAAGCAGGTCGGGAACTTTATGACCACCAAACCGATCCAGACGAAATCCGTAACCTTGCAGAGAGCGATTCACATCAGCAGGAAGTAGCAAGGCTCTCAGAGATGCTCAGGCCCTACGTGCGGCTGCCGGATGCGAAACGAGAATCGATCCCGTCTCGCTAGGTCCAAAGTGATTCCCCCGCAGGCCTTTTGATTCAATGAAGCTGCTACACCTTTGAACGAGATAGCGATTAGCGACACCATCTTAGAATGAGGCTTGAAGCCCGAACGAGGCAAAGTGGGTGGACAAAGAATGTGTCACGCTTGTGCCAGGAATCGGGCCCTGCGGCCCTTGCCAAGGTCCCGTTAAATCATTGCTAAAGCCATGCGTGTAAGCCAATGCCATCGACCACCGCTCATCGAAGTCGATTGAAATACCGGTGCTCAAGTGATGCTTAACAATCGCGGGCGATACTGCGTTGAAGAAGGCGACATCACCACCGATTGGCGACTCGTTGAAGGTGTAACCAACCCTCCATCGCAGGCGATCCGTCAGCTGGCACTGGGCTCCGAGCGAAGTCGTCAGAATACTATTCCAACCAAAACCTCGCACAGCTCCGAATTGATCATAGCCGGAGACCTCGAAACCGTCTGTATTCGCATAATCAATCATGCGAACGTCCCAAGCGAAGTCCCAGTGTTCGATACCAGAATAACCAAGTCCCAGTGACAAGATTGCCGGATAGTCCATGTCGAAACGAATCAAACGCGGGAATCCGTTCTCGTCCATGGTGTTAATGTTGTAATGATCGATCCACTGGGTTGACTTGTAAGACACGCCAAACTTCCAGCCGCTGCAACAGTCCTCCCAATACGCACCGGCAGAGATCCCGAGTCCCCAGCGTGCGTCTGCATGAGCACCCGATGGGTAGGTTTGATCCGCATTGGGTGTCGTTGCTGGCCAGGGAGAAACCCCGAGAGAAGTCCAATTGAAATTCGGCGCAATCGCAACCGACCACTTCGGTGAAATCTGATACGAAGCGACCGGAGAGATTTGCAGCATCTGGAAAGATGAATAGAGCGCCGAAAAACCGTAACCGTTGCCGGTACCCGGCTGCGGAGTAAGGATCGGGTTCGTGTTGTCGGGATCAAATGAGCTCGCAGCATAATCCACCCCAAATCCGGCTATCGCGGATCCGCCCAAACCGAATGTCCACGGAGAATCATCCGACTTGTGAATGAAACCAAAGGATGGCATCGGGCTAATATCGGTTTGGCTTTCACTTGTCCCGCTCAACGGTGCACCCGGACCAAATGACCCAAAAGCCCCCGCATCCACGCTGGAAGAAAGATCAGTATTGGGTGCGATCACCGTGAATGCGAACCCAATCTCGGACCCAGAGAGACCGCTGATGCTGGCAGGATTCCACTGGATGGCAGACATCCCGTCGAGTGGCATTGCTGTGGCAGCCCCACCCATCGACTGATTTACTGGCCCCACCGATTCAAGGACGTGGCCCATCTGCGCTTGCGTCTGGGAGACCAAAGAGATCGCAGCCAAGACGACAGGGGTCAGGCTACGAAGCGAAAACAAAATGCTCAGGTTTGCCAGTTTCATTCATCAACTCTCGGTACATGTTCTCGTTGTCAAGCAGTATCGACCGTTCGGATTCTTCTGATTGATTCGTTTCTTCCGACTTCCCCAAATTTGACTGTTTCGCCTAAAAGCCCAAGCTTATGGATATTGCAAGAGTGTTTTAGTAACACCCCATGCACAGGTCTTAATCACCGCGCCCAACACCTCGATTCCTCCCGAATTAAGCCAGCCAAGCCATTGCTATA
This sequence comes from Rubripirellula sp., assembly GCA_022425745.1. Classification (GTDB taxonomy): domain Bacteria; phylum Planctomycetota; class Planctomycetia; order Pirellulales; family Pirellulaceae; genus Rubripirellula. The sequence continues at coordinate 4,053 of JAKMEW010000367.1, forward strand.
GATGGACTCAGAGCCTTGCCAAAGGCCCACCACTTGGATCAACCGAAGAGGCTGAAAAAGCCAAATTCTCTGCCGTCTCACTCGACGCGTCTCCTTCACAGCCATGTAAAGCGTGGATTTTCGACAGTATCCGTACCCAGTCACTCATGCCCGACTTGTAGATCCAGTTGCCACAGTCAAGACTGTAGGGAGCTGAGACGCCGGGATGACCTGATGGCATTTGACTCAGTTTTTTTCTTACCTATGTGGAGTCTTCGCCGCGATGGAGTCGACCGACGAATCGAAGCCTAGCTATTTCGTGATTAAACTTCCCAAGGTGCTGGACAATGTCTCGGCTGAATCGATGCAGTCATCACTTGACGATGTCTCACTGTCTGATGGCCAGGTCATGGTGCTCGACATGACAAGTACGGAATTCATCAGCAGCGCTGGGATTCGATTGTTGATCGTCGTCACCGAGAAGTTCCGCAAGATTGGTGGGCAGGTTCTTCTTGCTGGGCTTTCCAAAAATGTCCAATACACATTGAAAATCTGTGGACTATCAAAAAGATTCTCGCTGCATGAATCGGTTGAAACTGCCATTGCATCGCTGAGCCAAGAAAACTGATCCACGAATCGACTTTGTTGTAATCATCAACGGATTCGCTTCAATAGCCACCTGCAGCACAACTTGCTTGCCATGTAGCGTCTCGCCCAATTGCTGCGACCGAGAAACCGACACATTGGTGATCGTCACATGAACCATCCATCCCACACACCGATCTATCGCATCCACAAAAGTTGGCTCCACTCCGTGTTGAAGTGGGGGGGAACGGCATTGCCGCTGTGCTATTTCCGTATTCTGATCGCAACCAGTTACTGTGTAATGCTGCAACTCTGGAACCATCTTGAAGAGGGTGTCTTTGTTGCAATCAATCCCTTCGGACATTCCGTTTTGGGATCATTGATTGGTTTTCTGTTGGTGATGCGGATGAACGCGTCCAATTCACGATTCTGGGAAGGTCGTTCACACTGGGGCGCAATTGTCAACGCAAGTCGTAACCTCGCACGCGCCGCAGCCGCATACACCAATGAAGGAAAGTACTTTTCTGGCTTGGTTGCGGGATACGCTATCAGTTTAAAGCAGTCTCTTCGTGATTCTCGAGATCTTTCCGAGGCGAAGGAGTTCTTACCTAAGCAGCTGTATCGGGCCACAGAGTTCTACGGTAATCAGCCCACTGCGATTGCGGGCGCGATGACACACTGGGTTGCGAAACAAGCCAAGCAAGGGAATCTATCGCAAGGCGAGGTGTACTACTTTGAAAAGCTAATCGCCTCATTGGTCAATGCGCAGGGTGGTTGCGAAAAGATTCAAAAAACACCACTTCCCTTCGCGTACGTTTCACTCATTAAACTTCTCATCCTTGTCTACCTCGCAACTCTTCCCCTCGTGATCTGCAGCCTTTTGGGTTGGTGGTCACCTCTCCTGATGACCATCCTTGCTCTGGGTATGTTTGGGATGGAAGAAACAAGCGTTGAAATTGAAGACCCGTTTGGTACTCAGCCAAACTGTTTGAAGTTAGAAGTTCTAACCATTACGATCACGCGAGACTCAGCTCAACTCGCAGCCTATGACGAGATCATGGAACTGGCCTCAGAGGAAGACGAGTTCGACGATCCAGATAGCAACATCTAAACAGGCGATTTCGCACTGAATAAAGCGGCGTATTGATCAACTGATCATGCAGAAAAATTCCCTCAGGGAACGCAAGGCCGTAGTATCGGTTAGCGTCAGAAGGAACCGACGAGGTTCATCAAAAAGAACTTCTTCCTGTGATTTTTTGCTTCATGGAACAGCAACACTTAAACTCAGTGGGATGCGTTTCAATGAACTAGCAAAAATGGCGTTAAAATAATGCTCCCTCGGACAGTACACCTGCTGCAAAACCATCTTCACCGAACGCAACGGGTTTTCATTGAGTGCGTAGCCGCGTCTAGCTTGGTGTTCTCGATCTTTGCTTCCGGCGCCGATCTTTCCTCTTCGAAGCAAACCCCTCCAAACATTATTTTCATTCTTGCGGATGACCTCGGTTGGTCTGAACTGGGTTGTTACGGAAATCAGTTCAACGAAACACCCAATCTTGATCACCTTGCAGCGAGAGGGCTTCGATTCACGCAGGCCTACGCATCCGCGCCCGTCTGTTCACCATATCGCGCTGCGTTGTTAACAGGACAACACCCAGCACGACTCGGGCTTACTGATTACCTGAGACCAAATTCGGCAAACTCGCTGACAACCGAGATTAATACCTTGCCAAAGGTGTTGTCCGAGCATGGTTACATGACCGGAATGATTGGCAAGTGGCACCTGACTGGCTACCAACATCACGGAGCCGAGCATGAGATCCGACCAGAGGATCACGGATTCACCTGGACTTTCGCCACTGAAGTCAAAGGCGTCGGGAACGGTGCCAACTTTTGGCCGTACCGCTTTCGCCAACAACCCATCTCATGGATCGATATCTCGGATAACCGATTGGGGCCAAATGAATACTTGACCGATCGGCTCAACATCGAAGCAGCCGACTTTATCGACCGCCATCATAATCAACCATTCCTACTGTACCTCAGCCACTACGCGCCACACTCAATTCTTAATGGCAGAAGCGAACTCGTTGAGAAATACCGCCGAAAACATCCTCCCGGTCCGTCTTCACGTGATCGCTGTTACCTCTGTGAAGACAACAACTTGGGTGCTGGAGACCCAGGTAACCACTGGGCGGAACATCATAATCCGCACCTTGCTGCAATGCTGGAGTCAATGGATCAAGGTGTGGGTATGATTGTTGAGCGTCTCAAATCGCTCGACCTACTCGATAACACCATCATCATTTTCACGAGCGACAATGGAGGTGAAACGAACGTCACTTCAAACGAACCACTGCGAGGCGGCAAGAGTCAACTTTACGAAGGAGGTATCAGAGTACCTTTGATCATCCACTGGCCCAAAGTCATTTCTGAGCCATCCGTTTCAAATCTTGTCACGCAAAATATCGACTTTTATCCGACGCTCCTCAACGCGACTCAAATCCAAGATCCAAACACATCGACGGACGGCATCTCAATTCTTAAACACATTGAAAATCCAACGGCCAAAAGCACTCGTGAATTCATTGCGTGGCACTATCCGTTAGACCACCCTCATTTTCTTGGAGGTAAAAGTGCAAGTGGAATCCGATCCGGCGATTGGAAACTTATCAGCGGTCTACATGAACACGAGATCGAACTATACAACCTAGAAATCGACCAAGGCGAGGAGCACAACGTTGCTGACCAGCAAAGTGAAGTGGTGCAGCAATTAACGCAACAACTGTCTGAATGGAAAGCCGAGGTTTCCGCCCGCACGCCATCCAGACCGTTTCTGATGCGAGCATCAAGTCTACTGTTCGCCGAACATTTTGACTCAAATCATCTCAGCCAAAGAATTTGGTATAACCCGAATTGGATTGCGGAAAATGGGATTTTAAAAAGGCGTAATCTCGACGCATCGAACACACGGATTTTTGTCAAGGATGTGGAGTACCAGGATTCCATCATTCGATTTGACGTGCGGTTTTCCGGCGCTAATGACATCCGCCTGATGACGGGGAACAACGGTCATTACAACACCGTTCTTCACCTCAGGCGTGATCACTTTTTCCTGCAGACCGCTAAAGACTCTTCGGCCGGTTACGAATCCTATCGGCACGGCGAATGTGAGTTTGATTTTGGATCAGGTAAATGGCAAAGCGTCACCATTGAATTTTCCGGACAGGAGTGCGTTGCGCACGTCAATGACCGTTTCGTCGCTAGCGCAAAGCATCCCATGATTGATCAGGTTCGCGATTATTTGGCGATCCAAGTCGATGCGGGAGAAGCAGAATTCGATAACTTCCAGCTTTTCTCAGCTAAAATGCTCCAGGAAAGCGAATCGAGACGGTCGGAACTTGATGCATGCATCGATCAGCACCCGGTTTACAAATCGGACGAAGAGATAATCAAAATTCTCGAATCAAACTTGCATGCTTGGCACAAGATGAACGACCGAGAATATCAAGTGTTGATTGCGAACGTTGAAGCACTTGACCAACAACGGAAGGAGAAATTCCCCGAAGTGTTTATCTCGCACAAGGAGCGACGACAGGAAATCACCGCCACCCGAAAACAGAGAGAAGAGAGTAACGCCATTTATCGAGACCTCGTAGCCAGTCGAAATCTCGCGAAACAGACTGTGGACCGTTGGCTAAAAAACCGTAACCCTGATTTTGAAAACACTCCAAGTAACCAGCGTGATCAAAAGAGACATCAGCTACTGGAGGTTTACGCTAGTGTTGCCGAACTCAAGAGTGCGATGGAAACACTGAACCTGCTTGAGAGCCGACTGAGGACGGAATACCCGCAGGATTATCTTACCGATGCCGCGATACAGGAAGAAAAGAGAGAAGCCGCCGCCCGAGTTCAGGATCACCCCGAATTCGTTGAACTTAATCAAAAACGAGCGATTGCTTTTCGCCAACAACAAAGGTACTTGCAGCAGCAAAGTGAGGTACTGCGTGAGTTTCTAAGAAAAACAGATGCAGGTCGACTCATTCCCTAGCGTTGTGATCGCATAACCGAATTGACCGCTACATTCATTCCATCTTGATTTTAAGTTCGACCTTGGCAGAAAACGTGTGCTAGAGTCGTCCAAGGTGCGCACTGATGTCTTTGGCGTGCCTTTTCAATGATCACCGCTCTTGATACACGACCTTGGCGACGAACCTTCTTCCCACCGTGACCCTCCGGCAATTTACCCTGCTGGTGCTCGCCACGGCACTATCTATGGTGCCGGTGCTCAGTGCGTGGGATGACGGAGGTGGCCATCGTTGGACGCAAGCCAGTGCCTGTAAGGGGCTTCTGGTGCTGGCAATCGTGGGACTTGGGGTCGCATGGAAACAATCCACGTTTCGCCCGCCTCTCCTCACTCAACTCGGCATGCTCGTCTGGTTTCTCGGGGGCCTACAGTGCGTTCCCCTACCGCCTGGTGTCATCGAGAAACTTTCCCCGGCTTCCTATGAGGCCTACCGCGATTGGCTACCGATTGAAATCAGAGCCGAAGTTCAAGAATGGCCAAATGCTCCGGGTTACACCGAAGCGAGTCGAGCTTTTCCGGTTAGCGTCGCTCCACACCTGACACGCCAAGCGTTGTCGCTGCCCCTCATTTTTGCCATCGGATGCTGGTTGGCTTCAATCTGTTACGCTGATTCAAGAGCCGCATGGATTCTGCTAATCGTCCCCGTCCTTGCAGGCGCAGTCTTTTGCTTCTTTGGCGCCGCAGACATGATTCGTCTCAACCGAGACTGGAATGTGGAATTACGGCAGCGACTCCTGATCACACCGGTCGGCGCCAACGGCCCCTTCGGTCCCTTCATCAATAACAACACCTGCATTGGGTACATCAATCTCTGTTTAGGATGTGTCTTGGGATTGATCTATGCCGTTTGGGTCCGCGCAAAAGCCAATCGTGCAGCTCAGTCCACACGGTTTTGGCTCTCAGGGCTTGCACTTTTGTTCACTGCGGTAATGGTGATGGGAGTGCTTGCGAGCAGCTCGAGAGGTGGTTTTTTGGGAATGATCTTTGCGACGATCGTGATCTCAGCAATCAGTCTACGTCGTTTTAAAATCGGCTGGCTTTTACTCTTTGTCGTGATCGGTATTGGTTCAACGCAGATGCTCGATGGATTGGGTATCCGCCAAGAAATGGAAGACAGGCTCAGAACTCTCACCGATGGAACCGCATCAAAAGATGTAAGATTAAAAAAATGGGAAGATGGCTTGGAAGCTGCACTTGCACACTTACCACTTGGATCGGGATTTGGGACCTATCGATATGCAATATTGCCGCACGGAATGAACGCGGCGGAAAGATGGGCCGTCAACGCCGACGGGATGCACATTGAATGGTTACTCGAAGGAGGGTTTTGGTTACTTCCCCTGATCGTCCTTGGCATGATCATCTTGTTGCGAGAAACACGTCTTGTCTCTAGATCCATCCCCGACCTTGAACTAAGGCAGGCGAGAATCGCTCGAGCCACCACGGTAGCAGCGATCTTTTCGCTCTCCTCGCTCCTGGTGACGCAATCCTTCGATTTTGGAATCACCCACGTACCGCTTATCCTCACAATCGCAATACTATGTGGCGGTATTTCACACCTCACTCAAAATGCAAAACAACTTGCAATACTGAAGGCAACAGCCGAAGAGAATCTTTCCACAAAGGCGCAATTGAATCAGTTAACACCTGAACCAGACTGCACGACGCTCTCGAATTGCTGCCTTGCCATCTTTCTGATTGCCGCTCTGGTTTGCGCGACGTCGGACCTTGAAGCAGGTGGAATATGGCAAAAGCTCATGATCCAAAGGCATGCGGATCGAAATCTTCCAATACAAGACCGCAGCATGGATCTCGATTCGGAGATCCAAAAAGTTCGCAACATGCTGACGAGCAATCCGATTGATGCCATGGGACATCGCGTGATGGCTACCCTTCTTCTTGATCGCCAACATCGCATTGGAAGCGAATCGCTTATCCAAAGTAAAGCGGCTGATGAAAAGCAAGCGAGCGATTGGACGTTGCCTATCAATGTGCGACGAGCTGTTCATATGAATCAAGTGGCACCGGAAACGGTGATGATACAAAACCAAGATATTCAACAATGGCGATTGGCGAGACAGCACGCTGCGTCGGCGCTAGCACTCAGCCCACTGGATGATGCAACACGTGTTATTTTGATCGAAACCGACTTCCTAGATGAGGGTCGCAGTGAAGTTTCTGAGGAACTTTTGATTCAAGCAGCCAAACTCCGGCCGAGAACCTCACAAATCGTGAACCACTTGGCTTTGTTGGCAAAGAGTTTCCCCGGTGAATCGACAGAAAAGGCGATTCGTGAGATCGAAGAGGAATATCGTAATGCAAACATCGAACCGGTGATCGCGAAACCATAAGCATCTATAGCGTTAAGTCTAAAACATGAAAAAGACAAGCAATCTACTCGCTACCCTCATCGCACTCATCGCGTGGACCACGATGGGAGGACTAATTGGTTTCGCCACTGGGTACATCGTTTACGTCAAGCAGACTGCAGTCTTTCAATCCACCGGCACCCTTAACGTCACGACACTGAAAGAGAATCCATCGTCGGACGCGACCCCCAATCCGGATTCGGTGACGGATCTCTCTTCGATGATTTCAAGTCAGGAGGTGCTTGCTAAAGCGGTTGTCGACGGCAAGCTGGGTCGGCTATTCGGAATCAGCGGTAAGGACGCGGAAGAAATCGCTCAGAACATTCAGGTCAGTGGCAATTTAGATGTATTGAAGGGGCCCACCAGTGACGTCGGCACTGCGTATGACCTCCGATTCCGCGGCCTGACTCCCAGTAGCGCTCAGGTCGCTTTAAATGCGATTTGTGAAGCCGCAGCATCAATCCTTTCCGAGGGTGGGCACGCAGACCAGTGGCAGCAAGCCGTCGAACTACTAACTGAAGTTAGAGTTGAAGTTGAGGATCGCATCGACAAACTTGAGCAGCAGCGTGCATTGATCTCGCCAGAAGTGACTTCCGTCAAACTAGACGGCATGACCATTTCAGGGTTGACCGTTCAGTTTACAAATCTTCAACAACAAGTTGCCGAACTGGATTCGTTACGAGTTGGTCTTGAAGAAAAGCTAAACCATGTTGAATCACTCATTCAGGAGGGTGGATCCACTGAAGCGATCCTGGTGATCTTAAATGTACCCGTGACTCGCGCACCGGTAAAAATCAAACCGCCAACTACTCCTTCAAAAGACGCATCCAAACTTGAAGCAGAGCGACAGATAGCCGCAGCAAAACGCATGCAAGCTGAGCGAGAGATCCGCATCAAGATGGAACCGCTTTTTGCTGAACTCGAAAACCTTCGCCAGCGGTACGGAGAAAAACATCCAAAGGTCGTGTTCAAAAAATCGGAAGTTGAAGTCTACCAACTGCAAATTGATGCACTCGGCCCAGAGATTCCTGCGCCTTCAGCGACTCCGAGTGAAACCAACGCGACCAACAGCGATAAACTCACCGAGCAAGATTCTAGTAATCCCACAACCAACGATGATTCATCTAGCAACTCGACCCCCACATCCGATGCCTCGGTAAACGAACCTGCATTACAACCGGATACAGATGGCGAGAAAGTCATCTCAGCCTTGAACGCATTGAAGCGAGAAAAACAAGAGGTTAGCGATCGCTATGAAGAGCAAAACAATTCACTCCAAGAACTTGCCGAGAAAATTAGCCAAGAAGAAATAAAATCTCGCGAATATCAGCGTCTCACCGATGCCGTGGTCACACAGCATCAACTTCTTCAGCAAACCGTTTCACGCCTTTCAAAACTTCCGCAACACTCGCCATTTTCGGGACGAATGGTGTCAGTGATCAACCAACCAACCCCAGGCACACAAATCAGCCCAGTTCTTCAGCCACTATTGCAAACAAGTATTGGAGCCGGACTCCTTGCCGGACTCGGACTCTTTGTCCTTGTCTTCCTGGCGTCACTGATGACGTCAGAATCGGAATAAGCTGAACTGAATAACCGTTATAACTGTATCCACACGTTCAATCCCTCTTACCGGCTCACTCTTCGCATTTTGCGTTTCTGCTGAGCACAAAATATTCGACTCTTTCAAGACGCATAAATAGCATCGATAGGAAATATCCGCCCCGCGATTTCCTATTGGAAGAACCATGCGTGCAGCCATCACCGCCTTCAGCCTACTCGCCGTTGGCATTTGTACCCTGCCATCTCAAGACTCATTTGCAGACGACACAGTCATAAGGCCGACGGTATCCCAATGGGTTCAGGCAGCAGAAACTGGATTATTGGAATGTCAAGTTGTTGTTCCAACTGACAACGGTAAATCGGTTGCGCTACCTAACGCGAGGGTCGAAATCAAAGGAGCGAACAAACGCAAGGCAGTAGCATTCACCGACGACCAAGGCATTGCACGTCTACCGGGCATCTCGCCAGGTGATTACACGCTATCCGTTTGGTCTGAAAGTTACGTTGGATGGCAATCCCTACACTTCTTTGCATCAGATGATGACCGCTTTGGCCCATTACCCAACCAAGCAGTGGTAACGCCCGCGAACATCTCCTCGGATCTCTTTCTCGAAATGGCAACGCCGTACGTTAGCGAGATCCCAGAGTTAACGAATCAATCTGCCCATGTCAGTGAAACGATTGACTCAGCAGGCAATAAAAGGCCGCATGCCGTGAAAGGAGTTCAAATCCCTGAATTAATCTTGCGCGACGGATCCGTCAAAGGTCATCTTATTACAACAATAAAGACTGATGACATCAGACAAAAAGATTATTCATTCGCTCCCGTCGAAAATACCCTTGTCTTCATCGTCGATCAGCAACTAAGAATTCGTCAGACGGTCACTGATGAAGAGGGACGCTTCTTTATTGAGAATGCGATACCCGGTCTCCAATCAATCATTGTTGTCGGCCGAAATGGAATTGCTGCTAGCAGCCTAATGGTCGTTGACCCAACGCTTACCACACAGATAACAACTACCGATGGACAACGATTTGTGACCGACCTTGAACCAGATTCCACCTTCTCGCTGGAAATAGCACAGGAATATGATGCGTGCGGTCTCGATTCCGACCAGGAGGGGATGCTGATGCTGCCTGAGGGTACCTCTGGCGGCTCCACGGGTAACCTAATTGGCGCCTCCCTTCTTGGCACCGCCGCCGTCGTGGGCACGAGTGCGTACACGACCGCAACTGCAGATAGCGAGTCAACCGATCCGGGTGGAATCTGATCGATATAGAAAGTCAACCCGTGTGCATGAAGAGACTCGCTTTATAAAGCAGATCAGTCTCAAAACTCTCGCCCGGAATTGCGTATTACTCAACAGCGGAAAGTCGAGTAAAAATTTCCGCTGTAAAAAACGGATCCTGATAACTGATCGTTTGACTCGTCAGCCCCGCCGCGGAAAGAAGCCTCTCCCTTTCGATCTGATCGAGTGGAAAATCATATTGTGTGATGTGCTCTTCCACCTCAAGCATCTGTTCTGGCACTAGTGAAGTCCACTGCGTTGAAATGTCGAGCAAAAACCGGCGATTGAATTCTTCACGTGTTTCATATGTTTGTCGAACGGTATCGATCCAAACAAATCGGCTCTGTGAATCCATATGCTTCACGATGAGCTCAAGCACTCGCTGTATCTCTTCCATCGGAAAATGATGGAGAGAAAAGCTGGCTAGAATGACGGAGGGGCAAACGCCGACTTGCTGATCTAAGAAGTCAACGATCTCACATGAATTGGTGCACACGGAACTGACTGAAGCCGAAAGATTGGCCTCAATCCTTGCCAACCCAGCCTGCGATAAATCGACACCGGTGTACTTGGAAACGCTCCATCCGCTAAGAATCTTTGCAGCCATCCCGCCACAACCGCATCCGAGATCCCAGATCTCGCTGATTTCATTCGTCGCGATTTTATTGACTGGGTTCAGATTCGTTGAACTCAGATCGCGGCTAACCGCAGCCGAGATCTCGGCATGCTTCATATAGTTGCGCTCGATGATTTCATCGTAAAGAGACCATTCATCGAACACGGCAAATTCATAATCAGTTGTATCATCCATGGCAAACCACGTCTTAGCTCAAAGCAATTGTTGCTGCGACTCTCCAAAGAATCTACAACGCAATCCCCGAGCAGAATAGTACCACGGTAATTTCAAGCCGAAACCGGCGACGATTGAGCCCATCAATCTATCCCCATCACTACTGCTCCCTAGACACTCTCGTGCTATCCTAATCCCTGACCGCGTGATGCGGCGACCATACGCTGTGAGGCCGCCGCAACGTTGCAACCCATGCATGAATCACATTGAAGAGTCCGTCATGCCTGAATCTCGAGAAAACCTTCGGTGCACCATCTCTGGTTCTCTTTGGAAGAATATTTTGAAGGAAACGGAGAGAACTGGCGAATCCATTTCGCATCTCGTTGAACGAGCACTCGCTAACGAATTAGATATCGCCCACCATTCGCTTTTCCAAGTATCCACAAGCAGAGCGTTGGTGGAGGGCGTCTTTGGTGGTTGCCTGACAGTTCAGGACATCAAGCAACACGGTGATTTCGGACTTGGCACCTACGAGCAATTAGACGGAGAGATGATCATGCTCGAGGGCCGTTGCTTCCAGATCATTCAGGAAGGCAAGGCAATTGAAGTACCCGACGCTGCTAGAGTTCCGTTTGCAACCATCACCCGTTTCACGTCAGATTTTCACTCGTCGATTCAGCCCATTGATTCTTTTCAGCAGCTTGAAGAATCCCTTAATCAACTTCGCCCGAGCGGAAACCTTTTTGTAGGTTTCAAAATCTGGGGTCACTTCAATCACCTATCGATGCGTGCGGCTTGCAAAGCGAAGCATGGAGAAAACCTTGTTTCGGCCGTTGAACACCAAAGCGTTTTCCAGGGTACCAATTGTAGTGGAACACTCGTCGGCTTCTGGTCGCCCCCGTATTCGGCTGCGATCAGCGTGCCCGGCTATCATTTTCACTTCCTTGACGATGACCGACAATTTGGTGGTCATGTCTTTGATCTCAACGCTGATCAACTCAGCGTCGAAATGCACCTCGAAAGTGACATACACGTTGCTCTACCTGAAACCGAAGAATTCTTGCGTGCCGATCTCGTGAAGGATGGCAGCAAAAGCCTACGGACAGCGGAAAACGGCGAAACGACAAAGAATTGACGCTTCTAGCCCCAACCACACCTCCAGTCTCTCCTTCGTCATGAAGGCGTTCCCCCCACCCGCGAGAAGCAATTTGCAAAAACCTTCCATCAAAAGGATGACTGTTTTTTGCATTCTTTTCCTCCTTATCTGCGCTTCGTTCTACCTCAGTCCCAACCTTCAGATCACGGCTTGGACTGAGCGAGAAACTGAGTTGCGTGACTACCTCGAATACTCTCCCTACCTGACACATGCGATCGTCTTTGCGATTTATGTCATCGCCACGGGACTGTCTCTCCCCGGCGCCGCTGTGCTCAGTCTATTCATCGGATGGTACCTCGGTTTTTCTCGGGGACTGATCCTCGTCAGCTTTGCGTCCACATCTGGGGCGACCCTCGCTTTTTTATCGAGCCGCTATCTATTCAGACAGAAAATAATTGATCGATACGGCGAGAAAATCTCGACCATCAACCAACACCTCGAGCGAGATGGAGCTTTTTATCTTTTCAGCCTTCGTCTGATCCCGGCCATTCCATTCTTTCTCATCAATCTCCTGATGGGACTTACCCCAATTAAAGTGCGCACCTACTGGTGGGTAAGTCAGGTTGGCATGCTGCCCGGAACTGCAGCCTATATCTACGCTGGATCAAGTCTGCCTGATTTGAGCAGCATCAATCAGTCGGAGACATCATCCATCCTCACTCCACAATTGATTGCGGCGTTCATCGTCCTTGGTCTCTTTCCATGGCTGGCAAAATTTGCGATCAGAACTTTTCGAAGGTCAAATGATTCGGATGTCGGTTAAAAATCACTGGCAATCGCCAATCGTGTCCTCTCACTACTTAAACGGATCTTATTAGAATGAACATCAGCGTGGTCTTGATTGATTCACAAAGATTCCTGATCAACAATGATCTACCAGTCCAGGCGACCCACAGGGTGAGTTCATGAGCCGAGATGAATCGGATGAAATTTGGCTACAGAATGTCAAACCCTCCACCACGAAATCACCGACTCCAAAAAAGAGATACCACCTCGTCGTCATCGGCGCAGGCCCCGCAGGTTTAGTCGCTGCGGCGGGTGCTGCGGGACTTGGCGCGAACGTTGCTCTCATCGAAACCAATAAAATGGGTGGCGATTGCCTGAACTATGGATGCGTGCCATCAAAATCACTTCTTCACTCGGCAAAAAAAACGAACACGTACTCGAACGAAGCGACAAATTCGAATCTTCGTCCCGACGAGAGCGACTTCACGACTGCGTTCCGACGCTTAAAAGAGATTCGAGCGCATCTCAGCCAACATGACTCCGTTGAACGCTTTAAAAATTTGGGGGTCGATGTATTCCTGGGGCATGGACGTTTTTCGGGACCAGACACCATTTGTGTCAATCACCACACACTCAGCTTCAAACGAGCATTGATTGCAACGGGTGCGAGGGCAACGCCCTTATCTGTTCCCGGCAGTGAACAGGTTCCGGTCTACACCAACGAAACCATCTTTGATCTCAAACAACGTCCTGACCGTTTGGTCATCATCGGTGGTGGAGCAATTGGCTGTGAGATGGCGCAGGCCTTCACAAGGCTTGGCACTGAAGTAACCCAGATCGAAAAATCATCGCGACTTCTTAGGCGTGAAGCCCCCGACGCCTCGGAAATCCTTACCCAACAACTCCGATCAGAAGGCACAAAGGTGCTTCTCAGCACGGATGTTGTCTCTTTGCGGATGTCCGATGACGAAAAAGTCGTCACGATTGCTAATTCAACCGGCAAAACAGACCTTCCCACGGATGAAATCCTTGTCTGCGTTGGCAGAACGGCCAACGTCGACCAACTCGGTTTAGAAGCAGCTAATGTTCGATGTGACGCCAAAGGGGGAATCGCTGTGAATGATTTCCTAAAAACGACGAATCGGAAAGTCTATGCGGCAGGGGACGTGACAAGCCTAGAACGATTCACACATGCCGCAGACTTCATGGCGAGAATCGTGATACAGAACGCGTTATTCATGGGGCGAGGTCGTTATAGTTCACTCATCATCCCTCGCTGCACCTACACGACGCCCGAGATCGCTCACGTTGGAATCAACGCTGCTGAAGCCTTGGACAACCCCAATCGATACTCAACACTGACAGTCCCGTTCAACGAGGTGGATCGCGCACTTATCGAGCGTGAGCAGGACGGCTTTGCCCGAATACACCTCAAACAAGGAACCGATCAAATCCTTGGTGCAACCATTGTTCACCCACAAGCAGGGGAAATGGTGAGCACGATTTGCTTGGCAATGACCCAAGGCATAGGACTCAAGAAGATCGCCGGAACCATTTTCCCATACCCAACCCAATCAGATGCCCTGAGAAAAATCGGGGACCGATACAATCGCTCGCGTCTTACGCCAATGATTCAAACGATGTTCAAAAAATGGTTTCAACTGAACTCATGAATGTGTGGTGATGAAAAACCTAATCCGCTGCAGCTTTTAACCGTCAGCCCGTTCCACCAAAAAACAATCATCCACCGGAACCTGCATTGAATTGGCCATCGCATTGGTCTGACTAGCCATCGTAATGACCTCGATGAGTTCAGCATACATCTCAGGTGTCATGCCTCGCAGTTTTGCGGAGGCGGTATGACTGTGGACGCAATAGTCACAGTTATTCGCAGCGGACACAGCGATGTAAATCATCTCCTTGGTTAACGGATCAAGAGCCCCCGGAGCCATGACCACCTTCAATTGCTCCCAAGTTGAACGAGCCTTTGCGGGTTGATTCGCGAGGACTCGCCAAAAATGATTCACATAATCTGTATCACGAGCAGTGCGAATCTCGTCAAAGAGTGTGGCAGCCTCAGAACCGAGTTCATGATCCTGAAGGATTGGTAAAGTCGCCATCTTGATTTGCTTATGAATTGAGACACGAAACACATACACCGCCTAGTAAGACGCTGGATTTTTAACGAACAAGCTATGGATTCACAGTAGTCGCCCCTAAGTTTTCCAGAACCTGTTTTGCCGAGTGCAATTGTCGCTGCCTATCTTGCGCTCGCAAAGCTCCTATGACTTTTGAACGATCAGCGCGTGATATCGGTAAACTGACGGTATCGCCTAATACACCCAATGGAACCTCTTCCATGACCCAATCATCACTACGTTGTGTTGCGAACGGCAAATCTTTGTTGCCAGTTGCCTGAAGATTTGCCAGTGGATTGCGTCCCCACGCGTAACGATAGTGAATCGGCTTCTTCACCATTGGACTACTGAGAACCAACCGTTTTCGATCGTACTGCATCTGCCCACGATCATTTTTACCTCGCTCCGCATATTGGGCCTCCGCAGGGTGAAACTGCCTCGCATCACCAGCTATGGCGAAACCTCGAATTTCGCCGTCCATAGGATCACCCACTTCACGGTCAAAGGTTAATTCGATGACGCCGTCGAATTGTTTCATCTCAACGAGCATCGGCGGTTTCCATTCCACTTGACCTTCAAATCCATACTCCGTCGCCAGAGCCCATCTCGCAATTCGCTCACCGGCAGGCAGTTTCAATTGAGGATGATACCAACGTCGCCGCAAATCGAACGTACTCGCGAATCCAATTTTTTTATCACCCGATCGCAAAAGATCTACAAACGCTTGATACTGTGCCTCTCGGATCTCGATTCCAGTGTTAAACATTTTTTCGCTGTAATCATCGAGGGTCTGTGGGTATCCATCGGTGCAAAGAGAAAGGATACCGAAGGGCATCTCAGGATCACCAAATGCGAGACGCCACGATCCGATCATCTCGGGAAACACCTCGCGATACATCCTGACACCCAGCGTCCCGTCAAACGCGTTGTTGTAACCTTGATGAAAAATTGCGCCCTTGATGGATAGGCCTTCAAGCGGAGCAATCATTCCGGCATAGCAATGCCCAGGATAGTTGTGATTGCCGATTGGGCCGGGCCGAAGATCTGAGGGTGGTTGCTTATCCGCCTCGCTCACCTCCTTTCCATCTTGGAGCAAACGTTCTAATCGACTGGCATGCTGATTAATGCGTGCAGTAAGGTCGGCCTCTGCATCCCATTGAGCAGCGGATTGTTCAAACTCCAACACCTTCTGTTTCGTTGCTTCGCCATCGATGCCTTGCAGGACATCGAGGGGAGTCCATGTTTCAACGGTCGTCCCCCCGCGCGACGCATCAATGACACCAATTGGGACCTGTGACGCCTGATGAATTCGCCTTGCAAACACAAAACCTATCGCGGAGAGCTCTCGCGCAATCTCCGGAGTGCAAGCGTTCCAATCACCCTTGCGAAAATGTCGCCGGGACCAATCACTCCACTGATGCAACCGCGGGAAACTCGGTTGCTTCTCCGGACCTTGGGCATACGGAATCGTTAAAACGCGGATCAAAGGATAATTAGCCGAGATGATTTCGAGAGAACCGTTTTCCACCTTAGCAAGCTCAAACTCCATGTTGCTCTGACCACCAAGAATCCACACATCACCAATCAGAATATCCTGCAAGGAAATCTGCTTTCCCGCAGACTGAATCTTCAGGGTTCGGCCTTCCCGACTCGATGGCAGCGCCGGTAAATCAACTTTCCAAGAACCGTCCTCCTTCACCATGGACGATCCCGATACACCGCCGAATCCCGCCTCCACGGTCTCACCCGGGGTCCCCCAACCCCAGAGACGGATGGGCTTATCTCGCTGTAGCACCATTCCCGACTGAAACACATTGCTAACGCAAAAACCTTCTGCAACGGCGGGAAACTCAATCACATCTTCTCGAGGTAAACTCTGAGCGAAGAGCCCTGACGGATGCGCCCCAACCAAAATGACCATCAGGTTGACGAGTGTGATCAGCGACATATGCATTGAGGGTAAAGAACGCATCGATTTGCTCAGAAAATAGGATTCAAGTTGTGGTCAACCGCATGTGTTAAAATGATAACACGTTGATGGTTTGGAAATATGCATCAACCAGAATCAGAACCGCTCCGACCACATGACGACACCCCAACACAAGAGAACTTGATGAAACTCTCTTTTGCTCGTCGCTCCCGCCGTCTCGCCGCCTTGGCAACCTTCGCTCTCGTACCCCTCTGCATTTCCTCGACGGCTAAATCTGAAGAATCAGTGCGAGCCACTATCAAGATGCCAACGCGAGGAATCTGTGCTCACCGTGGCGCAAGCCTTACCCACCCTGAGAACACCCTGCCAGCTTTTGGGGAAGCAATTCGCCTCGGCGCACAAATGATTGAATTCGACGTTGCGATCACTCGTGATAACAAAGTCGTTCTGATGCACGACCAAACAGTTGACCGCACAACCAACGGTAGCGGACCGGTCAGCGAACACACTCTTGCCGAGATTCAACAACTCGACGCGGGTGGATTCAAAGGATCGGAGTTTAAAGGTACTCGAGTCCCCACACTCGGCCAGACACTCCAGATGATGCCTGACAATATCTGGTTGAATGTTCACCTCAAAGGATCCGATCAGCTTGCAATTGCAACAGCTAAAATCATCCAAACTGCTCAGCGAACTCATCAATGCTTTCTCGCGTGCGGTCAGAAAGAAATTGAAGCGGCACGTTCCGCGGTGCCAACGATCAAACACTGCAATATGGATCGGCAAGCAAATCATCTGAAGTATGTTGAAGAGACCGTCAACATAAAGGCTGAGTTCATTCAATTACTTGGGGGAAACTCAGCGGATCCCAAGCATATTCAAGTGGCAAGAAAAAACGGAGTCACCGTAAATTACTGTTGCAGCAATTCTGCAGAAGTCGTCAGCAGCCTTTTCAAATCGGGTGTGCAATTCCCACTTGTTGACGATGTCTCTGGAATGATGGCGGTGGCCATCAAGCAGGGCATTCCAAAACTCGAACCTCAGTTCAGATAAAGCACGAAGGCGTTCGGAAATGAGGCGTTCGGGAATAACGTGCCGTAACTCAAACCGAGATATCGAGCTATTGGTACTGTTCGAGCA
>JAKMEW010000371.1 GCA_022425745.1 Rubripirellula sp.
CTTCATCTCCTGCCAACCTCGACCATCCATTTTCCCCAAGATCAGCAAACCGGTTCTGGGGACGATGCCCGCAAAGTATCCGCGTTGTGCATCGTACCCAACCGAAGGGCCGGTAGTGCGAAACAGCAACCCAGCATCTCCAGCCTGCCGGTCACCTTGAAAATCAATCGTGACCGCGGCCTCAAAATCATTTGCAACTTGCCCATCGAAAACCACCTTCTCACCAGAGCGGTACGTATTGACCGGTTCATCTGGCTGCTGACCCAAACGAATTATACCTTCGTCGGTTTGCAACATTTGATGGTGGCCGAAATAACGAAACGAGCCCATTTCAACCAAAAGCGATTCTTCCTTGCTTCCGCTGGGAAGTGTCATGATCGTTCCAGACTCGACCGGCGAATCGAACAAAGGAAAACCTCGTCGCCCCACCTTCATTGGCTGTGCGTAAACCGAGCGTCTCCAGCCCGGATCACGATCACGCTTGGCATGAAAGACATGCCACCACTGAGAGTCATCCAATGACTGCACAAAGCAGGAGTGACCCACCCCATAAGTCGAAGCCGAACTGGCGAATACGGGCTGAGATCGCTTTTTCCACGACTCTGGTTTTAGCGGATCATCACCAATCAACTCGAGCAGCCCAAGCTTATAAGTTGGCAACCAAGATGCTCCGCAGGAATAAACAATGGACGTTCTCTTCTTTGCCTTGAAAACCTGCGGCGCTTCGTGCAAACCTCGCTTCGAATCCATCGGCTCGACTCTCTCCCAAAGGTAATCATCGTTTGCACATAACAGCACGCGGCGTCCGGACAACTTTGTCGGAGACTCCATCGGCGCGATATAAAGGTACTGACGATCCGACTCAGCTTCATCCCAGCCTGACCAAACAGCGTATAGCTGTCCCCGATGCTCGAACACGGTCATGTCAATCGCCCACAGATTGGGTGACATTCCATCGTCTCCCTCACCGGTCGCGAAGGGTCCACTGAGTTCATATTCCCCAAGCGGATCATCCGTCTTCGCAGTCAATACATAGGCGAGGTGATTCTTGTTTTGCCCATCCGATGCAGCAAAATAAACCCGCCAACGACCTTGAACGAAATGAAGCTCGGGAGCCCAAACTTCACGAGAAAAGGGCCCTGTTTCTGGAGCACGCCAAACGACGGTTTTTTTACCCATCGATGAAACCGAATCGCTCTCATGGATTGCGATTCCGCGATTACCTTCACTCATACACCACAGGTAACGCGGTTGATTTGGATCACGAACCACCCAAGGATCAGCACCTTCGCCGATGGGATTAACAAATTCGTTCCTATTGAGTGAACCAACCCTTTCTTCCGGTTGCCACTCAGGATCCCCTGCATCCCGAGGAAGCCCGGCGTTCCACTCGTTGACCAACTGGTGCAATCGCTCTCGCTCTACCGGATGCTTTTCGTGCAGATTGTTCGTTTCTCTCGGATCACCGCTGAGATCATACAACTGCGGACCACTACCATCGTAATTGACGAGGTACTTCCACCTGCCATCCCGGACCGCCAGATCTGGGTTATCCTCGTCGGCTCTACCGGGCCTATCCGGAGGACGCCTCCAAAAGATTGGTGCAACTCGCCCACGAGTACTATTCCCGAGCATGGTGTCGAGAACGTTTTCACCATCCAGAACAACACCTTCTTCCGGAACAATATTCGCTAAGTCGTATAAGGATCGATTGACATCCAGTGCACACAGGATCGACTCCTCATTGGTGGTGCCAACCACTTCAGGATTCAGAAGTCCCGGCCCCCAAACAATCAGTGGTGAACGAATCCCACCTTCATAAAGCCAGGTCTTGGCGCCGCGCAACGGATCCGACGAACCAGCACCCTCTTCATGACCATTGTCACTCATCACCAAAATCAAAGTGTTTTCTCGAAGATCAGTATCTTGCTGGATACGATCAAACAGAACCCCCAATTGCTGATCCATTGCGTCCAAGACGGCATAATACAAAGCACGCTTGCTGCCGTCTGTTTCATCCCTCAAGACTTCAGGTGGAAAGAAAGGGGAATGCACATCATCAGGCCAAAGGTTCACGAAAAATGGTTGATCGAGCGTCTGCGCTGCATCAATCATCTTGATCGCCTCGTCGACGAAGCGAGCGGTGATTACACTTCGATCTTCCCAGTAGATGGGTCCCTTACCGAGGTTAGCAGAACCCAGATCATGCCTCTGTGGAGTCTTCCCTTCATAGGCATCCTTTAGAGGCAGAACCCTTGGCCCCAAACCTTCAAAGTTGGTCAAACTCCGATCAAACCCATAAGCCTTAATTAGCGGCGCATTCCCCACATCGCGTTGGCCGCCCATGTGCCACTTACCGAAATGTCCGGTGGCATAGCCCGAGCGTTGTAATTCGCGGGCAAGCATCGGTGCGTCTTTGTTCAGCCACTGTTCCATCCCTCGCTCACGATTGGCTCGTCGATGACTCAAATAGGAGGTAATTCGATGGCGGTGCGGGTACTGCCCCGTTGATAAGGCGACCCTTGAAGGAGAACAAATCGGTGAGTTAACGTAAAACTGATTGAAACGATATCCCTCGTTGGCGAGT
>JAKMEW010000380.1 GCA_022425745.1 Rubripirellula sp.
CTATTAGCGATGATCCCCGCACTTTTCATCAAAAGTCGATCCACACTCGACCGCGATGATTTCAAGACAATCAGCTTAGGATCGATGGTCAGCAGCGTCGCCGAAATCCTGATTTCAACTTTTCAAGCTTTCTTGATTCCACAATTCTTACGACTCGCGATTGCAACTTTTTTGGTCTTCAATTCATTCAACATCATCGCATCGTTCACGTTCTTAATCATCGTGCACCACATGTTTGGCGGTGACCCCGGGGCTGCCGGAAAATGGCCGGCGATGCATGGTTGCGTTGGTGCATTATGCACCACGTTCCTTGTCATACCCGTTGTAACACAGATGTCGAAAAAACTTGGCAAGAAGCAAACGTTCATCATTTCACAAGCCATTTCAATCATTGGCTACATTTTGTTCTGGTTCCTCTTCGTTCCAGGTAAACCTCAACTCTTCCTGTGGGCTCTACCGTTTCACTCATTTGGCATCGGTGGACTCTTCACATTGATGATGTCGATGACCGCAGATGTTTGTGACATTGACGAATACCAAACGGGCAAACGGCGTGAAGGAACCATCGGCGCGGTTTATTGGTGGATGGTCAAATTTGGTCACGCATTTGCCGGCCTGCTCGCTGGCATCATTCTGTGGTGGGTTGACTTTGATCCTGACCCCGTTGCCACTCAAGAATCGATCAACGGCTTGCGATTCTTTTATTCAGCTCTTCCCATCCTCGGGGTTCTGGGCGCGATTGGCGTGATGTGGAATTACGACGTCACCGAAGAATCTGCTGAACAGACTCGCCGAGCCCTTGCTGATCGTCAAGCAGCTCTGGGGACTCAATAAAGGTGGTCTTCGATTGGAGGCAGACTTCAACAGACCCTCACAGTTCCATAGCTCGCAATCAAAAAAACCTTCGTTTTTAATTGGCTTCCGCTAACGATGAACTCTAATACCAACGTCAATCCGCGGTCGGTCACCGGGGAATCCCTCTCCATTGACGGAGAACGTTATTACAAAATCTCAAACTCACATCTCATGCCAGAGTTCTTCATGTCCATCGTCGGGGCGAGTGACCACTGGATGTTCATCTCCAGTCGTGGTGCATTAACAGCAGGAAGGCAGGACCCAGACCACGCTCTTTTCCCTTACGCTGCCGACGACCAAATTTCTGCAGCAAGGCGGAACGCGGGTCCGTACACACGAATCACGATCGTTGATGAGCCACAAAATGCCACCGATCAAGTTGAGACAGCTCACCGAGAGCGAACGATATGGGAGCCATTTGGTTCCGACCGATTTGACAACACAACCATTCAAAATCTCTACAAGACGCCGCTCGGAAACAAAGTTCTATTCGAAGAAAAACGCCAAGACCTCGGGTTAAGCTTTCGCTACCGCTGGTCTTACAGTGAACAATTTGGGTTCGTTCGCAGTTGCGAGTTAGAAAACCATCGTGACCATTCGATCACGATGGAATTGATCGATGGACTTCAAAATATTCTGCCTTATGGAATCGGCAGCGAGTTCACGATGCGATTCAGTAATTTGGGAAACGCCTACAAGAAGAACGAAAAACTAAGTGGTTCAAATCTTGGAATTTTTTATCTCAGTTCAATTCCGACAGATCGAGCCGAACCGAGTGAAGGACTCAAGGCGAGCGTGGCGTGGCAAACGGGACTGTGTCCCGTTTCAATCCTTCTGTGCACCAGCCAACTTGAAGCGAGAGACATCAACCCAGATCGCGCCCAACCGTTGACGGACGAGAATGACATCCGAGGGAAATCAGGTGCGTACCTCGCTTGTCAACAAATCCAACTAGAAGGCCGAAGCAAACAAACCTGGAACGTGATTGCCGACGTCCAGCAAGACCATAGCGATATCATCTCGCTCGATGCATTCATTCAGGAGAATCAGGATCGAACCGTCGACCTGTTGAATGACATTCAAAATGGGGAGCATCACCTCAAGCGAATCATTGCCTCCGTTGACGGTTTTCAATGCGGCTCCAACCAGAGAAGACTCGATCGGCACGTTGCCAACACCGTTTTCAATGCGATGCGAGGTGGAATCCCATTTGATCAATACAACCTGCCAAGCAAGGACTTTGCCAACCATATAAAAAGATTCAACCGCGGTACATTTGAGCGTCACGAAGCTCTGCTCAATTCCCTACCAAAGGTCATCAGCAACGACGAATTACAAACCCTGACATCAAAGACAAGCGACCCCGACCTGATTCGATTGACGAGCGAATACCTTCCGTTGGTATTCAGTCGACGTCACGGAGACCCCACTCGCCCATGGAATCGATTTTCGATTCAGCTCAAGACGGAATCGGGCGAACCAAACCTCGCATACCAAGGGAACTGGCGTGATCTCTTCCAGAACTGGGAAGCATTAGCGATGTCGTTTCCGCAGTTCACTTCAGCGATGATCAACCGTTTCCTCAATGCCACCACCGCCGATGGCTACAACCCATACCGAGTCACCAAGGACGGATTTGAATGGGAGGTGCCTACGCCGGAAGATCCGTGGGCCAACATCGGATACTGGGGAGATCACCAGATCATCTACCTGCTGAAGCTAATCGAGTCGCAGCAAAAAACGGCACCTCAAAAACTCAATCACAGTCTCACAAGCGAACAATACGTTCATGCTAACGTTCCATATCGAATCAAAAACTTCGAGGAGATCAAACGTGATCCGCGCGACACAATTGAATTCGATAAGGAGGTGGCCAAGCAAATAGAAGATCGGATTGACGTGGTCGGGGCAGATGGAAAACTTCTCACGGATCAATCAGGCGAGATTCACCGAGTCACGATGCTCGAGAAATTGCTAACACTGACTCTCTCAAAGCTATCCAACTTCGTCCCTGATGGCGGAATCTGGCTGAACACTCAACGACCAGAGTGGAATGACGCGAACAATGCATTGGTGGGTAATGGCTTATCCATGGTGACCACCTGCTATCTCTACCGTTGGTGTACAACCATTGAAAACTGGATGGAGTCATGCCAAGGCACTGACTTCGATATTTCCATTGAAGTACTTCATTTCTTTGAAACCATTTTTGACGTACTCAACACAGCCGAATCCATCCGCGCGTGTACCGACGACTCCGAGACGGTGCAATCAGCCGAACACGTCACGCAAACCGCAGCAACACGGGCGCAGATCGTGTCGGCTCTTGGACAGGCTGGAGAAACATACCGAAACCAGCTTTATCAATTCGGCCCCAGCGGAGGCACTGGTATGCTCAGTGCTGACCGTTGCAAACAGTTCTTTGCGACAGCGAAGCATCAACTGAAGAAAACCATTGTCAATAATCGCAGACCGGACTCACTTTTCCATGCTTACAATCTTTTGAGATGGGAAGGTGAAAAGCTACACGTTGACCACTTAGATGAAATGCTGGAAGGGCAAGTTGCAGTACTTAGCTCGGGAATTCTGAACGCAACCGAAACCGTTGACCTGCTCGATTCGTTACAAGCGAGTCGTTTGTATCGAGAAAACCAAAACAGCTACATCCTCTATCCGGACAAGCAGCTTCCACGTTTTCTTTCTAAGAATTCCGTCCCCTTAGAACTTGTGACATCAAGTAAATTGCTCCAGGATCTGCTTCGCGATAAAAACCAATCGATCATCAAGGATGACTTGAACGGTAATCATCATTTCAATGGCACCATTCGCAACGTCAATGATCTTGCTAAACGTCTCGCTGATCTCCCACAGCGCTACCAGACGAATGTGCAAGGTGAGAATGATGCAATTTGCAGTGCATTCATCAACCTCTTCGGCCATCATCAGTTCACGGGTCGATCGGGTACGTTTTTCGGATATGAGGGACTGGGATCAATTTATTGGCACATGGTTTCTAAATTGGGATTGGCCGTTGCAGAAAACCTTCTAAAAGCGGCCGATGACGACGCACCGGAAGAAATACGAGACCGCATCCGCAGTCACTATCAAGCCATTCGCTACGGAATTGGCTCGGAGAAAACACCTCAAGAATACGGTGCATTTCCCTCAGACCCCTATTCCCATACGCCGGAAAATGCAGGCGTCAAGCAACCTGGAATGACGGGACAGGTCAAAGAAGACGTGCTGGCAAGATTCATTGAAAACGGCATCACGCTATCGGAAGGCTGTATTCACTTCCGCTTTGACCTCTTCGACCCAAGCGAAAGACTATCGAAACAGCAAGATTTCACTTGGCTGGACGCACTCGGCAGAGAGAAAACCGTCACATTACCAAAAGGATCTTTTGCATATACTTTTTGCCAGACACCAATCATTTATCTTGCGAGCGAAAAGGAACGCATCGTCATTCATCACGCAAGCGGGCAGCGGGAGATTATCCAAGACATGGGACTCGACCAGTCTCAAAGCCTACAACTATTCGGAAGAACAGGCTCCATTGAAAAAATCGAATGCCACTTTCCGATGCCATCTTAAAATCAATGACTTCAATAGCAAAAAGTTGAGCAGCAGCAAGAACCAATGCTCAAAAGCGTCCACTGCAATGACTTACAAAACCCAAAGAACCGCCATGCCTCTTTCCCTTTCTTTCCCGTCGCAATTCGCTCTTTTGGCAATTGCATTATTCAGCGGCTACCCGATGAAAGCCATTGCCCAAACCTCGCCTCAACCCTCAAAGGTGACAATCCAGCATGAAAACGCCAAACATCAATTGGTGGTCAATGGTCAACCTTTCTTGGTGAAAGGAGTTGGAGGTGATAGTTATTTTAAAAGATTAGCCGAGATGGGTGGGAATGCCATTCGGACATGGAGCACTGACCGATTGGGTGAAACTCTCGATGAAGCGCAAAAACATGGATTGATGGTATGTGCTGGTATCTGGCTGGAACACCAGCGGCACGGATTTAGTTATCAGAATGCAGCGAGTGTCAGTCAGCAACTTGAACGGTCACTCGCTGCTGTTCGAAAGCACAAAGATCATCCCGCGCTTCTAATGTGGGGAGTAGGGAATGAAGCAGAGGGCGAGGGAAATGACCCGTCGGTTTGGTACGCAATCAATCACCTTGCTCGAGAAATCAAAAAGATTGATCCGAACCATCCCACGATGACAGTGATCGCAGAACTAGGGGTAAACGAAAACAAACTGAAGAATATCGAACGGTTCTGCCAGGACATTGATCTAGTCGGTGTGAACTCTTACGGCGGTATTGAATCAATCCCCGAGCGATATAAAAAATCTGGAATCAAAAAACCGTACCTCATCACCGAGCATGGTCCTCTGGGTCCTTGGGAAGTCGGCAAGACTGCTTGGGGTTCTCCCTACGAGCGAACGAGCACGGAGAAAGGAGAGTTCTACGCGAAGGGTTATTCCGCGAATGTGGTTGGTAACAGCGGCACTTGCCTCGGTGCGTTCTCTTTCCTGTGGGGTAACAAGCAAGAAACGACAGCGACCTGGTTCGGGATGTTCCTGCCCGATGGAACTCGGCTCGCCGCTAGCGATGCTATCGCTGCCGCTTGGTCCGGATCGCCACCATCGAATCCATGCCCAAAAATCGAGTCAGTAACGGTTAATAAGTTCGATCAAATCAAGGCGGGTGAAACGATCAATGCGTCCCTGAGTCTGAATTCCCCAGAAGACAACTCGTTACAAATCGAATGGGTGCTGCGTGCAGACTCAGGAACGATCGGTGTTGGCGGGGACCAACAGGACGGTGAAGCGGAGTTTCCAAAGGCAATTTCGGGAACGGGTAAAAAAGTGAGTGTGACGCTACCCGAAAGCCCAAGGACGTTTCGCCTGTTTGCCTATGTTCGTGATAGACGAGGCGGAGCCGCAGTTGCAAACGTGCCACTGAGAGTTGGAGGCATGATCAAGCTCACGGAAACCATGGAACCATCAAAAATTCCCTACACCGTATTTGAAGAAAGTGACAATCAAAGTATTTTCGTTCCATCCGGTTACATGGGTAACGCAGCAGCGATCAAGATGGCCACGGTAGCTAACAACGCTAAGCGTGGAGAAAATTGCCTGCAAGTCGAGTATCTTAGTGGCGATGCATGGGGTGGCGTACTGTGGCAATCACCCGCCGAAGACTGGGATGGACTGAAACCGGGAGGTGCGAACCTCACTGGTGCAACCGAGCTTGAATTCTGGGCGAAGGGTCAATCGGGAGGTGAAACGGTTAACTTCGTCTTCGGCGTCCTTGATGGCAATCAGCCCTACCGTGACACAGCAAAGGGCGAACTCAAAGATGTCGTCCTGACGAAAAATTGGAACCGTTACTCCATTCCATTACGGGGACTCGATCTAAGGCAGATCAAGACGGGATTTGGATGGTCGCTTGCAGGTCAGGGAAAGCCCATTACGTTTTTCCTTGATGGCGTCAAATACATCTCAACCGATCCTTAGGACTGACTTTATTTCCGGTGAATTGCGATAAGAAACAACCGCGTCATTAAATGAAGAAACCTGATTTGATCTTTGATTTAAACGGCAGAATCCCGATGCAACGGGGATAATGAGGCAAACCAGTTCGTGAACTCATGATTGATTGCCAGACTGATAGTG
>JAKMEW010000394.1 GCA_022425745.1 Rubripirellula sp.
GTCTCCGAATTCGTTCTGACGTGTTTTACATAGTGGAATGGTTCGACTCTCACCTGCCCCACCCAATTGCGACATCGCTAACTTACGAGGGCCAAACTGGGTGAGAGCTTGAGAGTGAAAGCTATCGAGTTCGAACATCGGTGTCGATCATGCGTTGACAATCGAATAGGGCGACCTGAGAAGAGAGTCTCGCTCAATCATTCATTGACGTAAGTCGTTACCAGAAAGGACGTTATAACGCGGATTAAAAGAAGGCTTTATAACCATCGTTGAGAGTCAACTCGTGGTGGTTGGTCGAGCGGTGACCAGAGGAAGCACGCCCAGTAGGATTCGAACCTACGACCTACGGATTAGAAGTCCGTTGCTCTATCCAGCTGAGCTATGGGCGCTTGTGGGTACTAGTAAAGGCCTAATTCTGCCCACCATATTCAGATATGTCTATGCAACTTTAGGTGCCATTTTGGAACATTTTTAATTTCCAGGTTGAACAATCCTAATAACGGATCGCTACAACCTCCACTCCCCCACGAAACCTCTGCAATACACACCGTGTCACGTGTCACGGCCAGCTTCAGAAACAGCCTTTTTCCACGGAACAAATGCTCGCGTTAAAACAAGGTTCGCTGGTTTTCATCGTGACCTGCGTTCCGATTTCGTTGTTTAGATCGAGTCCTTCTTGAAGTACCTTTACGACTGCCATGCTTCTTGACAATTTTCTTTGCCTCCTCTTTAGCTCCTGCCTGCCTCCGAATCGCGTGAATTTTATCTCGCGCTGCGCGATAAGCAGTTAAATGCTCCACTATCGGCTCGGGATAGTCTCGCCCAATCCAACAACCTGCCATCAACTGCTCATCTCTCGTCATCTTGTGTGGTTCGGGCAGGTGCTCATTGGGTACTCCCGAAAGTTCTGGTACATAACGCCGTATGAACTCGCCGTGTGGATCCTGATCAATGACTTGCTTGATGGGTGAGTAGATTCGCACGGTATTGATGCCCGTGGTACCCGACTGCATCTGCACCTGGGAAAAGTGTATTCCGGGCTCGAAATCCAAAAAATGCTTCGCCAAATAAACTGCGGGATTCCGCCAATGCAACCAGAGGTGATAGGAAGCAAATGACACCAACATGGCACGCATTCGAAAATTAATCCAACTGTGCTCCCTGAGTGCCCTCATGCAGGCGTCAATCATTGGATAGCCCGTCTTTCCCTCGCACCAAGCTTCAAAACGCTCTTGTGAGTATTCAGATTCACGTAGTCCGTCGTAAACACGACTCATATTCTCAAACTCTATACTCGGCTGATCCTCCAGCTTTTGCATAAAGTGACAATGCCAACTCAACCGTGCATCAAACGATTTCAATGATGATAACCAACCACCAGTCGCTTGCCCTTCTTGCTTTACCTCACGAATTTCTCGTTGCCGCTCTCGTAAGGCATGAACAACCTGACGAATCGAAATACAGCCCCAAGTGATCGAAGAACTCAACCGGCTACACGCATCGTGTGCAGAAACCGGGCTTGACATCTTTCGGGAATAATTCTGACCACGCTCACTTAGAAAACTGTTTAACAGTTCCCGTGCAATGCGCTCGCCACCCTTGTTTAAATTCTTCTTCGGACTCTTTTCTAAACCGAGATCACGAGCCTCTTGTATCGACCCTGCTTCAATTCCTTCAGCAAAGCAGATCGACGTGGGAACGGGGACAATCTCCTGTGCCATGAACTGATTGCGTGACCTAGACCAACCATCTCGATTTTTTAATCGACGTATGACACCGGTTTGCGGAAACTCACGCCATGGAATTCCTTGCTGTCGCAACCAATCATTCACTCTTAAGTCGCGAGCATACGTAATTGCATTTCCAGTCTCTTCATGGCTCCATACCGTATCTATTCCAAACTCGGTATGTAAAGTTGAGAAGACCGAAGTTGCTTCGCCGACGCGGAGAATCAAACTTCCACCAAGTGCATGAAGTGAATGCCGAAGTTCTTGAAGACTTTCGTTAATGAACCCCAAATGCGACGAATCAAATTCGGGTGACTGAAGAAGCTCGGGTTCGTAAATGTAGACGCACAGAGATGCCCCACTCTTGGCTGCTTCAAACAGCGGTCGGTGGTCCGCAACTCGCAAATCTTTCTTAAACCAAACAACCTGCATCGCTTAATACTGCTCAAGGACCACTTATGACTGACCATCATTTAAGTAGTATCCGAGAGCGGCAAGGTAGTTGAAGCGATTAAGTGCGTCCCCGTAGGATGCGAATCAAGTTGTCAAACCGCCGCGAAAGCTAGCAGAAAGCATTGTAAAATCATCGTCTAATTGATTTTTTGGATGTCGATCCTTCACTAGCTGATACCAATCCTCGATGACGTCCCCGCGATTTTTTCGCTCTCTCAAAAAATCGAACATTTCCTCAACCTCAAGCAGCGGGTGATCCTCGCCAATGACTTCAAAGCAACCATCAGTAATCAAGTAGATGCTGCTACATTCGGGAACCAAAAACTCCTCGGTCTCATATTCGCAATCTTCCATCACTCCAATAATCAGACCATCAGAATCGAGCTCAGTCAGTTCACCATCCTCTGTAATGACAATCGCGCCGGGGTGCCCTGCTCCGCTGTATTTCAAACAATGTGTTTGCTTGTTGTAGACGCCATACCACAT
>JAKMEW010000413.1 GCA_022425745.1 Rubripirellula sp.
CCTCTACCTCGCACCGGAACGATTTTTCAATGAAAGGTTTCTTGCCTCGATCCGCAAGATGAAGATTTCTTTGTTTGCGATAGATGAAGCACATTGCATCAGCCAATGGGGACATCACTTTCGTCCTGATTACCTGAAATTGGCTGCCCTCACTAAACGGTTAGGTGTTCATCAAGTTTTGGCTCTCACCGCAACGGCCACGCCCGCAGTCCTTGACGACATCCGGAAGGCATTCAACATCAAAAAAAACGATGCGATCCGAACAAAGTTTTATCGCCCCAACCTTCAACTCTTGTCACACAACACAACCACCGAGACCCAATACCAAACATTACTTTCACGCATTCAAAGCCAACAAACTGGCCCGACTCTCGTCTATGTAACACTACAAAAGACGGCCGAGGAAATTGCATCTTATCTGCGAGAGGATGATTTTGATGCGATTGCATATCACGCCGGCATGGAAAGTGAGACACGCAACGAGATACAGAAAGCATTTCTCCGCTCAAAATCCAAGATCATTGTTGCGACCATTGCATTCGGGATGGGCATCGACAAACCCGATATTCGAAACGTCTACCACTTCAACGCGCCTAAATCTCTCGAAGGCTATGCACAAGAAATTGGAAGGGCAGGGCGTGACGGTAAAAGATCGACATGCGAGATGCTTTTAACCCAAGAAGATCGAATCGTGCTTGAAAACTTCAGCTACGGTGACACTCCAACCAAACAAAGTATTCACAATTTCATCGAGATCATTCACGGCCAACCGGAAACCTTTCACCTTTCTCACCACAAACTTGCCAACGAGACCAATATACGGCTGACCGTACTTCGCACCTTGATGACTTACCTAGAACTCGACGGATGGATCGAGGCGACTTCGCCAAGATATGAAAGCTATCGCTTAAAACCACTTGTGAGTTCTGAAGTGATTCTCAATCACTACGAGGGAGAGCAGCGACAGTTTGTGGGGGAATTGCTCAGTTGTCTCACCAAGGGACGACTCTGGTTTAGCTTGAACTTGACGATCGCAGCGAAACGCTTGAATCGCCCACGCGAAGTGATCATTGACGCGTTGAATGAACTTGGGGAACGGAACTGGGTGGAAATAAAGGTGGCTGATTTAACATTCGGCTATCGATGGAAGAAACGCTTCACCCGACTTGGCCACCTTGCTGGTCAACTCAATGATCGACTACAAAAAAGAGAAGCAGACGATATCCAACGAACTGCAATGGTCTTTGACTTAGCGAAGAAGGATCAATGTTACGCAGCCACACTGTCACAACATTTTGGTGAAATCCTTGACGAGCAATGTGGGAATTGCTCTGCATGCTTGAAGCAGAATCAAGACAACCAGCTTCATGAAGCACAATCTCAACGATCCATTGGTACGTCGGCCAAAAAAATGCTCGAGCAGGTAGTTTATGAGAATACTGAGGTATTTCACTCGGCGCGTGATCGAGCAAAATTCCTCTGTGGTCTCTCGACTCCTGCCATGATTCGAAAACGCCTCACTCGACACGATGCATTCGGAATTTGCAACCAAATCCCATTTCCTCAAGTATTGCAACAGGTCACGGAAAACCAGGAATCGTAGGGGATGACGCCAGAGGCAAGAAAAAAGCATTTTTCCTTTAGTGCGGATACGGTGAACACCGATCACGGATGAGAGGCTCTTGACGAAAAAGATCGCTTGTTGATAATTTTCGGAAGGGAGAGACGACTAGTTGTTTTCTCTCGCCTCGTTGATCTGGGGGATTAGCTCAGTTGGGAGAGCGCTACAATGGCATTGTAGAGGTCATCGGTTCAAGTCCGTTATCCTCCACTTAAATCACAAGAGCCGCTGATCAATTACGGTCAGCGGCTCTTTTTTTGGGCTTTTCGGGACCAGTGGCTGGGCTCAGAAAGTTCAATCAGTTTGTTCGACTTTGGGACCGAATCCGCCATGTAACTGTGGGCAAGTTGTTCATGGAATTCTACCGTCCATTATCATCACTCGCTCTGCCTGCTTGCCCTCCGGCAGTTCTAGCCCTGCTCGGTGAGCTTTCAGAAGGTCATGCAAACCGAACTCTCGGTCGCCGCTGTGCGTTTTTCATGGGCTGCCTAACGCTCAGAGGCCGCGATTGACGTACGCACATTCCGGGCCACCCATTCCGTCCGCGACCTGTAATTTGACGACATGCAGGTCGCGTACGTGCGAAACTCAGTGTTGCGGAGCCCACAAATACGTTGGGCTTAATGAGTTGACGAAACTCGTCGGGAGTTTGTCCGGTTTCGCGTTTTATGTCGGCCAGTGTTTCCGCCTCGCGGTAGCCGATTATTCCTGCAATTGCTCGCCAACCCTGATGACTGGAACACCGTTCGGTCGTTCAGAACTTCTGCGCGTCGGTTGGAGCAGAAACTCTTCAATACAAAGCATTCGCCACTTTTCATTGTGGATAAAGTTCTTGGATCATGGATCGTGACTCTGTGTCCCAGATTCTCAGATTGCCTTCGAGGTCACCGGTAATGACCTGTTTGCTGTCCCATCTGAATACGGCCTGCGTTGGAAGCGCTTCCAGGTCGCGAACTTCACCAATGGCGTTGCCGTCGGTCTGCCACCACCGAAGTGTTCGGTCTCGTCCAAGCGTCAGGAAACTACCGTCGCGCGCGAATGCAATATCGAGGATTCCGGTCTGGCGACTGTAGCGCGATGGCTCCCAGCTGACGGTGTGAGGACTCGCCGTGCGAGTTGGAAAGCCGTCTTTCATATCCCAGAGCACGAACTTACCATCCTCACCCGCCGATGCCAGCAATTGGCCGTCGGGCCGCCAGCTCAGGCTGGTGATTCGAACCTTGTGTTCATCCAGCGTATAAACGATTCCGGCATTCGCGCTTTCCCAGACGTGGATTCCCCCGTTGCGATCGCCAGTGGCGAGATACTTGCCATCCGGGCTGAAGCGAACGGCAGTGACCCAGTCAGTATGCTTGTCGATCTTGTGCAGTAACCGGCCATCCTGAGCAGAAAAGATCTTCACCTTTCTTGCTGGCGTGCCGATCGCAACGACGCGGTGATCAGCACTGATGTCCGCCGAAAGAATGATGTCTTCTTCGTCCGCAATTGTGGCCCGGCGTTGACCAGTACGAACATCGAAGACCGCCACCTTTCCGGAATAGGCTCCTTGCCCACCGGCTGCGATC
The DNA here is from genome assembly GCA_022425745.1 of Rubripirellula sp. GTDB lineage: Bacteria > Planctomycetota > Planctomycetia > Pirellulales > Pirellulaceae > Rubripirellula. The sequence continues at coordinate 3,187 of JAKMEW010000413.1, forward strand.
AGAAGATCGCCGTTTTGTGAAAAACGCAGGTCGTGAACGGTTCCATCCGGAAATGGCAGTGTGCCGATGTGGGTCATCTGAGCGCTGACGTTCGAGTTGATTGTCGCAACTTCATTTGGAGTCAATGCCCGACGATAGACCCGCACATCATCCAGTCCGCCGCGGAACTGACGGTCTTCGTGGTGACCGTCGCCGGCGAGAAAGAAGGGCCTGTTGTCGCTGAGGAATCCGACATGATCGGCAGGGATTTTCTGTCGGACGATTTCTCTGCCGCCGTAGTAGAACGCCCACTCTTTCCCGTCGCAGGTCACGGCAACGTGTTGCCAACTGCCGGCTGGAAATTCGCCTATGCGGCCAAAGTATCCGATCCCGTTATCATGTGATCGTGAGACCGCTCGCAATCTCCAGCCACCGCGAGTCTTTTCGAGAAAGATGGCGAAGCTGTAGCGACCAAAGATCGTCTCACTTTTCATCTCAGCATCGGGTTTGATCCACGCGGTGAAGCTGAAACCGCCATTCTTGACGAGGAAGTCACTCGGTACCGCCTCGATCCTTCGATGCTGTTTGGGGAACCACGCCGAACCGTTTTTGCCTACGGTTGACTCGTTATCGAATTCAAGCCGCGTCATTAATGCGCCTTTCGCGACCGGTTCGAAATCGTCTGCTTTGATGGCCGGGGGTTTCTCGCCGAAGAGCAGAATCTGTTCGTGACCGCTGGCCGCGACCAGGTTTGCCCACGGACTGCTCGCCAGAGCAAGAATGGGTGGTGTCACCCGTGTCTTCGCCAGTGGAACCTCCGGGAGACCGACGGGCATCGCCGGGTTTTCCGGCCGTTTCATCGAGCCCGCGGTGAGATTGAAGGCGACCGATCGCAACTTCGACTTGCCGCCTTTAGCTTCGAGCAGTCCGCCAGTGATCCAGTCTCGTATCACGGTGATCTGTGAGTCCGCGATTTTCGGCTTATCCGGCGGCATGGGCTCAACGCCTTCGGCATGCGAGATTGACTCATACAGCCGACTCGTGTCTGGCACGCCAGCTTTAACAATCTCGCCCCCGGAACTTCCCTTCAACGCGCCTCCGTAAGTCGTCAGATCGAGCCCAGACGTCTGCTTGTCGGAGTTGTGACATCCTGTGCAGTGCCGCTTGAAGATCGGCAGCACATGATCGACGTAGTTCGGCGGATCGTCCGCGCGAGCGGCAAGGGGAGAGGTGAGGAGGAGGGAGGTGAGGAAGCGAAACATAATGGTGGATCGTGATCGCAATGGCATTGTCGTTCTCATCAAATTCTTAACCGTCATGTTTTTACTCATCCCCTCGCCTCAGTGGTTGAACATGAACTCGCTTGAGTTGAGCAATCCCCAAAGGACGTTATTGAACGCTTGATGTCGCGTTCGGCGTTCGGATGTTTCGGGCAAAGTATTCAGAATGCCTTGCAGTTCCGTCTCGGACGGTTTGCGGGCCAACGTTCGGATGAAGAGCGCCTCGATGATCGGTCCATCCGTGTCGTGATGATCGAGCAACGACGGAATCAATTTCGGATTGCGCTGTAGCGCCTGATCTATCGTCTTGCCGTTGATGAGGTGCAGCGTCTGTGACAAGTTGGCTTCGGTTTGGTCCTCGCAAGCACACACACTCTCGCGCTTCGCCTGCCCGAAGGTCCGAAAGAAGTATTCGTTGAAGTTGTCGCGCCATCCGCCTTCGAACATCACCAACGCACGATCGGCTGAGGAACGGCGGAAGTTGTGTTTGTACTCCAGCGCCTGCGTCAGACAGTCGAAGAAGACGTCGGCGCGCATCCTGCGAAGGCTGCTGTGGGAGAACAAACGCTCGTCTTGTTCGTTGCTGGAATTGGTGGTCGCTGACAGTTGGTAGGTACGTGACGAGCAGATATCGCGAATCAGTTTCTTCTGGTCATAGGCGTAATCCTGTGCCAGCCTGCGGCCCAGTTCAGCCATGAGTGGTTCGTTGCTGGGCGGGTTAGAAATGCGCACGTCATCGACGGGATCAATGATGCCTTTCCCGAAGAAATGGGCCCAAATCCGATTGGCCATGTTCTCACGGAAAAGAGTGTTACCCGGCGCTGTCAGCCAGTTTGCGAGGACCTTGCGTGCATCCTTGTCCTCAACATCCGCGTGTTCGCCACCGAGGAATTTGTGAGCCATCGGCCGTCCGTCAATCGGATGGCTGGCGGGTTCGGCATCGACATCGACAAACGTAAAATACTCTCGTGCTTCCGAACCATGTTTCCGGCGAACGCCCATAAAGAATGACTGAAATGCGTAATAGTCATCCATCGTCCAGCGGTCAAAAGGATGGTTGTGACACTGGGCACATTGCGTGCGGATTCCCATGAAAATCTGCGCAGTATCCTCGCTCAACCGAACGGGATCCACTTTCCCCTGCGAGATCATCGTGTAGTAATTGGACGGCGGGCTGGTCAGGTTGGAGCCATTGCCGCTTAGCAGTTGCCGTGCGAATTCATCGAGCCGCGTGTTCTCCGTCATCTGCTCGCGGATCCAGTGGTAATAGTTCCACCCGGCGAGCATCGCAGTGCCACGTTCCGGATTGGTATCCGTGAAAATTCTCAGCCACTCGCCCCAGCGCGCGGCCCAGACTTCACCGAAGGCGTCGCGTGACATCAATTCATCGATCAGCTTCGTGCGTTTGTCCGCATCGTCGCTCGCCATGAACGCTGCGTATTCATCCGGCGTTGGCAAGGCTCCGGTGAGGTCGATTGTTACCCGACGCAGAAACTGGTCGTCGCTGCACAACTCCGACGGCAGAATTCGCATGTCCTGCAGTTTCGCGAAAACCAGTTCGTCGATGTAATTGTCTGTCGGCGGATCGGGCCAGTCGAAGTCACCTTCGGGCAGTACGGTGACTTCCATTCCGACAGTGAACTTGTCAAATCTCGCGAAGACGTGCGCTCCCCCCGCTTTCTTTGCTTCGATCACTCCGGCGTCATTGATCGGCGCAACGGAGTCATTGCTGCCCATGAACAGACACCAGCGGGTAATGTCGCGCTCCGATCCATCGGTGTAGGTCGCAGTGACTTTCGCGGCTAACGAACTACCGGGGCGTTCGAACTTGTGTTTGTCGATCTGGAACCGGATACCGGTAGCGAGCGGCGCCTCTTCCGAGTCATGCGGTGCGCCCTGATTAAGCCATTCGAGGATGATTCGGTAAGACTCACTCTCGGCGGTAAACAACTCACCGCCTGTGTGAGAAACATACCCCGTCGCTTTTTCCAGCAGCAGGCTCTTCTCCGGTTCTGCTCGATTAATACGTCGGCTCGGATATTCTTCCAGCAGACGATAGTAGTCACCCTCTGGGTCGTACCCAAACAGCGACAGCCGAAAGCCATCCTGTCCGCGGCTGGAGCCGTGACAATCGCCAGCGTTACAGCCTGATTTCATAAAGACGGGCATCACGTCGTTCTTGAATGAGACGTGCGTCTCTTCGCCCACTGCTGGAGCCACGAAGGAAAGGCAGGTCAGCAATATAGCTGCGATCGCCAGAACATGGTGAACCACAGTCTGGCGACGGTAACTACGAAACGTTTCGAAAATGGTTGACGACATTTTCATGATCCTTTTTTCTCGTCGACACGAATCACGCCGGAGCCACTCTGCTGGTGAATATCCTGTCCTTCGTCCGTAATTTTCACGTCACACGCGATTTCCTTGTACTGCCCGGTGAGTGCGTCAGCCTCGATCTTGAGCGGGAACACGACGGATTCCTGGCCGTACTTAATTGCTGGTTCCTCGATCAGGCTCACGCCGTTGGGGAGCCGCAAAAGCCGCGCGGTCGCGACTCCGCTGAACTTCCGGAGATGGCGGATCTTTCCAACCAGTTCGCCGCGTTTGCCTTGTTCGACTGCCGCACGCTGCAGTTCGATCTGAAGATACGGCTCCATCACTTCAACGCTGATGAACGGCGAGCCGATGTAATGAAAGCCGACGCCGGTGAATGGATCGCCGCCTTCGTTCTCACGCGCTGTTATGGTGAGGCGATAATTACCTGTCACAGTCTGACTGGTTGCGGAGATCTTGTAATAACCCACGTCCTCACCTTCAGGGATAATCAACGGAGGCTGTTTGGTGACGCCCTGCGGCAGCCAATCCATTTCCAGATAGACCGCACCAGTGAAATCGCCTTTGCGTCTTACATTTACCTTCAGATCCAGCTCCGCATTCTTAGCCAGCCCGATCCCGGGCTCGTCGATCGAAATGTCAAACGGTGCTTCCTCGAGGATTGCAAAACCGAGTTTGCGGGTCTTGTTGAAGAGCGGCGAGTAGCCTCCGCGCTGAGCATTTGAAGCGTGGGTCTGCGCAACCGCTCCCAATAGGTTTACGTTCTCGTCAACGGCGTGGGGAATCAGCTCCAGCAAGGCCGTCTGCAACTTCGCGTCCGCCGGCGCACGGAACGTAGCCATAATCACGGGATCGTTTTTGGTGAAGATCGGACTGTCAAAATCGACTCCCGGCGGCAGACCGCGTGCCTCCAGTCGAATTGGACCGTCGTATTGTGAACCGAACCCATTCATGATTGCGAAGGGCCGCGTCTGAGTGGCGCCGCGGTGGACCCCGATGGCGTCGCGCATAATCGTGTATTGCACCGGGTAGTCTTTGTAGTAAAGGAACACGCTGTCGTGATGCGGCTGTAGTTCGACACGGTAGACATAGTCGTCGCCCCACTCGCGCCGCGTATCCGCGATCCCAAGCAAGTAGTCGCCATCCTCGTCAGGTTCGAACATGAACACCGGGTCGAGCCGGTCTTTTACCTGATGGCGATAGTGATGCCCCTCCCAATCGTGGCCGTCCCAAAGCGAGTCGTCCTGTTCGTAAACCCTGCGACTAGGGTTTCCCTCCGCGGGCTTGATCCAGACAAAAGGATCGAGCTTCGACCCTAACGTCTGTGCGTACACTCGGACACGGTAACGCTCTCCTTTTTTCGCAGAGAACCGATACCAGTCCTTTTCACCTTCCGTCCTGATGATGCCGTTCAGCGACACTGGCAACGGCTGGTCGATCGTTTGTGCATTCTCTGGCCTGGAATGTCCTTCAACCTCGTAGACACTTGGGAACGCCGCGACCTGAAATCGATTAGGCGAGGGAATCTCCGGCATGTCCGTGATTGTCGTCAGCTCGACCATAGAATTCTCAAACGCCGCGACCTCATTGGGCAACTTCGCCTTCAGCTTTCCGCGCGAACCATCGAGGTAGAACACGTCGAGATCCAGTTCATCGCCCAATTGTCCACCTAACGGAAATGTAATCGCCGGCCGCGGAAAGTCGCCGATGTGCAACCCGTAATGAATGTTTCGGATCTCCGAGTCCATCTGCTGGCCAACCGTAATGAGATAATCGCCAGCCTCGGGTGCAATAAACGAAACCACTGGATCGTGGACGAACAGTGCCGAGCGATTATTCCGAGCCACACGTTTTCCTGAGGGCGATCGGACTTCGATCGCCATGTCTGTCAGACCGCCGGCGTGAACCGTACCGAGTCGAGCGCTAATGATCTGGCACGTGCACCGCTGATGTTCCGTCAGAGCAACGCGGTAGACGTCCCAGTCATTCGCTCGCTCGTTGCTGCAACCGAGCCCGGATACCGTGCAATTGAGCGGTATTCTCTGCGCGTACTGAGGTGAATCATTACGAGTCTCCCCCGTATCGACGAAGGCGTGTTCTTCGGGCACGACCGGAAACTGCGTCACCCAGAACGAAAGCATTTCGGACAACTTCTGTTTCGTTCGCAGTCGCAGGTAGTACTCGCCGAGTGGAGCATCCGGCGCGATTTCGAAGTCGAGCTCGATGGCCTTGCCGGGTTCGACTTTCAGGGGCGTCCCGTTATGCGAATGCGGTACGGTATCTAACTGACGAATGGCCGTGCAGCGGATGCCCTCTCGATAAAACAGCACTTCCTCGGCAGTCTGAAGCCCGCTGCCCTGAATCCGAACCGTGACCATCGTCCCGCGCTGGGCGAGTTGGGGGAGTACAAAATCAGCACTCCACTCAACAGCGCTGGCAGATTGTGGCACAGCACACAGCAATGCGAGGAAGGCAAGATGGAGGCAGGATTTCACAAAAATGAGATTACGCAATTAACTTCTCCACTGGCTGTCCCTCGTTGACGATCTCGATCGGCCGTTCGCCAGGTGCCATGAGCTCCTTCTGCGAGTTGATCCCAATGAGCTTGTAGATCGTCGAATGCAGATCACACAGCCGGACAGCATTGTTAGCAGGTCCGCTCGAAGTCGCGTCGACTGACCCGTAAAACTGACCGCGATTCAAACCGCCACCAGCCATTGCCATTGAAAACACACGCGCCCAGTGGTCGCGCCCCGCAGACGCATTGATCTTAGGCGTACGTCCGAACTCGTGCGCCACCCAGATCAGCGTGCTGTCAAGCATGCCGCGCTCATCCAGGTCCTCAATCAGTGCCGTTATTGCGTGATCGAACGCCGGCATTTGCGTCTGATAAACCTCCCGCAGTTGCACGTGCGTGTCCCAGCCCGCATAGGTCAACGACACAAACCGCGCTCCCGCCTCAACGAGCCGGCGCGCCAGCAACATCCGACCGCCCGCTTCCGAGCCCAGTGATTTGCCGTAAGTCACACGCTCCAGGAACTGGCCCATACCGTAGCGTTCCTTCATCTTGTCCGACTCCTTAGACATATCGAACGCATTGCGAACCGCCTCGCTGGAAATCATTGAGTAAGCCTGCTGGTAGTAAGAATCCATCGTGTCCAGCGCCGCCGGATTCGACTCGATCTTGCGGAACTGATCGTTCACCAGTTGCCGAACCGCCTTGCGATCGTCAAACGCTTCGATATCCACGCCGACGGGCAGTCCAAGATCGCGAACCTGGAAAGCGTCACCCTGTGCTGGATCGCCGCCAACTCCGAACGAACCGTACTTGTCGCTGAGATAACCTGTCCCAGCTCCCGGCAGTCCATTCACGCCAGGCACGCCGATATATGCTGGCAGCCCATTACGCGGACCGAATTCATGATTCACCACCGCGCCGACCGACGGATGCTTAATCACCTGGCTCGGCTTCTGCCCGGTAATCATGTTGTAGGTTGCCAGTGCGTGGTCCGGGATGTTGCCCACCACCGAGCGGACGACACACATTTTGTCCGCGATTGTGGCCTGCCTCGGGAACAATTCGGTGAGATTTACTCCCGGAATCTTTGTCTTCACGAACCCGAACGGACCGCGATATTCGAGCGGCGACTCCGGCTGAGGATTCCACGATTCCTGCGCCGCGATTCCGCCTGGCAGAATGATCTGAATTACACTCTTTGCCGTGCCTTCCTTCGATTCAAACCATTTCTGCTCCGCCTCGGCGCGGTAAACATTTCCAAGTGTCATCCCCAACCCCGCAAGCGCTCCGACACGGATAGCGCAACGGCGATTCATTCGGGATGTTCGCTGGTAGTCTGAGCAGCCGGTCTTCTTCATGTTCATGTCGAATGCGTTCCTGTTTTGTCGCAGTTAGCCGCAACGATGAAAGAGTAATGTTAGTGGTGATCCGTCGTTTCAGGATGTTTATTGAAGATTCATTGAAACCTCAGAACCTGCCGGCTCAACGATCAGCTCAAACTGCAGGTGGTCGGCGAAGTGCCCATCAAATTCAGACACATCATCCTGATCATTCAATACATTCTCAAATGCCAGAACTTCTGCCTGTAGACATTGGGTACCTGGAGGCAGTGCCAAGCTTGTTTTGATGTCTTCCCAAGACTCTGGCTTACTGTCACTCAACAGAGTACACGATGCTCTTGATCGTGGTATTTGTGGATGCGACTTCAGTAGACGACGCGCTTCTTCAGGTGGGACCCCAAACGATTCAAGATTTATCGTAAACTGCGAGTCTGTCTTTTCATCGCCAGTCACCCGGTTGAAGCGGGCACGAAGCTTTACCCGCACGCGTCCTTCTGCAATCGCGGAGCGAAAAGGCGTCACGTCGATCCACTGTGATAACTGGGACGCAGCGGTCGCTGATGCTCGACCATCTCTTCCCCGGCCAGTCGACTGAAACAGCAGCATCCCATCGCCTGAGAACGGACGAATCCCGTGATGCTCTCCGACGACCCGGCAAACGTCACCGCCCCAGCGTCCAACCTCAGCCTCACCGACTTGAAGTTCCGTGCCCGGTTCAAAGTCCGAATTCAGCAGCAGATTCGCGATCCGCCGCGTTGGCTGCGGAAACGCGGACTCACTAACGGTCAGCGCTTCCGCGACGCCCGACGTCGTTAACTTAATAGCGGTCTCAGCCCTGATACGACGAGCCGCCTTACGGGATTCGGTTGGCTGGATATCGACGAGCCCTTCAAAAACATGCGTTTCCGTTACACCGTCTTCCCGCACATAGACTCCGTACCGAGTACCAATATCGAGCACTTCGCCAACCGGAGTGTGAAGTAGGAACGAAATCTGTGCATCGCCCGCCTCCACGGTCACTCGTCCATAGAACAACCGCGCTTCGCGTTGCGAGATTAATTCAATTTCAGCTGGCCCCTCGACTGCAAGCACCGCGCCGCCAAAGAAATCGAGTTCCACAAACCCGTTTCCCAGCGAGTACGTTCCACGGCTCAATCGCATCCGGTAACTGGCGCCATCCTGATCGTGCTCCTCATTCATGGGCTGTTGAACTTGCAGCGTTGCTCCGTGTGAGTAACGCACCTCAGCGAGTCGAACTTCGGATGCGGTCAGTGAGTCGCGATCGCCCGCTGACTCGTCACCCGACCACCATTCAACGGCCAATAGCCCCAGAAGCCCGACAGCCGCCACGGAAGCGATGGATGTCATGATTAGGGCCACCCCCTTCCATCCTGCCAATGAGCTGTTTGCAGCAGCCTGCGTCCACTGCGGGTGGACCGAGTTTGGGCTATTGGTTCCCTCGCCAGACACCGGCATATCACTGACGGTGTTACATGAGGCGATGTCCTGTAGTCCGAAATCCACCGTCGCCAGCGAACGCAACATAGCCCGTGCTACTGAACTCTCCTTAAGAAGTTCCCGCAGTTGGACGATGTCGCCTTCCGGCAGCGTACCATCAATGTACTGCTCGAGTAGTGTGATTTCCGGTTCCGTCATGACTGCCCAGCCTCCGCTACGGAGCGTTCGACACATTCAAGTAAACTACGACGCAGACGGCTCATCAGCTTGTAAAGCGTCTCAGGTGTACGACCGATCTGCTCCGCGATGGTCTTCATCGGTTCCTCGGCTGCATAGACGCGCAGCACAAGCTGTTTTCGATCCGGCGGCAACTGCTCAAGACAACGCTCAAGGAACTCAAGCTGTCTTTCCCGCACGACGAGTTCGTGAATGCCTTCGTCAGCGATGAGCAGTTCAAGTTCCTCACCAAGCCGCATGCGGTCACGCGCCTTTTGCCGGCGATGCATCAGCACTTCATATCGTGAAATGACACAAACCCACTGACGAAAGTTGTCAGGCTCATCCAACTCGCCGAACTTCCGCCACGCGATGACGCTGACTTCCTGCATGACCTCGTCAACGTCATTCGCCGTGGGAAGCAGAGCTCGCAGATACGCACGAATCGCCCGGTCGTGGAGCATCAGCAGCCGAACGAAGAGGTCGCGATCAGTGGTTTCGTCGTCGTTTGTCAAATTCAGTTGTCCTCCACACAATCACTGCCGCTCGTCTCAATTCCTGACACAAGAATCTCAAAAATGCCACCAAGACGTGAGGCGCGGCTCGAAAAACCATGTCATCCCTTGGCAAACTGCGTCAGACAAGTGACGCTCATTCGACCGCAGACGCTACTGTTTTACAAAACGATCGTTATCAACACTCCCGTCAGGCACGCTTCGATGGCTCTTCTCCGACCGTCTTGAGCCGGTTGAACCTGGGTGACGCGGGCACGCGAAATGCCGAGCAAGTGCCGCCCTTGACTCGAATTTTCCGGATTCGAGCAAGGCCTGGTAGTACCGAGCCAGCCGCATTCGATCCCGCTTCTTCTTCGGTTTGGCGGTCGATTCTGGGTTTGGAATCGGATTCCACGGCTGGAGTCGGATCACCAGCGTTTGACGCAACTTATTGACTGCGTAGTAGCCTTGCTCGTTGAGACCGTTGTCAATATTTTGGTTTGCATCGTGTCCTATCTGGGGAGTTTTTCAGCAATCTGACCGAAGCTTCATTAGTTAACAACTGGAAGGGAAAGAGACTTGGCAATCCCTGCTGTTTCCAAATTCCACGTGGTAAAGGCTCCCGCAAAAAGTTCTACTGGTGTCCTCGATCCTCCACTCCGATATGACTTTCAAAGACCACCATCGTTTTCGTTGGTGGTCTTTTCATGGCAGCAGCCTCTCATTGGTTGCAAGTCACTCGATACTTTAGAGGCCTCGTTTTGCGGACGCAAAAATTGGAACAAGACGAGGCAGATCAGCCTGAAGTGGTTGTTGCAAAATCTCAAGAGCCTCGTTTCATGAGGCATCTCTATCTGGTGCTATGCGCATCGGAAATTAGATCAACTCTCCGGTGCGACCATGGCACGTGGCACCTTCGCGTGAACGCGTCAGATCTCGCGCAAGCTCAGCAAGAAATCGACGAGTATCAATTGGAGATAAGCACCACTAAGTCTGTTACTCAAACGAAGATCATTGCCCGAGAATCTTGTGTTTTGGGCGTCTGCGTCTACGCTCTAATTTTGGGGGCAGTGATGTATTCCCAAGACTCGAAGAGGTATGGTGAATTCTTAACTACTGCCGGACAGATGCAATCGATCGGACTCCGCGAAGGCCAGTGGTGGCGTTGCGTCACTGCCTTGACGCTACATCAAGATGCAGCTCACTTGGCAGGTAATCTAGCGATGGGTTTCGTTTATGGGTGGATGGTAAGCAACCGTCTCGGGGCGGGACTTGGATGGCTGGGAATCACTCTAGCCGCTAGCCTCGGTAATCTGCTCAGTGGCCTCATCCGACCGGACGGACACATCTCAATCGGCGCATCGACCGCAGTGTTTGCAGGATTAGGAATCCTTGTCGCCGAAGCCACTATTGCAACGCAACCTTCAGAGATTTCCAAAACACGCCGCTGGCTGCCTCTAATCTCGGGATGTGTACTCTTTGCATGGACGGGAACTGGCGGCACACGAACCGACGTTCTTGCACACTTGGCAGGTTTCTGCATGGGAACGGCGATAGGTGTGGCAATCTGTAAACTGCCCAACCGCGGGAAGCGTTGGATCTGGGCGCACCAACTCGCCTGCGGGCTGTTTGTAATTGGCCTCGTGGTCGCCAGTTGGATGCTGGCCATTACGTAACCGGCAGTTGTCGATTCACAATCTGGATCAGCGCGTGTAATCGATGCATGAACTGGTGTTCAAGCGATGATCTCGTGAATGGGCTCGACTTCTTCAACCCCAACAAGCTTCTGATCGAGCCCACCAAAGAAGTAGGAGAGCTGATTGGGATTCATACCGAGCTGATTCAACACCGTTGCATGAAGGTGCTTCACGTGAAGAGGATTCTCGACGGCGCTGGATCCCAACTCATCCGTGGTACCAAAGCTGACTCCACCCTTAATCCCTCCACCCGCCATCCACATGGTGAACCCGTAGGAGTTATGATCTCGCCCGGACCCCTTGGCATATTCTGCGGTCGGCTGCCGACCAAACTCACCACCCCAAACAACCAGCGTCTCATCCAGCATTCCACGTTGCTTAAGGTCGCTAAGCAATGCTGCGATCGGCAGATCAGTTCGACCCGCATGACGATTATGATTTAATTCCAAGTCGCCATGCGCGTCCCAGTTGTCATCATTGTGTGCTCCACCGCTGTAGAGCTGGATGAATCGAACTCCCCGTTGCACCAAGCGACGAGCAAGCAAGCAACGCGTCCCGAAATCTTTTGTTTCCTCCCGATCAATTCCATAGAGGCTAAGTGTTCGCTCGTCCTCGGTGGACAAGTCAACCGCTTCCGGAGCCGTGGACTGCATCTTGTACGCTAGTTCATAACTCGCAATCCGCGAAGCCAAGTCATCGTTCCCGGCACGGCGACTCAAATGGGTTGTGTTCGCTTCCTGAATGGAATCCAACAGCTTACGTTGCATCTCAAGGCTGATGCCTTCGGGTGGGGCAAGGTTCAAGATTGGTGCGCCATTGGTTCGGAACACGGTCCCTTGATAGGTAGCAGGCATGTAACCGCTGCTCCAATTCTTTGCACCGCTGATCGGTCCTCCGGACGGATCTAGCATCACAACAAAGCCGGGTAGATTCTCATTTTCGCTACCTAGTCCATAGTTAACCCATGAGCCCAGGGCAGGGCTACCAGACAAAACCTTTCCGCTGTTCATCATCAACATTGCGGAACCATGGATCGGGGAATCCGCTGTCATCGAATTAAGGAAAGCGATGTCATCAACATGCTTCGCGACATTGGGAAATAGCGAGCTGACCCACTTGCCACACTCACCGTGCTGCTTGAACTTCCAACGAGGTTCCACAATCCGACCACCTTTGCGGTGGCCACCACGACCGAATGTTTTAACCTCAACCGTCTTACCATCCATTCCATTCATTGATGGCTTGTAATCGAATGTATCGATATGACTCGGACCACCGTACATGAACAGAAAAATGACCGACTTTGCTTTGGGAGCGAAATGCGGAGGCTTCGGTGCCAGTGGATTCAGATTAACCGCATCGGATCCCGAGGCTTCCGTAAAGAAACCGTCTTGCCCGAGCATCGAACTGAGCGCTGCAGCACCAAATCCACCGCCCGTCTGCCAAATGAATTCCCTACGGGTGCGTCCACAAAAATTGGGTCGTTTCTGGCTCATATTCTTCTCTAATTTCTTTATCTAAAACGCAAGCCGTCCTACAGAAATCATGCCAGCTAAAAGCCGACACCTACATTTGAATGGATCCATCCGCACAGGATGAGTAACCATTCAGACTTTCAAACCTAGTCGAGGAACAAAAACTCATTCCAGTTCAGAACGGAAAGGCAAAACAATTCGACTGCACGTTCCCGCGTGATCGAATACTCCGCACGCAACTCATCCATCAATTCACATCCACGCTTGACTTCCTGCGCGGTGGCATCTCGAGAGAGTACCAAGTGAATCGCTTGGCGAACCACCTCTCCGTCATCCATCTTGTCAAGACTCATTGAGCCGGCCAAGCGACCTGCCTGCTGATGCACAAATTCACTATTGAGCAGAGCGAGTGACTGAGCTGGCTGCAAAGTAATGAACCGTTCTTCGCATGTTAAATCCGGATCCGGAAAGTCAAATGCTGTTAGCAGGGGAGTCAGGAGAGAACGCTTTACGTGTATGTAAACACTACGGCGATTTTGATCTGCTTCGCTAGACTGTCCCCAACCGCTACCCGGTCGAGATTGACCCGCAAGAACTTCACGACTCAACTGCGGATAAAAACTTGGGCCGTAAACATTTTCATTAAGTGATCCATTCGTAAACAGGATGGAATCTCGAATCTCCTCAGCACTCAAACGCCGAGAATCATACTTCCAGAACAGATCATTGTTTGGATCAACCGCGACCGCATCCTCGCGTATCTGCGATGACATTTGGTAAGTACGACTGGACATAATGAGACGATGCATCTCCTTGAATGACCAATCTAAATCAATGAATTTGAGCGCCAGCCAATCGAGCAACTCAGGATGCGTTGGAGGAGTTCCGAGTTGACCAAAATTGTTGGCACTGCGAACAATCCCACGCCCGAAATGGAATTGCCAGATTCGATTCACCGCTACTCTCGCCGCAAGAAGATTGTCCTTGCTGGTGATCCATTCGGCGAGCGCGCGGCGACGACCAGCGGACTCGGACTCTGACTCGAACGCGACAGGCTGAACGGATTCTGATCCAAAAATCTCTGGAAATCGAGGTTCAACGGGATCACCTGGAACGTGAGGACTACCTCTCTGCAGAACAAACATCTGCTTCGGCTCTTGAGTCTGCGCGAGCCCCATCACCATTTCACGAGGGGGTAGCGATTTACTTTCTTCTTCAACTCGCTGCTTTTCTTTTTTCAGTTCCTCGTAGCGAGCCCTTTGCTCTTCATCGAGATGATCCTGCAGCTTCCCATTGAGAACTTCTTGCCTCTGCTTAGGTGGACCTTCGGTGGCACGCTGGTCAGGCGCTGACATCTTGGCGATGCCAACTTGTTCGATCTCCCGCATCGCAGAATCAACTTCTCTCTTGGCTTGATCATTTGCCTGATAGCGGGCGTTGAGTTCGTCAGAAGAGACATCGATTTGATTATTTATTCGTTGGTTGCCGCGGTGACCCCAACTTGTGACGTCCGCAAACATGCTTAGCAGACTGTAATAATCTTTTTGAGGAATAGGATCGATCTTGTGGTCATGACAACGTGCACAATTGATCGTCAACCCCAGCATCACTTGACTGGTTGTTGTCAAAATATCATCCAGCTCGTCATAAACTGCCAAAAGCGGATCAGCCGGTTCGTCATCCCATATCCCCAGTCTGTAGTAGCCGGTCGCTGTGAGACTTTCTTTGGTGACCTCGTCAAGCTCATCACCAGCTAACTGCTCAGCAATGAATTGATCATAGGGCTTATCTTGATTGAAAGACCGTATGACGTAGTCTCGATACTTCCAAGCGTTCGGTTTTGCACCATCACGTTCATATGAATTGGTTTCGGCATAACGAACCAAATCCAACCAATGCCGACCCCAGCGTTCGCCGTAATGAGGTGACTGCAACAACTGTTCAACCTGCTGCATGAGTGCATCTTGATCCGTATCCGCCTCAAATTCTTGGATCTGTTCCGCGGTAGGCGGTAAACCGGTCAAGTCATAAAACGCACGACGTAACAGATCTGATCGCTTCGATGGTTCATTGGGACGAAGCCCGGCAGAGTTCAGTGAATCATAAATGAACGCATCAATCGGATTTGTGGCCCAAGCAGGATCGCTTACCTTTGGCAAAGGTGATTCTCGCATTGGCTTAAATGCCCAATGCTCGTCCCAAGCAGCACCCTGCTCGATCCATCTTCGCAAAGTGTTGACTTGTCTCTCCGAAAGACGGTCGCCCTCCGGTGGCATTCGGTCAAATTCATCACTGGAAATCACTCTTGCGAGAATTTCACTGGCCGATGCATCGTTGGGGACGATTGCAAATGCACCTGAATCCGCCTCGGCAAAGGCGGTCTCCTGCGTGGAAAAATTTAAACCACCTTCCGCGTCATCCGGCCCGTGACACGCATAACAATGCTTGGCCAGAATCGGCTTGACGTCTTGAACAAAGTCAACCACATCTTGAGCATTGATGTCTTGATCTTGAGCATTGATGTCTTGGGCGTTTAGAGCCCAAGAAGACCCTATCGCAAAGGCCAAACCAAACCATTTTGTGATCGGATAAGAGGGCATACAGGATTCACTCTGTCGATTGGAGCCATCGGGACTGCAAAAATAAACGCGGTATTGGAGGGTCTACAGGTGGAGGTTGTATAGTCACCGCGTTGAGAATTCACGTGGTATTGTGACAGGTCTCAGTGATGATGCCAATGAGAATCGTGATGATGTCTTTCTGCATCGCCTCCCCGCTCACAGCACAAGTCCGTTGTCATCTGGGGTAGCCTGGAGGGGGGGAGTTTCTCAAGCCAAAGTTCATGAATCTCGCGATCCCCTTGCTGTAGACCGGCTTTTGTCGGGTATTGCAACCTCAAGACGTTGCTTTTCGAGGTCGTCCAGCATCTGTTCTATGCTCCAACCACCTCGCGTGGCAAATTAGTGTCGTGTGAGGAGGCAAAATTGGCTAACCTTCCAAATCCTCCATGCAGTTGAACTCCCTCAGCATTCCATCCCGAAAAATACATCCTCCATGAAGCGACTGCTGACCCAATTTGTGGCGATGATCCTCGGAGTCTACGGGGTTACTCTTCGCATGACCTGTCGGGTGCATCTACACCACGACAAACGTGACGAGGTGACCCAAAAAGGGTACCGCTTCGTTTTTGGGGCAGGACACGCCTACCAAATCGCCGGGCTTGTCTCAGCTGACCCCGGAACGGGCGCGATGGTATCTCGATCGCGCGACGGAGGAATGGTCGTACCCATGCTGAAATGGTGTGGTCATGTAGCCATCCGTGGTAGCAGCGGTACTGGAAAGAAAGGTGGTGGCCCCGCGCTTCAGGCACTTATCAAACATGTAAACGCCGGGAACACAGCGATGCTTGCTTTTGACGGCCCTCGCGGCCCTCGGGGTCAAGTGCAACGCGGATTAGCAATGTTAGCGTTGAAGACGAACTCGGCCGTATTTTTTGCGTTGGCTATTCCAAGCCGCCGTTTGATACTTCGTAAAACATGGGATCGATTCCAGATCCCGTTACCGTTTTCGCGAATTGACGTCTATTTCTCAGAACCGATCGCAATTGCCCCGCAAGAAACCCTCGAGCAATTCCAAGGTCGTCTTCAGCTTGCGTGGGATCGACTTGAATTGAGATACGATCCCAGCGAAGCAGCCCCCACCCCAAAAACCAATCTTTCAGACCAGAAATCTGCAGCATAAAGATCTGGTTTCGCTGAACGCACCAATCCGGCGATCACACCGTCACGATTGGAGACTTCAATCACCCGTTGGATAGAAAGTGAATCGATGACGCCACCACTCTCCTCGGATCAGATACCGTCCATGCTGGAATCTGCCGTAGCTCAAATTCAGTTTGCCAGGAATTACACTCTCGAGCTCCTCGGTGCGACACCCGAAAAGGATTGGTTTGTCATCCCCGAAGGATTACCGACGAATTTAGCTTGGCAGGTCGGGCATCTCGCGGTAAGCCAATACGGCCTTTTGATGTTTCGTATTCGTGGGCGTGATCCGGCGGACCTAGATTTGATCCCCGGACGATTTCGCAAAGCGTACAGTCGCCAGTCCACCCCGTCTGATTCGCAAGAAAAGCAACCCACAGCCAAAGAACTTTTGGAGCGACTTGGGGAGGTTCATCGACGAGCCATCGCTGAAGTCACATCGACTTCGGTTGAAACCCTGATGGAACCCGTCGATATGCCGTATGCTGCATACCCCATTAAATTGGGCGCGGTTCTATTTTGTCCGCTGCATGAGCAGATCCACGCTGGGCAGATCGGTCTAATCCGTCGAGCTTTGGGGCATGAACCAATTCGATAATTGCACAACCGAAACCTTTATCAATCACTTGGTATTTGCGTGACTTCTAATTCAAAAACTGCCAGCACAGCTCTCGAAATCCGTGAAGAATCAATCTACGACCACCCCAAATACTATGACTTAGTATTTGGAGCTGACTGTGCAGCAGAAATTCGGTTCATTCTGGGATGCGGCAACCTATTTTTAGATCGTGCGCCCAAACGCTTCTTTGAGCCCGCTTGCGGCACTGGACGACTCATCCACGCCCTTGCCAAACGAGGCTATGAGGTTGCGGGTCTTGATTTGAATGAAAAAGCGATCGATTTCTGCAACGCTCGCTTAACCCGTCAGGGATTCAATCCTTCGACTTATGTCGCGGACATGTCTGATTTTAAGACAAAAAAGAGATACGACATCGGATTCAACACGATCAATAGCTTCCGTCATCTCAGTAGCGAAACAGCTGCAAAAAAACATCTACAGTGCATGGGGCGCAGTATTCGTAAGGGCGGTCTTTATCTGCTGGGAGTCCACCTAACGCCATCAGAGGTCCCACCGAGTGAAACAGAGTCTTGGTCAGCGAGACGAGGACACCTATCAATCAACACTCACATGTGGACTAAACAACGAGATCCCAAACGCCGCGTGGAACGCTTTGGTATCCAATTTGACGTCCATCGACCCACGGGAAGTTTTCGAATTCTTGATGAACTCGTGCTGCGAAGCTACACGGCCTCTCAGATAAACCGCTTGATTCGCTCGAGTGGTTGCTGGGAGACGATTGAAACTTTTAGCTTCGCTTACGATCTCGATGATCCAATCGAAGTGGATGGAACGTGCGAAGATGTCGTTTACGTCCTACGATGCATCGAATGAGATCGACCAGTCTTTCGAGCGTGGTGAGCCCAACTGAACACGTTGGGATTCATTGGTTACTGCCGATTCAATCACGTCGCTTTCTGCCTGTCGTCGCAAAGACCGCTGCTACTGCAACTGCCATCAGACCAGCTGAACCGGAGTAAAGAGCATTGCGGCCCCAGCGATTACGGAAGTTTTCTTTTTCTTTGTAAACGTACGGAAGCACCAAATCGATGGGCGTCTTTTCCATTTCTTCGTATGCCCGGATCAACTCTGCGGCGGTGAAAGACTTCATATCGGCGCGAGTCGTCTCAAGGTGTCTCGCAGTCGAATTGGGAACAGGAAGTAAAAACCATCGTAATCCGCAAAAGCTAGCAACCAGCAAGCATGCCGTTGCGGTGAATCCGGCGAGTAAAAAACCGGCTCTAGCAGCAGGTGAGCCGTCGATGGAGGATCCCGAGGGTGCGTGACCCTTCGCTTGCGTAGTAGCCTGTGGCAGAAGCTTCAATTCACCCAATTTCGGTACCTGAAGCGAGCCATTGCAGGCCGGACACACGAGAGATTCGCCCGCTTTGGAGGGAGCAACAGGTGATGCATGGTCGCAAGCGGGGCAGGGTAGCAGATACATAATAAGTTAAGAATTCAAGTAGAGCCGACTAGACCGACGGAGGTCGCTAACTAAAATAGGGGCAGCAATTAGCAACACCCGCCCCATCCGCCGCTCCACCATTGTGGACTAAGACGGCGACATAGCGAACTCATTTGTTCGGAAATCGCGACTGAAAGGAATTTCGTCGCTCCCACGCGTGGACCTAACCTGCTGTATTGCTGCCGGGATGGCATCGCTGTTTGGCGAAAAATTTTACAGTTTATCGGGGGAGTTCTCTCTTTACGGTCATCGACCTGTCGTGGTTCATGTGGACCCAATTCCTAATCAATTAGGATGCGTCTACACCCAGAACATCGATGTTCGACCCCTGCGAGAGAAGTCACTGGTGCTATTGGAACAGATAACGAGATCCGTTTTCCGTACTGATCGAACCGCCCTGATGAAAGAATGTTCGTCCTGATTCGAGTTACTACCGGATCTCTTTGGGCGGTACCGTAAAAGCTTCGATAAACGGCAATCATTTCCCAATCATAAAGTTTTTCCATTTGGAGGCGGGTTTGCTGAGTCACGAGTGATCGAGTGCTAGAGTTAGGGACGTTCAATTCAATCATCGTTTGCTAGCGAAAATGATGAGAAGAATGGTCATGTTTCCCGATGCCTTCAATGGCCGAACTCATCCTTTATAGGTCGATTCACTTGGTGTTCTCTCTTACCAACTTTCATCAACGGAAAAACTTGAAAACGCAGGACGCGTGCCTCCTATTAAAAATTGTCCATGCCCTTCCCGAATAGTTTTGTCCATCCTTACGACCTGACCCCCACCTCGCGAGATGACGCGAGTAAAGACTGACCAAACGTGTCCGAACCAATCACTATGAGTGGATTGATCGTCCACGGGCCAAGCAGCAGCAGAGAAGCCCGCAACTGCGTGCCTCCCTCGAGAACTCAGTTGCCAACCATGCTCCACTGCCAAAGCCACCCAGTCATGTACGTCATTAAAGCCAAATAATCTCGCTAGAGATCACCAAGCCACAAAACCGTATCCGCAGGAGTTCCTGTTTTGTTCGATAACCTACTCGACGAATTTGAAGCCGCAGCCGACCAAAGCACCGAAGCAATGACCGGTGGATTCCGCAAATTGCCCGTCGATGACAACGAAGACAATAACGTTGCTGTCGCGATGGCGGAGCAGGCGGAAGGTGAAGTTCAACTCGACAGTCCGGACGAACTGCTTGCCGGCGATGAGACAGAAACTTGGTCTGACGATCCGGTTCGTATGTACCTGACGCAGATGGGTGAGATCCCTCTGCTCACAAGAAAGCAGGAAATCGAGTTAGCGAAACGCATCGAAGAGACTCGAAGACGGTTTCGAACCAAACTTCTCGAGAACCATTTTGTTTTAGTCGAAGCCTATAAAACCTTGAAAAAGGTCTACCGCGGCCAATTGCCGTTTGACCGAACCGTCCAAGTCTCGGTAACTGATCGCCTAGAAAAAGAGCAGATCATTGGCCGACTTCCTCACAATCTTCGCACGCTGCAGACGTTGTTGCGTCGCAATCGACATGACTGGAAAACAGCGCTCAGTCAGAGCGCTTCCAAGCGTCGGCGTGCAGAAGCCTGGAAAGCATTGGCCAGGAGACGACGACGGGCTGTACGTTTGATTGAAGAATTGGGTCTACGTACGCAGAGAATCGAAACAAGAATCGAGCTACTTGAGAAATTTTCAGCTCGTTTGACGGAGATTGATTTTGAGATTTCCGACCAAAAGCGAACCAAGCATGGTCGCGAAGTTCGTGATCAACTGCTTCATGAACGTCGTCAAATCATCACCGCCTGCCAGGAAACTCCGACTTCACTCCGAAATCGCGTTGAAATGCTGAAGAAGGTTTACTCCGAATACCAGCAGGCGAAGCGTGAGCTGAGTGAAGGTAACCTGCGATTGGTTGTGTCGATTGCGAAAAAGTATCGCAACCGAGGCCTTTCGTTCCTTGATCTGATTCAGGAAGGAAATGCTGGGTTGATGCGTGCCGTTGACAAGTTCGAATATCGACGTGGGTTTAAATTCTGCACCTACGCGACATGGTGGATTCGTCAGGCAATCACGCGTGCCGTCGCGGATCAGAGTCGAACGATTCGGATTCCAGTACACATGGTTGAAACGATGAGCCGAGTCCGCAACGTGGCTCGTCAATTACTCCAAGAACTGGGTCGCGAACCAACCATCGAGGAAACCGCCCGACGTGCTGACGTTACTGTTGAAGAAGCCCGTCGAGTGCTCACGATGAGTCGATTCCCCATTTCGCTTGATCGTCCGGTCGGTAACAGCGAAGACAGTCAGTTCGGCGACCTGTTGCCGGATGGAACTGCAGAGAGCCCACAGATCGGAGCCACTCAGGAAATGCTCCGTGATCGAATCACCAACGTCCTGAAATCTCTTTCCTATCGCGAAAGAGAAATCATCAAATTGCGTTATGGTCTAGGTGACGGATACAGTTATACACTCGAAGAAGTCGGCCACATCTTCAAGGTGACTCGGGAACGAATTCGTCAGATCGAGGCCAAGGCAGTGCGTAAATTGCAACAGCCAAGTCGTAGTCAAGACTTGGTTGGGTTCCTCGACTAACCGCGAAGACCTTCAGCGATTCATTACAACGGCAGTTTCCAACGGGAACTGCCGTTTTTTTATGAGCGGATGGAAAATTACCTTGCGATGACGACGTTCCACTCGGACGGCAGGATTACTCCGTTTCCGCCATATCCCTTGCGTGGTAACTGCTTCGCACAAAAGGTCCACTCGCAACCTTCTTGAAACCCATTGCCTTAGCTAGTTCACCAAGTTCGTCAAACTCCTCCGGTGGCACGTACCGAACCACGGGTAAGTATTTATCTCCCGGCTGCAAATATTGGCCCAAGGTGAGGAAATCCACGTCGTGTTCACGAAGGTCAGCTAACGCATCCAGCAGCTCGCCACGCTCTTCCCCAAGTCCGAGCATCAGACCACTCTTGGTTTTGATTGAGGCATCATATTCCTTGATCTGTCGCATCATTCCTAGAGTCCAACGGTAGTCGCTTTTGGGACCACGAATACGTCGATAAAGCCTAGGAACAGTCTCCATGTTGTGGTTGAAGACATCGGGCCGTGCCTCGGCAACCCGCTTTAATGCTGGCTTGCAGTGCACAAAGTCCGGTGTGAGCACCTCCGTTGTCGCTCCCGTGCGTTCGCGCACAGCGACGACACATTGGTAAAAGTGATCAGCACCGCCATCAGGAAGGTCATCACGTGTCACACTAGTAATCACTACATGCTTTAAACCCAGCCTTGCAGCCGCTTCAGCGACCCGCGATGGTTCATCTTGCTCTGGCAATTCAGGTGGTCGACCGCGGTGAACGGCACAAAAGCCGCACGGTCTGGTGCAGACATTCCCCAAGATCATGAAGGTGGCAGTCTGTTGACTGTAACATTCCATTCGATTTGGACATTTTGCGTTGTCGCAAACCGTCTCCAAACGCAATTCGTCCAATAACCCTTGAGTCATATGGTTTGCGTTGCTGCGCGGAATTGGACGGCGCAACCATTTGGGGAGCCGACCGGAAGCGCTCACGGGAGCATCCTCGGGAAATTCCGGTGGAGAGACGACGGGCAGTCGAAATGCCATGGATTTAGCCGAAATGAGAAAAAGTTTGAACCATCTGCTCGAGAGAACCGCATTGTAGATAGAAATCACCACAAGAACATGGTGGATGAGCCGTCTGACAGTCGAACAAGGGTTCATATCTGGTCTGGGTCTAGACAAGAGGTGCGAACCACGGATTAATTCGGGAAACTAGGTCTTAAGCGGTGAGTAATCAAGTAGCGACTGTGGAAGGTTCCGAATACGATTTGCATTGAAGATGATCACCGGAATCACCGAAATTCGCTTCTTAAAAAGAAAAAATCACGCTCCGCAAGTCGTCCTTGTTACCTGAATGAATTGATGTCCAAAAAGAAGTCAACGAAAAAAGAGGGTGGAGCTGGTTCCAAAAAAGCAAACAATGCTCAGTTCACGACGGTCTCGGAAAACCGAAAAGCCCGACACCGCTACGAAATCATCGAGTCCATGGAGTGTGGCATGATGCTGATGGGCAGTGAGGTGAAATCCATGCGTGAAGGCAAACTATCGTTGGACGAGGCGTACATTCGAGTCAAAGATCGTGAACTCTGGCTGATTGGATCAGACATTGCTCATTACAAGAATGCGGGAATGTGGAATCACGATCCTCGTCGCCCCAGGAAACTGCTGGTGCACCGGCGCGAGTTTGATAAGTTTGCTGGCCGAGCTCATGAGCGTGGACTCACCTTGGTTCCTCTCCATGTTTACTTCAACGATCGCGGGATCGCAAAATGTGTCATGGGTCTTGCGAAGGGAAAGAAACTTCACGACAAGCGAGAGTCGCTAAAGAAGCGAGACACTGACCGAGGCCTACAGCGTGCGATGAGAAGACGATGAGCGTGATACTGCAGATAAAAAATCTGGTAAAGAGTTTTCCTGAGCCCGATGGCGGGGTCGTTGAAATTTTGGACGTCCCTTCTTTCTCGATGGATGAGGGAGAA
>JAKMEW010000468.1 GCA_022425745.1 Rubripirellula sp.
ATTGGGAATATTCGGCAATTGAAGTCCGCGATTCTCGAGGCATCGCGAATCTATGTTGATCTTTATCGACGTGGCGCCGGTTTGCGTTATCTCGATGTCGGTGGCGGTTTGGGCGTTGACTACGACGGATCGAGAACGGATACCGATTCGAGTATGAATTACACCGTGCAAGAATACGCTAATGATGTGGTTTATCACGTCGGGACGGTATGTGATGAAGCGGAGGTTCCGCATCCGCAGTTGGTTTCCGAGAGCGGCCGTGCTGTTGCAGCTCATCACAGCGTCTTGGTCATGGAGACACTCGGTGTGACTTCTCAGGGAGGGGTCGAGGAGCTGCCGTCGAACTTACCCGAAGATTATGAACAGCCGGTGCATGATTTGCGGATGTTCTATGAAAGCCTTGAGCCGAGCAACCTTCGTGAGACGTTTCATGATGCGCAGGTCGCATTGGATCTTTGCATGAATCTGTTCAGCGGCGGCTATCTGCCGCTGGAGCAGCGAGTTGCGGCTGAAAACTTGTACTTCGCAATCTGTCATCGTATTCGCGAGATGGCGGCGGTTGTGGGTGATGATTCCGAAGACATACGTAGCCTCGATCGGATGCTCTCAGACATCTACTTTGCGAATTTTTCTCTGTTTCAGTCGATGCCAGATTCCTGGGCGATTGATCAACTTTTTCCCGTCATGCCAATTCATCGATTGAACGAAGAGCCGACTCGACACGCGGTGCTCGGTGACATCACTTGTGACAGTGATGGAAAGGTTGAAGCGTTCATTGGATGTGGTAAGCGTCGTCGAACGTTGATGCTGCATCCATGCAAGAAAGGTGAGCCGTATCTAATGGCAGTCTTCATGGTTGGTGCTTACCAAGAGATTTTGGGCGATCTCCATAACCTATTCGGCGATACACATGCCGTGCATGTTGATGTTCAAAATGGAGTGCCCAAGGTGCAGACCATCGTCAAAGGGGATACTGTTCGTGAGGTGCTAGAGTACGTTCAGTATGAGGGTCGCGAGTTGGTCGATAAGCTTCAAGACGCGGTTGAGGATGCTGTTCAAGATGGAAGGATTAACAACCAGCAAGCCGGCGAGACGGTTGCCTTTTACGAAAGATCACTCGCTGATTACACCTACCTCACGACTCGGCGTAAATAGATTGATTTGCTCTACGTAAATGAGCCGCAGCAAATCAAGCACTGCAAGTCAAACACAGCTTGCAAATCAAACCCTGCGATCAAACCCTGCGATCAAACCCTGCGATTAAACACTGCTAAACGGTTACAGCGGACCGCTTGGCTACTCAGTGGTACGCGGGGTTTAAGGTAGCCGTGCGGTGGTTGACTTGAAAATGAGAGTGACTTGGGCAAATAAAGACTCTCCCCGCAGTTCTGGAAGCATGCGGCACATCGCTACTCGGGATACATCGGCGGTGTCTTAGCCTGCTATGATAGTAGCCTCCGCTGCGGAGCATTGTCCGAAGCAATTGGATGCTGGTCGTGGCGTGGATTGTCATCCACAGGCAGTGACTGGCTGGATTCTCTTGGTTATTTGAACCACCAGCGAGTTGACGGTGTCGGAGAATCCAATAGGGAATGATTCGGGGGTTTGCACTTTGTTCATCTTGTATTGTCAGGTTTTGCTTGAAATGCCATCTGTCGCACTGACGCTTTTTCTGACGATCATTCCAGTTACCCTTCAAACCAATGAAGGTGAAAAGATCGAAGGTAAGCTTTTGGGCATCCGCAACGCCGAGGTCCTAATCGAGAGCAGTTCGGGACAGCAAACACTGTCTACCGAGGTGATCTCGAGTCTTGAGCCGACGGTTGTTCCTGCCAAGCGTGGCCCGTCAGTTCGTGTGCAGTTGGCTGGCGGTTCCCAAATAGCGGCCGAATCGCTTAGTTCCACGGGAGATAATCTCACGATCCAGCCTCGGGATCAGCCCTCGATCGACATCCCGCTCAAGGAAGTTCGCTCCATTCGTTTTCGCTCGGGTTCGGCTGCAACGGATCCAAGTTGGCTAGGTTGGCTGGAGAAGGATCAAAGGGAAGATCTTTTGGTGATTCGCAGAGATGGCGAGAGATTGGATCCGCAAAAGGGATTGATCACCAGCGTTGGCGAGTCAAGCGTTGGCTTTGATCTTGAAGGCACACTTGTCGACGCCCCTGTGGAGCGATTGGAGGGCGTCGTTTTTGCTGGGGGACCAGTCAGCGAGGATTCGGGACCGGTTTTCATCGAAGATCAGTTCGGGTCCCAATGGCGAGGTGAGCAGGTCGAGCTTGACGAGGAGACGGGGCACCTGATGCTGCGGCTATCCGGGAATTTGAACCACCAGATTCCACTGGAGCAGGTTGTTGTGGTGCGTTGGTCATCTGGTATGCGATTGCTCGCCGATTCCGAGACAGCGAAATCGGATTTTCAAACCGCTTTTGGAACCAAGGTGCAGGCGGATTTGCTGAATGCGTTATTTGCAGCGAGCCAAGAATCGCAGGGTGATTTGAAGATGCACGGAGGTTCGACGATTGAGTACCGAGTTGAAGAGGGGTTCAACCGGTTTGTCGGAGCGGTTGAACGCGATCGTGATGTAAGCGGACAAGGTGAAGTAGGCGTTCGGATCGAACTGGACGGTGCTGAGGTTTGGAACGGTGTGCTATCGGATCATCAGACTCAGGGATTTGATATTCCGCTTCAGAAGGCAAAACGCTTGGTGATCAGGGTCCTGCGCACAGAGGATGGCGAGTTCGGGGACACAATTCGAGTGAAACGGCCGAGGTTATTGAAGTGAAGATGAAAACGACAAAGCCTTTTCCTCTTGCGCTGCGGGTAAGCCGGGGACACATGCGTCGACAGTCGCTAACACTGTGGCTAACTCTGATGGTTTTATCTTGCATGTTGACCACCACGGCTGCGGCACAGGACGTCTCGCCCGCCACCAAGATCGAATTGGATCCTCTTTTGGTTCAAGCGGAGCTGCAACGGGTTGAGGGGATTGCACGAGCGATGCCGTCAGCAGTGAGTGTTTTCGTGCCCGGCGGTGGCGGCGGTGGTAGCGGAGTATTGATTTCGCCCGATGGTTACGCTCTGACCAATTTTCATGTTTCCAGTCCCGCAGGAACCTTCATGCGGTGCGGCCTGAGTGACGGTCAGATCTACGATGCGGTGATTGTCGGGATCGATCCTGTTGGGGATCTCGCATTGATTCGACTCTTGGGGAGAGATGATTTCCCGTTCGCACAGATGGGCAATAGTCTCTCGGCGCAGGTGGGCGACTGGTGCATGGTGATTGGCAACCCTTTCCTGCTAGCCTCCAATCTTCAGCCCACCGTCACTTGGGGCATCTTGAGTGGAGTGGGACGATATCAATATCCATCTGGGACGCTCCTCGAGTACGGTGACTGTTTGCAAACCGATGCATCGATCAATCCGGGCAATTCTGGAGGGCCGCTCTACGATGCTTCGGGAAAACTTCTGGGGATTGTCGGACGTGCTTCTTTTGAGAAACGCGGTCGCGTGAATGTTGGAGTGGGATACGCGATTTCAGTGCAGCAGGCCAAGAACTTCCTCGGAGCCCTGCGTAGTGGTCGTATTGTGGACCATGCCACGTTAGGGGCGACCGTGGCGACGGATCCTGATGGCGGTGCGAGGATCAGTAATGTTTTGGAATCGAGTGATGCTTATCGACGTGGTTTGAGGTACGGTGCGGAAATCCTTGAAATCGATGGCCGCACAGTCAGAACCGCGAACGAGGTTCAGAAGGTACTGGCAACACTGCCGAGTGGCTGGCGAGTCAATGTGCGTTACCGATCCGATGGAGAGACTCGGGAAAGATTAGTTCGCCTCATGGGAGTCCACGGGGAGGATGAGTTGTTGGAAAAGATGGCCGCGGCGCTTCCCCCCCCACCGCCTCGACCAGATCCTCCACCGGCCGGGCGACCTGATTCACCCGACGATCCAGACTCGAAGGAGGGACCCGATATTCCCGGTGGACTCGAGAAAATGCGGGAGGCTGAAGAGGGCGGCCAAGCACCGGTTCTGCCTCAGTTGAAGGTTCGAGATAAAAAGCTGCCTGAAGCGGTCGCGGCTCAGTTGATCGAGAGAAAAGGGTTCGCCAACTATTTCTACAATGAGCAAAAACAGCGAGCCCTTTTCGAGTCGCTGAAAGATCAGATGATCACTGAGAATCAATCCAGTGATCGTTCGTGGGTGATCAGCGGAGTGACCAACAGTGAGCCTGCTATTCCTTTTCGCTGTGAAATGGGTGAAGGCAAATTGGTTTGGACACTCGGGAATGAGAAAACGGAATTCGCCGACCGTTCCGAGCTTTACGATGCAATCAATCGTCAGTCCACAGCATCTGTGGTAGCAGCAATGGACGGTCTGCGACGCCTGTTGGATCAGGGAACAAAGAAGTTTGGTGAAATCTATTACTGGGGAACCATGCCGCTGGGAGGTCAGCGGCCGCTAAGGGATTGTTTGGTCGGCAATGATGGTGAGTTGGAGCTGCGTTGGATGACTCATCCTGATACCCGAAGACTTGAAGTGATGGAGGTGTTCGCTGATCTTGACTTGGATCCATTGGAAGTTTGGTTCCAGTATCAAGCGGTTGATTCGAGAGAGCTTTCCAAGCCCGTTGGCTTTGAGGTGCGATTTGGCACCGAATCAAGGCTAAGCCTTCGTGTGCAGTCTTGGGGCGTTGAGGAGCCGGATGCAGTAAATCCAAGCGTAAGTGATGCAACGATCAGATCAGGTATCGATTTGGCGGGGGTGTTCGATGAAACGAATTGATCCACAGAGACCGTTGGGTGGGCCCGCAATGATCGCCATCACGCTGGCAACTCTTTTCATCAGCCTGCTCGGGGAGCAAACGCGTGCCGATTCACCGCTGGTGCGATTGTCGAGAGATTCGCAAAAGCGTGTGGTGAAGATTTATGGAGCGGGTGGTCTATCGGGGCTGGAGGCCTATCAGAGTGGTTTTTTAGTTTCGCCAGATGGGCACATCGCTACCGCGTGGAGTTACGTTCTGGATGTCGAGCCGATCGTTCTGCTTGATGATGGACGGCGATTCGAGGCGGAGATTATCGGATTTGAACCGGCTTTGGAGTTGGCGGTTCTGAAAATCGATGCGGGTGATTTACCTTATTTTCCGTTTGGTAAATCTGATGATGTGCAGTGGGGGGATCCCGTGCTTGCAGTCAGTAATCTTTTCAATATTGCAACCGGAGAGGAGCCTGCGAGTGTGATGCAGGGGACCATCGCATCGGTTTCTCGGCTCAATGCACGTAGCGGCACTCTGAAGACGCCATACAACGGAACGGTCTATATTCTTGATCTCGTCGCGAATAACCCCGGGGCTGCTGGTGGAGCTCTGGTGGATCTTTCCGGGCAGTTGGTTGGCATGCTGGGTAAGGAGCTTAGGGATGCTGAAACCGGTGTCTGGCTTAACTATGCGATCCCCGCAGAAGCGACTAAGGGAATCATTGGTGACATCATTGCTGGACGGCTTACGACCAAGGTTGATACTGAGCAGCCGAGCTTGCCTCGGGAACGAGCCCACTCTGCACTAACCTTGGGGATGGATTTGGTTCCCGATGTGCTAGAGGCGACCCCTGTGTTCGTTGACTCCGTTCACCGTGATGGTGCAGGATGGCGTGCTGGATTGCGACCCGACGACCTGATCCTTTTGGTCAATGGCAAGCGAGTCGAAAGTCAGCGGGTGATGCGACAAGTGTTGAGAACGATTGACCGCCGCGATGATGTGCAGATCACGGTGCAGCGTGAGAATCAGATCCTTCCACTGACTCTACGACCATAAATGCTTTGTCCTGCGACTGGGTTCCTTGCGACTGGGTTCCTTGCGAACGGTTTCGCAAGTTAGGTTATTTTTGGGCGTGGGCTGGAAGCGTCATAGAGAGAATAATAACGGCGAAATCATGGTGAACGGCGAAATGTTCAGGGCGTTCTGGCGACAACAATGGATCGGCTCTCTTGCGGGGGTTTTATTGACTCTTGCCGTTGGTCAGGGCGGATTGCGCGGTCAAGCAATGACTGGACAGGCAAGCACTGCGCTGGCAAGCACTGCGTTGGCAATCACTGCGCAGCAAGCCAGAGCCGGTGATTCAAGCCCCGTGACAAACTCTATTGCCGGCCAAGGCGAGTCAGGGGTGCAGAGCGGCAATGAAGGCGATGAAACGGGGCGGTACCAGAAAGCGTTGGCTTCTGCGGTCCGTCTGGCTGCCAGTCGTTGCATGCCATCTGTTGTGTCGATGGAAGTTATAGGAGGTGTTGGTGGTGGCGAAGGAGAGGTCGAGAGGGACGCGCCCAGTTCAGGGCTGATTGTTGATCCGAGTGGCTTTGTGTTGACTTCCAGCTTGGTGACAAGTCGTCCCAACGCCAGTTTGATTGTGGTGCTCGGCGATGGTGAGCGACACGCGGCTCGTGTCATTGCGAGGGATCAGCACAGGGATCTTGTTCTTTTGAAGATCGATGTTTCGACGCCTTTGCCAGCGGCGAGTTTGACCGAGACCAACGAGACGACAGTGGGGCAAACCGTGATCGGTGTGGGGAGATATGGAGAGAGCCACACACCACTGGTCAGTCGTGGGATTTTGAGTGCGCAAGGGAGACTTGATGGAATCGCTTTGCAGTGCGACGCCAGAATCTCACCGTCGTTTTACGGTGGGCCGTTGGTGGATCTGTATGGTCGCGTTTTAGGGGTCCTGATTCCAGCCGTTGCGGAAGGTGGCGCCGAGTCCTCAACGAGTTGGTACGACTCGGGGATCGCCTTTGCGATTCCAGCGGAGGTGATCGCTCGGAAGCTAGCGAGGATGAAGGAGGGACTTGAGATTCAGCGGGGAGTGATCGGGATTGTTTCTCGGTCAAGTGATCCATACTCCGATGGCACCAAGATTGCGGCGGTTCGTCGTCGCAGCCCCGCCGAGGAAGCAGGACTCCAGCCAGGAGACGAAATCACGAGTGTTGCCGGCTCACCGGTCCAGAGACAGCTTCAGATACGGCAGGCACTAGGGCCATATGACGCCGGGGAACAGGTTTCGATCGGTTTTCGCCGTGGAGATCAGGAGAGCGAGGTGGAGGTCACCTTGGCTGCATCGATCCCGCCGCTGGAGCCGCAGCGGATCGGGATCGTGGTCTCCGAACGTGGCTCGGAATCGGACCAAGAGGAAAATGTTGCGGACGGCGGACAGCCAGAAGCCAGCGAACAGCCAAAGACCTCGGGCGCTGCAGATACCCAACGAGGCGTAATTGGCCTGAGGGTCGATGAGGTGGTACCCGGCACGGTTGCTAACGCCAAGTTCAAGGTGGGGGATTTAATCGTTGCAATTGATGGCGAAAACGTTCAAGAGACGAACGCACTGAAACGGCTTTTGATTTCGTCGTCACCCGAAACATCGCTCCGTTTTACGGTGCTCCGAGATGGATCGAGTCAAGACCTTGATTTGCTGACCGAAACGATCACCGATGAGGCGTTGACGGATTATCCGTTGGGCTGGTCAACGAGCGAGCCCAAGGCATGGCAACTGAAGGAGTGGAAACTGCCTGAGGCGGGTAATGTCGCAGCGATCGCTTACCCGCTATCTCCGGAAAGCAATCAGCGTCTCGGCTTGTTGCTGCTGCTGATGAATCCCGGTGAAGGTTCGCCGAGTGATTATTTGGAAGGTTGGCTTGAAGCGGCCAAGGCGGCAGGTGTGGTGGTTTGCGCAATTGCCGCCGAAGATCAGCAACGCTGGCAACCCAAAGAGGTTGAGGTGGTCGCACGTTTCGCAGCATCGCTGACCAAGCAGTATCCAATCAATCCCGAGGCGGTTGCGGTGGCAACTGGAGGTGCTTTGCAAGGAGGTGACGGCGACGCGGCTGACTCGATGGCATTGGCGGTCGCTCTTTCTCAACGTCAAACTTTTTGCGGTGTGTCAGTTTCAACAAAAACTCAGCCACCGCGTCTTCGATTGCCTGAGAACGAAGGAGAGGGTGGATTTCAGTTATTACTTTCTGCTCCGGTTGGCAGCGAGTTGCCCGAGTGGACCTCCCCACTGCTTCGCGCTGGCTATCCGGTGGTTCTCGGTGGTGAGGTGGATGTTGATAAGATTTTGCGATGGGTTCGTTTGTTGCAGACAATGTGATCTAAAAGGATTTCATCTTGGAGTTCCTGACAAAAGCGATAAGATACTTTTGTAATTAGTCGCAAATGTAAAACTTCGGATAGACGATTCATGTTGATAGCTGGACAGCTTCTGCTTGGTCTGGTGTTGCTCGTGGCTGGGGGCGAAGTTCTCGTTCGCGGAGCTTCTGCACTTGCGACAGCGTTCCGAATCTCTCCACTCGTGATTGGTTTGACGGTCGTTGCATTTGGAACCAGCGCACCTGAACTCGGGGTAAGCCTTCAGGCTGCTTTAACCGGCAATGCCGACGTTGCAGTCGGGAATGTAGTCGGAAGCAATATCGTCAATATTTTGGTGGTTCTTGGGGCGTCGGCTTTAGTTGCCCCACTGATTGTCTCGAGCCAGTTGATTCGACTCGATGTACCATTGATGATTCTTGCTGCGATAGGGATGTGGGGCGCGTCTCTTGATGGTGTGATTAGTCGAGGTGAAGGGGCAGTGATGTTCATTTCACTTTTGGGCTACCTCGTCTACAGCATCCGTGCAAGCAGGAAAGAAAGTGTGGAAGTGGTTGAAGAGTTCACCGAACACTCAGGATCGGTCTCCGGTATCAAGGATCTCTCGGTCCAAGCGGGGCTGTTAATCGGTGGTTTGGTGATGCTCAGCTTCGGCGCTCGGTTTTTGGTCGACGGCGCGATTGCGATCGCAACGAGTCTTGGTGTCAGTCAGTTGGTGATTGGTTTGACCGTTGTGGCGATTGGGACGAGTCTTCCCGAGGTGGTGACATCGTTGGTGGCGGCCTACCGTGGGCAGCGGGATATTGCGGTTGGCAATGTCGTGGGAAGCAATCTTTTCAATGTTTGCTGTGTCATCGGACTGACGAGTATTGCAGCTCCCGATGGCATCCCCGTTGGGCCTCGGGCGATCCAATTCGATCTGCCTGTCATGGTTGCCGTTGCCGTGATCTGCTTCCCGATCTTTGGACTCGGTGGCGTGATCAAGCGATTCGAGGGTGCGTTGTTTCTGGTTTATTTTGGCCTGTATACAGCTTTTTTGATCGTTTCATCGACTGACCCGGAGTCCAAAACCGACTTCGGAAGCACCCTGATCAAAATCGTCGTGCCGCTGACAATCCTCATTTTGGGGGTGTCTTATTGGGAGGGTCGGCGGAGTAAGGCCGTCGATGGCCTCAATTCGGCTGATGATGAGTGAGGAACTGACTTCTTGAGTCCAGGTCGACGGCTCTCAGGCTGTTTTAGCGAGTATTTGGCAAAGAACTGGATGGGATTCCCCCCATTAGGACTTTCCAATCAGGCATCACTACGCTATCTTCCGCAATCTTCATAGGCAAATACGGATCGTTCTCGAGACAAAGTCAGGCTGGACGGATGACAAAGGCTAAGGGCAAAACGAAGATCAAAACCCACAAAGGCACCAAGAAACGGTTCCGTTTGTCTGCAAAAGGCAAAGCGATGCACCGTAGCAGTGGTACCAGCCACTTGGCTCAGGCTGTTTCCAGCAAGCGTCGTAGAAATCTACGTGGCACTAGCTCGGTCGATACCTGCATGGAGCCAACCATCCACGCTGCACTGAACGGCAATAGCTATTAGGCTTTGCGAAGTCGCCTCTTCGAAGGGAACTGTCTGATAGACGGCTTAGTTCGTCAGTCTCGATGAATCCTAAAGAATTTGGCGACCGATGACTGTGGAGAGTTCCGGGCGTGTCGCTGACCGCTGGTGATGCTCCAGCAGCACTATGAATCACTGATAGAAACTGACAGGGAATTAAGATTCCAACCGTCTGGGTTAAACTTCGAGATCGGTTGTCCACTGCGGACTCGATGTCTCGGGACCTGAGATTGGTTCAACACCACTGAAATTACGACAGGAGTTTGTCATGCGTACCACAACCGGTGTGGCTCGTAACCGTTCGAAAAACCGCTTATTCAAACGTGCCAAGGGCTTCCGTGGCGGTCGCGGTAAACTGACCCGAACCGTGAAGGAAACGTTGCTACGCAGTGGTGCGTATGCGTTTCGTGACCGTCGTCGTAAGAAGCGCGAGTTCCGTCGCCTTTGGATCATTCGTATCAGTGCTGCTGTTCAGCTTCATGATCTTCGGTACAGTGAATTCATCCACGGCTTGAAACTCGCCAATGTGGAATTGGATAGAAAGACGCTTTCAGAGATGGCAATTCACGACGCTGATGGCTTCAAAGCTGTATGCGATCAGGTAAAGCAGGCACTTGCGGCCAACGCAGCATCTTAGAGCTTGATGTGAGCTGCTAGAATATGCCTCCGGTCGGGCTGTTCTCCACGAAATGAAACGGAAGAAGGGTCCTTGTGACCCTTTTTTTGTGCACTGAACTCTTTTCTTCAATCCCCAAGACGCATCCCATGTCGCTTCAGGATTTCCTTTCTTCACTCGATGGATTGGTTGCGGACGCTTCCGCTGCTTTTGAAGCTGCTACGGATGCCGAAGCCTTGGAGGAGGCGCGAGTTCAGTACCTCGGGCAGAAGAGCGGTGCTCTTCGTGACATTCAAAAGCAGATGGGGAGCATCGCTCCTGAAGATCGCAAAACTGCGGGAATGCAACTCAATCAATCCAAGACTGCAATCCAGGATGCGTTCAACGGGGCAAAGTCGAGATTGGGGCAAGGCGAAGAGGGCGGCATTGATGCGACTTTCGATCCCAGCTTACCAGGGCATCGACCAAAACTGGGGCATGTGCATCCGATCACTCAGACGATTGAACATCTCATGGAGAT
>JAKMEW010000497.1 GCA_022425745.1 Rubripirellula sp.
GGTTTCAACTCACCACTATTAGAATCGAGATCAAAGTAATGAATGCCTTGTCCGTTGCCGGGAGGCAAATCAACCTGCGTTGGCAACACATCTCCAAGTGGTGAACTAAACGTCCCGACGTAAGCCATTACTTTACGCGATTTTCGGGATTCTTCAGCCGCCACATAAGAAACAGCCAACGGCAGTAATAGAAAACAAAAACGGATGACGTTGGTCACATGAATCGACATTGAAAACATCTCTTTCTCAACTTAGTTCACTTATTTGCTTCACCGCTCGGAGGTGCCACCCCTTTTTAAATCGGAGTGCGAAATCTTCTCGATATGGATTCTATTCTGTCAATCGCTGACTCGCGGCAGAACGAGAATCTCTCGCTCGGTTATCCACTTTTTTGATAACGTAACGAAGCAGGAAAGGCTGCATGACAGTCGTATCACCGACAAAGATTCGTTCTTCGTCTCGTACTTGTATCTCTTTGTTTTGTCGGCTGACATAGATTTCGTGAAAATCTTTTAAAGGCAGAATCCACATTCCGTTGCGTTTTTCATCAAACGCACAGACGTAAGCAAATCGATCTTTCAACAGATGCTCGGTTCGAAGATCCCGATCCAATGAGAGAGGTACCACCTCAAGTGAATCAGTCACCAAAGCGGTGCCAAAGGTTGGATCCGGTAGATCCTGTAACAACAGATTGACACCACCGGTTGTGGTAAAGAGCACTCGCTGGTAGTTAGGTTCTGCGTACTCGTCATAAGCACCGAAGAACAACTCATGAATGTCTTTGTCGCGGTACTCTTCTGCGATCGGCAAACGCACGAGGTAAAATAAAAGCCGATAAGCAGGATCATGCTGGTCTCGAATGGCATTAACCCAACCCTCTTTACCATCATTTAGCGGCCCAGCTTGATAAATAGCGCGTAGCGTTGGATGTGCAGCAACGAGCTTTGAAATAGCTTCCTTACGATTAGCCGCTGCCACGTAATCTCGAATAGGGTTTGGTTCACTTACATCATCCATCATAGATGTCCAATCAAACTAAGTTGCTGCAATCATTCTTGATATGACTCGCTGGGATTCACCCCGACCTTCCAATCGTATTACCGGTTTACCTCGGTGACCACTCAGTCCGTGTCATTTTGTTTGAATATCAAACACTAGTTTCGGAAATTGCCTGCTTGGAACCTTCGAAGCTTACACGTAGACGGCGAAAAACAAAAAAACCCCAGCAGAAAAGACTACTGAGGCTTCACTTTCATGAACGCAACCTGAATGCCCCAACGCTGATCCATTCCGTCAAAGCCATGGCAATTCTTCACGGCCGAGGCATCAACACCGATGCGGCCTACTCGGCATCCGAAGTATCGGTAGGGTTCAAAACCTGTTCGAGCTGAGCCAAGTACTTCTCTGGCTCATCCAATAAAGTTTCTCGACAGCCTTCGCAGCAGATCCAAATCGTGGTTCCATTAACATCCACTTTCTCCGGTGCACCCATCGAACCAAGTGGCTCACCTCCGACCAAACACATCTTTTGCGCTAATACCGATTCACGATCACCGTCTGCGAAACCAGCTAGAGCTTTCTCGATTTCTTCAGCTTCAGAATCGTGCGAGTGATCTCCGTGGTCGTGATCATGATCGTGCATCGCTTCCTGTTCATTAGAAACGCTTGATGTATCTGCCGCTGTATCCTTGCTGCTATCAGAGCACCCAGGAGCACAGATTATCGCAAACGCAATACTGAACACGAACCCATACCTACTCTGTCGATTGACCATCTCGAGCTCCTAAAAAACATCTGTTTAGTTGATCGGCAGCGGGGCACTTCTAACCCCGGACCGGAACGCTGTTGTTATAGCAAATGCTGGAAATTCAAATAAGAAGACTACCAGCTTGCACATAAACCACCCAATTGTTTGATCGCTGTTCCAAGATTTTGAGTGACAAACACTCACCGAGATTAACAACGCCGCCTGTCTCTTCCCCAACGCCTCGGCTAATCATTCAAGAATTGAGTGGGGCATCATGCCCCACTAGGGTAATTTTGCCACGAGTAATAAGCATTACACCCCCAAAACCTGGGGAAATCCGGTTTGGCACACAAACTGCTCCTAGCTAGACGTATCGACCCGTTCATCTCTGAACCTGCCTGCAATCAGGAGTAGTCCGATGAGTGCATGTAAATGCTCAACAAAAAAATTGAACCGTGAACCAACACCTGAGCAAATTCAAAAGCGAGCCGCAAGGATTCGCAAACGCTGGAGCCGCCGAACTGAGCAGCGAAGACGTGTGGGAAATCGCACCCAATGGATCATCCCAAATATTGACCTGACGGAATTGGATTGCCAGTTGTGCTGTGCCTCGTAGACAGCCGTAGAGAATCACTTGAACAAGCGTCCGCTCTAAACGGATCGCCGATGAGCAAACCTTTGCAAATCACTCAAATATCCCCAAATCAAATAATTAACGATCATGAAATACAAACATTTTCTCTTAGCCGCCGCCGGTTCGTGTGGGATCGCTACCGCTCTTTTTTTCCACTCTCAGTCGAATGCTGATAGCGCGAAGTCTCTGCCTCTTCAAGGGCTGAGCGCGCCTCAACAAGTAGCCCTGGAACACGCCAATCAACTCTCTACGGCTTTTCAATGTGTTGCCGACGAACTTCTTCCCTCCGTCGTGGCGATTGAATCGATCAAAACCAAAACGCCTCAAAACTGGCCGGATAATTCCCGAAGCCCTTTGATGCATCCGCCTTTCGGTAAGTACGGGAGCAGTCCATTCGAGGAAATGTTCGAACAACTTCAACGCGACCCTGGGAGTGCGCCACCCGCCACACGCCAACAACCAAAAATGGTTAACGGGATCGGCACTGGGGTTATTATTGATTCAGTCGGTATCGTGATCACCAACCACCATGTCATCGCGGAGTCGGACGAAATTCGAATTCGAACACACGATGGCCGAGAATTTTTAGTTAAGCAAACGATGTCGGATCCCAAGACCGACATCGCCGTCTTGGAACTGGAGAATGCAAGTGATCTGACCGCTGCTACTTTCGGGAACAGCGATCAAACTGGCGTTGGAGAATGGGTGCTTGCGCTGGGACAACCTTTTGGACTAGAGAACTCCGTTACGGCGGGAATCATCAGCGCCAAGCAACGGGGAATTGGCATTGCCGATCGCGAAAGCTTCATTCAGACGGACGCCGCAATCAACCCAGGAAACAGTGGAGGTCCCTTGGTAAACCTCCGTGGCGAAGTGATTGGCATCAATACCGCTATTCATTCAAAAAGTGGCGGTAACAATGGAATTGGTTTCGCAGTCCCTTCGAACATCGCAAAATGGGTTGCCGATCAACTCCTCAATCATGGCGATGTCAATCGAGCATATCTCGGCATTGCAATGCAAGCGATCACTGCGGACCTTGCGGAACATTTAAATGTAGAACCGAGAAACGGGGTAGTCGTAACGGACGTGGTTCCCGGCAGCCCTGCAGAGAAAGCAGGACTACAAGTCGGTGATGTCATTACTACTCTTGGCAATCACAAAATCGAAGGCCCCAAGGAACTGCAGTTAGCGGTTGAGCAATCGACATTCGACAACACCTATCAAATTTCCGTCAAACGCGATCATGAAACCCTAAAACTTACCTACGTCGCCAAACCTCATCCGATCCACGACGATTCAGAAAGTAACGAAAGTCGCTCCGCTACAAAAATCGAGAACCAACCCACTCTTGGAATCCATGCCGAAGATCTGCATTCGCAAGCGGGCGAACGATCTCCCGGCATCCGTGTCATCGCTGTAGAGGCAGATAGCGCCGCCGCGCGTGCCGGCGTGCAAGTCGGTATGGTTGTGCTACAAGCCAACCGCCAAGTTCTGGAATCACTCGCTGACCTTGGGGAAGCTTGCAGCAAAGCAGCTGAAAGCAAACGTGAGTCAGTTTTGTTACTGGTAGAATCAGAAGGAGGAAAACGGTTCCTCGTCGTTCCGTTGATCTAAAATCCCAGTAAGATCGCACGAGCCAGAGGGCAGTGAATTTTCAATTGCCCTCGGCTCGTCAGATCAATATCAACAATGTTTGCTTCATCGTTCCACCGCTCCCCTGGTCGACGAATCAAACCACGCCATTCATTTCAAACTTAGGCGTTTTTCCAGCATGCAGCTCGCAGCGAAGCTCATTCTTTTATTCCTAGCGGGCATCCTTTTGGTTGTCGGGATTTTTTCCTATGCCACGATCCAATCGGACAAACAATTGGCAATCCTCGAACACCAGCAAAGAGCAAAAACAATTGCCGAAGCAGTATCAAAGGATCCGGATTTACGCGTGACCCTTGATCAATGGATCCAACCAAAGGCGTCAGTTACCAATCAATCATGGAGGGTCCAATCTCGAATCCGAATCATTGAAATTGGTTCGTCGGGCAGGCCCGTCTCGAGTGACTTCCCGAAAGATCTTGTGCTTACGCAAAAAGAAATTACGACTGTCACTCGCACGGACGAATTTGGTCAACCTCGATTCTTCTCGTATTTACCTCTCACAGACGGATCTTCTTCCTCTGTAAACAACCAACGTATTGAAGTATCAGATACCGATCATCAGGCAACACAACGCATTCGTCGGTCTCTTGTTTCATCCATTGCGGCTCTCCTTGGCGTCACCTCATTATCCGGAGTCATCATCTGGATCGGTGGCATCAGAATGGTTGGTCGGCCACTGACTCTCTTGACTGAGAAAGTTCAGAGAATTGGGCAGGGGGATTTCACAGAACCCGTTGAATTGAAAACAAAAGATGAACTTGCCCGTCTCGGTGATGCCATCAATGAAATGTGCACACAGCTATCGGCACAAAGGGACACCATCAACCAAGAAACGCAATCAAAGCTAGAAGCCATTGAGCACTTACGACACTCTGACCGCTTGACCAGCGTCGGCCAAATGGCGGCAGGTTTTGCGCATGAAATTGGAACGCCATTAAACGTCATACTCTGTCGGGCTGAGCTAATTGCCACCGGCGCGATGCCTGCCGAGCAGATTCAAAAGAATGCCGAGACAATCAAACAAGAGTCACAACGTATCTCTAGGATCGTCAGGAGCCTTCTGGATTTTTCGCGTCCAACAAAACCCCATTGTCAGCAGGTTGACCTAAAAAACTTACTTCAAAAAACCTGCGATACACTGCAGCCGTTGGCAAAAAAAGAATGTTCTCAGATTCTTTTGCATATGCCGAACGACAACCCCAACACGTTTATTGACCCTATACAAATCGAACAGGTCTTAACAAACTTGATAATCAATGGAATTCAAAGCACGGGAGACCAAGGAACCGTTGACATTTCACTAGGCAGCGAAA
This sequence comes from Rubripirellula sp., assembly GCA_022425745.1. Taxonomy (GTDB): domain Bacteria; phylum Planctomycetota; class Planctomycetia; order Pirellulales; family Pirellulaceae; genus Rubripirellula. The sequence continues at coordinate 5,351 of JAKMEW010000497.1, forward strand.
AAATCCCGGAAGAACATGGCGAGAAATCCATATCGCGTACCTATCACGTGATCACGCTAACGGACAATGGCATGGGGATGAGCGCCGATCAGCTTGAAAGGATTTTTGACCCTTTTTTCACTACAAAAACTGTGGGCGATGGAACCGGCCTCGGCCTGTCAATCGCGCACGGCATCGTCAGAGAACACGGTGGTTGGATAGACGTTGAAAGCGATTTAGGGCAGGGCAGTACCTTTCGAGTCTTCTTACCTTCAGATCAAACATCATCACCATGAGCAAAACAGAACCGTATATTCTGATCGTTGATGACGAAGCGTCAATGCGAGAACTGGTGGAAGAAGTGCTTCAACCAATGGGTTTCGCGTGCACCTCGGTAGGTAGCGCAGCCGAAGCCCTTAAAGCAATCTCTGCAAATACTATTGACGTTGTGTTGACCGATATCAAGATGCCACAGACTTCGGGACTCGACCTGTGTCAAACCATTCACGAATTACGGCCGGATATCCCTGTCATCATCATGACTGCCTTTGGTTCTTTGGATACAGCGATAGAAGCGATTCGAAGAGGAGCCTACGACTTTGTTACAAAACCATTCGAGCTTGAATTGCTACGACTCACTGTAAAACGAGCCTCCAATCACCGCACACTAACCAAACAAATTGAATTCCTCGAAAACCTTGAGAAAACGGACATAAAAAACCACTCACTCATCGGCGCAAGTGAGGTCATGACTCACTTGCGTTCCACCATCAATCGAGTTGCTCGCAGCGATGCATCGATCTTGATTACTGGAGAAAGTGGTACGGGTAAGGAACTCATTGCCAAGTCAATTCACCAGAATAGCGACCGCAATCAACAACCTCTTATCGCAGTAAATTGTGGAGCAATCTCCGAAAATCTTTTGGAGAGTGAATTGTTTGGTCATGTCAAAGGCGCTTTCACCAATGCCGAAAAAGATCGCCAAGGTCTAATCAAAGCTGCAGAAGGTGGCACACTCTTTCTCGACGAAATTGGAGAGATGCCCTCATCCATGCAAGTTAAACTCCTTCGTGCCTTAGAAGAGAACACCATACGACCGGTGGGCGGTAACGAGGAAATACCGTTTAACGTCAGGATTGTGGCAGCCACTCATCAAGACCTTGAAACCTCTATCGAGGCGGGCAGCTTCAGGGAAGATCTTTTCTACCGGATAAACGTGATCCAACTGTACGCGCCTCCGCTACGTAGCCGCGGTAGCGATGTCCTAGAACTTGCTTCGCATTTTCTAGAGCGGTTTTCGAGTAAAAACCAAAAATCTATTGAAGGATTTACTCAAACGGTAGCTGAAAAGCTCGTCACCTACTCGTGGCCTGGCAATGTCAGAGAGCTACGGAACGTCATGGAAAGAGCGGTGGCGTTGACCGCTGTGAATCAGATCACAGTTGAAGACCTTCCCAAAAAACTCATCAGCCATCAAAGTGATCAGATTGTGATTGGGGGAGAAAGCCCTGACGAACTCGCTCCGCTCTCGGCAATCGAAGATCAATACATTCAACACGTCGTAAGAGCAGTCGGCGGTAACCGAACACTCGCTGCCAAAATACTAGGGCTCGACCGCAAAACACTCTACCGAAAACTAAAGCAGTTCAACGTTTAACCAGCGAGCTAGATCCTCTGGGTTGGGACACTCAAATACCCGACATTTTTGCACTCCACCGTCTGCATCGTCATACAAAAGGATTGTGGCCCCTGATAACTGCGATGCCTCTGATGAATCAATAAGGAATGCGGAGTCGGAAGGATTCATTTGACCAAGCAAACGCAATTCAAGATCTCGGTGGGAAGAACGTGGCAACCATCGAGTGAGCGTTTCTACTGAAGCACACGCGATAACTGAAAAAATATTAACCGATGGCCCATCTTTCAGTATCGATTGAAATGCTGCGCTTGCGGATTTCGCGTCAGTATCGCCGCTGAGTGAAAAACTAAAATTCTCTTCTTGCCTCAATTCTCGAAAACGCTCGAGCGGATCGATAAAAATAAAGAGAGGTGGGTGATCCTGATCACCATCCATACGTGCTTGTACCAACTTCTCGATCTCAATGATTTTCGATTCACAATCTCGCGGCGCCGCAACCACCACACTGAACTCGCTGAGATCTAGCGACTCCCAGAGAGGCTTCTCAGCACGTTTTCGATGCCCTTCAAAGACATGAATTTGCGACGAAGGATGCGTCTTTAAATAAGAAACTAAAAGCAATGCTTGGATTGCATTACGCACTTCTTCGCTTGCGACAACCAGAAGATTCCTTCCTGGCTCATCACGAAACTGAACAGAAACTGGAGGGCCGATCTCTACCGACTCACCGATCAAACCAATCACATTCTCATTTGAGTCTTGAAGTAATGCGACATCCGCTAACTCACCGCGCCAGCGAGATGGCCGGTTACCCTCAAAGACTACGCGTGCTTGCAAACCAGACTCAAATTCGGCATCGCGTGAAGTGATCTTCTGCAACATCCGCTGATGCTCGGAAGCTGAGAGCCAGGCAACTTGAAAAGGTTGGTTGCCCTCTACAAGTCCACCAGCGTCATTATAAATCGCTTCGCCGGGACGTCGGATCATTTTTGCAGCAGTGTTATCGTCGGATAGTATCAGGGACGCATCAGACTCCGAACATTGCATTGCGATTCGAATGGCCATCTGCCCAAGCGTTGCTCGTGGCAAAGAGTACGCCCCGGCAAGTGACTGACTACTCAAAACAACATGCAAGCCAAACGACCTTCCTTGCCTGACAATTCGATCCAACAGCATCGTGCATTCATTGGCAATTCGATCATCACGTACAAATAACTCTTGGAATTCATCAACCACCAAAACAATTCGAGGTAACTGCTCGCCTGCCTTCTTCTTGTACTGCGCTATACTCTGAACGCTATGAACCCTGAATTTTTCACCGCGTTCTTGCAACTCACGATCGAGACGCTGCAGAACGCTCCTGCCAAACTCTCTTTCGCTCTCGATACCGATCACACGAGCATGCGGTAAGCCGCTATCAGCGTAAGGCTTAAATTCGACCCCCTTCTTAAAATCAAGGAGAAAATATTGAAGCTGATCTGGCTGATATTTCATTGCTCCCGCGGTGATAAGTGAATGCAGAAGTGTACTTTTTCCAGACCCTGTCTTTCCCGCGATCAGGACATGCTGCTTCACACCTTCACCGATTGATAGAAAAATCGGTCGACCTGCACCTTGAGTACCAAGTGTGATCGCAAAGCCATCATCCGTTGTATTTTCAGGCGCAGCTTCCTCGTTGATCAATTGACCCAGCGGAACCTCAACCCTCGCAGCCTGTACAGCGTTTCGACCAAGACGATCAATCAACTGCTGACGTTCTTCGTTATCTGGACCAATATGCGGGGAAAGCTCAAATTGATTGAGCCGGTCGATTTGCAATCTCCAGCCCAACTCCTCGCTCACATCAATTCGGAGACATTTGGACTGGATTGGCGCTGGCATGTCACTAGGCCAAACGGCCTTACGATCACCCACCATCAACACTGTATTGCCACACCGAAGACCACTTTCAATGAGAGCATTCATGTGTCGGTAAGCATTGCGATTTAGACCATTTGGAAAACCGACCGCCGCAACAACCGAATAGGGCTCGGCCATTGCGCCGGCCTCCCGATTGTAGTCTTCGATGCGCTCAAAACGATCTCGCAAACAGGACTGCAATAAATCCTCAGCATGATGAACCATCTCGCCCAAACGCGTCTCTATGTGTTCTTCAGTTGTCCAAACTCGATGACCTACCATTTGCGGATCATAGTCCGCTAAGGACATGAAATTTGTAAAATTCTGTCCGCGTCCCAACGGATCGATTAGCACTAAGTTCGCTCTTGAAGCGGGAACGGAGCCTAATAAACGCCACAAAATTCGATGGATAAATTCCACAGCCTGAGGCATGGTTGAATCATCCGAAGTGATGATTAAACCAGAGTGCAGACGACGATGCAGCACAACCGGCAGATCGGTGAACTCCACGAACTCACTCGAAAACGCTTCTTCACCAGATCTCTCAAACTGCCCAAGCGATTTGCTCGATGCGTCAATCAATGAATGCTTGACAGAAGAAATCCAGGGTTCAATATTCAATTTCCCGATGGGTAAAAAATCCAATGTTTCAGTCGGTTCTGACCGCGATTCAGCAAGTAAGTTCCAGTCAGTGAGTCGATCCTGAACCCTATCGCTGGATTGGATAACTCGACGTTGCATGTCATCAATCCCTCTAAGCAGTCGATCATATATCCGCTGATTTTCTTTTATTTGCTGCTCATCAAGCTGTCTCTTTTCGTCGGTCAACTCGTGATCCGCTTCAACCAGCTCCTTTGATATCTCCTCAGCGAGACGATCAGCGTGCTGCCTCATCTGATGATTCAAATCTTGATTATGAGAAGCAAAGCGATCATTTAAAGACTGTATTGCAGACTGAATCTGTTCTGATTGCGTTGCCTGCTCCGATACTAATCGATCCTCTAAAGCTTTTTTGGCCTCACTTTGCCAGTGCGAGGCTGTGTCGACCTCGGTATCACATTGCTGTAACAGGCGTTTTTCTGAATCCGCAAACCGGCTGAACAAGAACTTCTGATACCTGAGAAACTCTTTCTCAAAACCAGCAAGTAATGGTGCTATCGCGTTGAAGTGGCTTCGGGTTTGTGCCTTGAGCGGAAACATCAGACAGACGTAAAAACCAAACCCAACGAGACCGGATATCGCTGGCCCAATCACTAACCAAAGAAGCTGAGGAATATCAGCAGGGAAGGGCCGATAAAAGTAACCCAAAAACGCCAATAAGAAACTCGTTAAACAACCGGCAAGTGGCAAGAACCAAGATTCCACAATCCTTGCGACGGTGGTACCAGTGAGTGATTGAAGCAGAGAATCAACGTGTTGTATCTGTGTGTCTGTATAGTGTCCAAAATCGAAGGCACGATCGAACTGAACGGGTGGGCTCGCCGCCTGCGATGAATCAGCGTTACTGCTATTAGGTAGCCCATCAAGACGACGCACAACAATCGCATCGATCTCTTTATATTTCGAAACGAATCTTTCGCGATGTTTCTCGATCAGACGATTTTCTTGCCTGTGGCTAACTCGCAATTCCTGGAGAGATCGATCACATGATTTCTTTGCTTTTGACTTCTTTTCCGCGGTCTGCTGCTCAATCCCCTTAAGTTGCTCCGCCAGCTTTCGGCGAAACAAAACCGACAGTCGACTGAGTTGGTTCTGCTGATCAGCAATCTGAATTTCGTAATCAGAAATACAAGCTTCTTGCTGGCGATCCCAATCATCGAGTAGATCACGCCGTCGCTTTCTGCAACTACTGACGACTTGCGCGCGGGATTGCTCCGCCTGAGCGGCTGCTTTCTCTTGTTCTGCTTGCTGCCTCAATGAGACTTTTTCCAGTTCAGAACGACACAGCTGAAATCGTGTATTGAAACCATCAATAAGCTTCTGCTGGCGATTTGGTGCCAAGATTCCGACCGGTCCAACAGCATTTTTCTTCATGGAAGATCATTACAAGGGAGAGAAGTACCCAATCGGAACCGGCATAATCGGCTCAGCAATCCAAGACCCAAAAAGCGTGTGGGTACGCGTGCTAAATAAGGGTAGGAATTCCAAACGCCTGCAAGCAATCTCACTTATCGTCCAACAGCTCTTTTTCCGCATCAGAAACGGAATCTGTCAATTGTCCCAGCATACTAGATAAACGCTGCAAGCTTGGACCGATGGTCGTTAGGTGCTGCTTCTCGTATCGCGTACGACGTTCATCTTTCCAAAATTCACCAGTTGCCTGCCACAATTTTGAAAAATCACCGAATACCCGACGCAATTGGCCGTTTTGCTCAGCTAACCGAGATCTCATCTTTGACATACAGAATCCATTTCTTGTTAACTCACTCACCGACTGAAGGTGAAATATCACCACCGGCGAAATCACGGTCCGGATTGAAAGTGCGAAGCATTTTCCGCCCTTTGTAAAGATTGAAAATATCTTGCGGCCCCATGCAGCGTTCACCAGATCCGGTGACATATTCAATGCTTTCTAATCCATCTGTAATCACAATGAACGGTCGATCATCGCGTGTTGCAGTGAATACGCCTGCCATTTCATCTAGAAACCTCCCAATCAAAACGGCATCGATATTCTGCAGGCCACATCGTTCTAGGTGCTGTTTCCACTGCTCCAGCTGCTCGCGCTGAAGATCATTCCAATTTTCTGAGGTTAGAGTGAAAATCTCGTCATGCTCCGCATGCCATCCAGCATAGATCGCGTAGGTGTCACTGAACGACAGGTCAGTGAGATCTGATGACATCGCAAAGGTGACTGGACCGGTGATTCCCACGTTCGAGTAACTTTGTTCACCAAAATTATATTCAAATCGAACCAAGGAGATATCAATTGGATCATTGAAACTGGGCCAGAGACAACGCATTGAGTGGAGCACTTCAACTCTTGTTGGTGGAACGCCCATCTGTTGCGGTTGACTCAACCACAAAGCTAATTCGGCTTCTGAGGTAGACTTTGGACTGCGGAATTTATCATCAACCTCTTCACCAAAACCGAGTTCTTCAGCGTATTGAATGACCCTCAGTCTTGCAGCAGGTTCATTCAATAATTCAATAAGTCGGTCTTTCCCTTGGTCATCACCCAACCGCGCCAAAGCGCCTGCCGCCTCACTCTGCACGCGACGATGTCGCAGCTCCATCGCTTGATGTAGTTTGCCAATTGAAGAAAGATCCCCGATCAAGGCTAACGCGTCACTAAGCGATACCGCCAAGGCAACCGCCTCCGCCAAACGCGCCTGAACAATGGGTACCTCTGTCCCAAATGTTCTTGGGTCATCTTCAAACTGCCCTAACCGACCGACGACTTCCCCTAAAAGGTTCCGCAACATCTCTACATATTCTGATGCTGGGTGGTGCTGTAGCTTAGGTTGACGGAATAAATAATTTGCAAGGTCAAGCAAAGGTGAGGCTAAGCTCGCGTGTTGCAATAAGGTCAACGAGACGGGAAAAAGTGCCTTTACATTCCAATCTGGCCGTTGCATCAAAGGACTCAACACCTGCGCCGCTTCAACCCACTTAGCAGGTGGAGCAATCGTCAAAGATTCCACTAATTGTTGCAACGCTTCATCTTGTTGATGAATGGCGTAAAGTTGCTGCAACAGAAATCGATTGGTGGTGCGAGGTGGTATCGAGGACTCAAGTTGCTGAATATCTTCAACTGCCAAACTTTGCACTACAGCCCAACCTTGCTCTAAAAAAGCGGTATGGAGAATGCTCAGAATGGTACCGACGATTGCAGGATCCGCATTTACCAGGTCTGACCGCGCCTCGATGAGATGCTGTAATAAATCGGGTGCGTTACCTCGCGATTTCTCAGATAGTTCGCGCAGTTGCCATCCGGCGGCGACTGGGTCGACCTCAGCAAGTAGTAAGGCTTGAAGGTTATCTTGTAACAAAGCAGTCACTCTAAAGACACAGGTAAGATGAATCAGTAAAGAATCGGACAACTATTCAGGTTGTCTCATAATCGACAAGCCGCATCGAGCTTCAACAATTGATAAATGGTGATCGAGATGTCCAGCTGCCACCCAAGCAATGGCTCGAGTGGTGAGTTGATGCCCATCGATCTCTACCGATCGCTCCCATGCAACCGGAACAATCCTTCGCAACAACAGGAGGTTTGCTTGACGCTGATGCCCCAACTCGGACACCAATCCAGAAAAATTCCCTAAGCCAAACCGGCTTTCGGCATAGGCTTCATGATTAAATCCGGAAACTGCAGAAAGGTCCCCAGCGGCACAACGGAGTAAACACATACCCAGGAATCTTTCTACATCAACGCAGTGTTCAAAAACCTGCCTTACCGTCCAACTGTAGGGTCGGTGTACTTTATCAATTTGTTCGGTACTTAAATGACTAGCTAACTCACATAGCCAATACATTTGATCGCTCAGCAGCTTCACTGCGCATGACCCAGAAAGCCTTTGAACAAGCATACGATGCCCATCAAAAGAAAACTCGTTGTCGGCTGGTCGTCGGCTCACGATTCGAGTCATACATTTCTCAATTTGAATGTGGGCGATTGATGAAAAACAGCATGTACGAATGCCCATGCACCACGATTGCGATCGCATACTAACGATCGTTCAAAATCCCTGCTTGTGCTAACCAGTTGCAACTTCATCACTTATCAAATGAACCTCTACCCACACTGCGTTTGAATCACAAAGCTCTTAAATCTTTTAGCATCATCCCACTCTTGGAGATTGACTCGGTATCGATGGTGTGCGGCCCATCAAAAGAGTGAAATTCTACTTTTACCTCGGAATCTTTTAGCATCTCCTTAACACACTCGGCGCTTGAGAACGGAAGAATTGGATCGAGTGTTCCATGAGACTGAAATACTGAAGTTTGCTTCAAACGATCGCCAACCACTGCACTCCATGCGTCTTGGCAGATCATTGTTCCAGAAAACTGAAGAAGCACACTCGGTGGGACCACTTCACCGCGAAGAGCTACATCCATGGACAGCATCGCTCCTTGCGAAAATCCCCCCAAACCATAGCTGCCATCCTCACATCCTAGCTCCGCAACGGCCTGGCTGATCAATTCCGACAACGCACTTCTTGCCGAATCGATACCCGGGGGCTCGTGTTGGTGTAACTCATCAAATGCGGAAGCTTGAACCATTTCGGCGAGGCGAGCCATATTGATTGGCCACCAAGCACGACCAAAGGGCATACCAAGGTCTGCTAACGAGTGTGGAGCGTTAGGAAAAATAAATCGATAGTCGATTGACTGATCACCGAGAAGGGAGATCCACTCGAGACTCAGTGGTGCGAGATCTTCATGATTCGCCCCATAGCCATGGCAGACCACCACGAAATTCTTCGGTGCCGATCCTCCATCCACAACGATGCATTCCAATTGTCCAATAATCCGTCTCTGCGGCTTGATCATGCGTTCTCTTTTCCGTTTTTACCTTGAAGGGCTTTGCAGCAATTCCATCAAGCAACCAAGTTAATTCTAGGCGATTCAATAACCCGCCACTGACGGACGAAAACCGCACCGAAGTCTATCCCACAATTAACCTTCTAACCCTCAACTGGTTCTGGATGTTGACTGGCCGATTTCAGCCGCCAGTCAACCAAATGAATTTCCACATTGCGATAACCTCGAAACTCATTAATGACCGGCCTATACGCAATTTCGATTGGCTCACTCAACTCGTTGAGCTCCTCGCACCAGTCTGCGGCACCAAATGCGACAGCTCGCACGACTTTACTTCCTTGACGCAACTTCACGGTCAGATGCCTTTCGCCACTACCCATTTTGCGAGCAGGTTCATCCAAAGTTACATCGCGACAACAGAGAACAGGCCGAGGATTCCCAGCACCAAATGGCGCAAGGGTTTCAATCTGCCGAATCACCTCTAATGTGAGCTGCCCAAGTGATGCCTCCGCATCAATCGAAATCTCGGGAACCACCTGCTTTTCGATCCACTGAGTTGCAACTGCTTCGCAAAAGTCTTCCCTAAAATCAGCAAGTTGGTTTTCGTTGATCGTGATCCCAGCAGCTGCTGCATGCCCACCAAAACGCACCAGCTTATCTTCACACTCACTTAGAGCATCGTAAAGGTTGATGTTGGTACCACCCACACGACCAGAGCCGATGGATTCTGGCTTCCCTGAAGAGCTAAGCGAAATAACCATGACCGGTTTCGCGTATTTCTCAGCTAGTCGACCGGCGACAACCCCTATCACACCTTGATGCCATCCTACACCTGCTAAAACCAGTGCAGCATCCTTTTCGACATCAAAGTCTTCTTTTGCCTGCTTGTTTGCAGCAAGGTACACACTTCGCTGCAGGCTATCCCGTTGGTTATTCAACTGGTGAATATAGTCAGCAAGTTGCTGTGCTCTTTCACCCGCTTCAATGGTCAACAACTCGATGGCTAGTTGCGCCTGACCTAAACGGCCAGCAGCATTGAGCCTCGGTGCCAAGGTGAATGAGATACTTTCCGTATTCAGATTGGGAGACTGATCCAGTTCGGTGACCCGCATTAGCTCAGCGAGACCAGGTACTGGCTCCTCTTTGAGCATACGAATACCGTGCTCAACCAAGATACGATTCTCATCGAGCAAAGGTACAACATCCGCCACCGTACCGATTGCTGCTAAGGCAAGTGATTGCATCAGGTATCGCCGGAGTGGTTCGCTCACTTTTTTGCCACCACATTGATGCTGACATACGGACCACGCTAATTTGAAAGCCACCCCTGCGCCACAGAGCTCACCAAACGGATAAGACGTCCCGGGCAATCGCGGATGCACCACAGCAGCGGCACCAGGAATTGTCTCTCCGATCGTATGGTGATCTGTGATCACCAACTCAACCCCGAGCTCCTTGCAAAGCTCCGCATGATCCACGCTGGTAATACCGCAGTCCACAGAAACAATTAAGCGTTTGCCTCTCTCAGCAAGACGCCTAATTGCCTCCTCGTTCAGGCCATAACCGTCCTCAAGGCGGTTCGGTACATAATAGCTCACATCGGCGTTCAACAGCCGCAAGCCATTTACCAGTATTGCCGTACCAGTCATGCCGTCGCAGTCGTAATCACCATAAATCACGATTGGGACGCGATTTTCAATTGCCCTTACCAAAACAGCTGTTGCCTCGGGTATACCTGGCAATGTCTGCGGATCTCGTAACCCTTTGAGTTTCGTGTCCAAGAATTTATCAGCCGATTCTGCGTCATAGATTCCACGACTAACCAGCAATTGAGCAACTACAGGTGGCAGTGATGCAGTGCGCGATAAACGCTCAACCCGAGCAGAATCATGAGGAATGATTCGCCACTTTCGACGCATAACCTATCACCTCCTTGCCGAACTTCCCGTGCAACAACCGCCGTGAATCAATCTAGGATCTTCTAAACCAGAGATCCAAGTAGTGGGCGTCCACGCTCCACGCGCCGGCTCGCGACCCAAAGCTAAACAAATCTCCCAAGCAGAGCATAGCAACTCTAACCAAACAAAATCGGAGAAGCCGCGTTTTCCCTGAGTTCGGATTGAATGAGAGTATTAACCACACCCCAAAAGGTAACGACGCGGTCGAATAAGCGATGAGCCAAGCAGTGTCCGCTGAAATCACAAAAGCCGAAAACAAAACGACGGCAGAAAAAATCCTGCCGTCGTAAAATGAATCGTTGAGTTAGATGAAAAGACTATTTCTTCTTTTCATTGTGAAAGGTGTGCTTTCGCAATCGCGGACAATACTTCTTGAGACGAAGTTTTTCGCCACCTGGCTTACGTTTAAGCGAGTAGTTGTAGTCGCCACATTCTTCACAGACGAGGAAGATGGTCTCTGCTTTTTTCTTACTTTTGGCCATGACGGGGCTCTAGGAATAAATGTGTATCGGTGTCTTTAAACTGATTTGTTTCAATTTTGGGAGGAGCAATTATTGCAACTAAACCCTAGTTTCCACAAGTAGAAATAGGAAGATGCTCAGAGATGAGCAACGGGAATTTCTTTGCGAGATTTGGATCGCACAACCAATTCCCTAAAAACCACGCAACCATGATATGCTGTCCAAACAAGCCAAGAACCACCCAAAAGAGCTATTGCTGAAGGCAGTAGAGCACAATATTGGCAGCAATTTGGGCGGCGATCTCTGTCGAATACCCAGGGCATTGAATCGAATTTGGGCTCTCGAGAGCACAACTAAGGTCCAGTGGGGAAAAAATAACGGCAGCTAGACCGTCGTATTTCATCCAATCCAAAGGTGGCAATCCTTCGTTCTTGACCAGCTGCCCAGCGCCGTCAAATCGTCGACTGGACACCGTACGGATATCAAAACCATTTCCCAGATTCATCAATGCACTCTCGCGGCTGACCGGCTCGAATCCAGCACCAGGAAGCACCAAGGACCACTCGCGTTTAAAGGCTTTTGTGAAATTTTCGCTTCCACATAACGCTGCACCGATAACAACACCGCCGTTTTCGATGTATTGACGCAGCACATCTCGTTGCTCCGGACTAAAGGTAAAATCCTCACGGCCGTGAACCCACAAGAAAGGAACTTTCTCCAACTCTTTCGGGTCAAATCCTACGGGTTGCCCCAACGCCACTAACTGAACCGGAATACTCGACGATATTAGAGTTGCAGCATTGGGAACCGTCCGTTTCGCCTCCGAAGCTCCGGCATCTAACGCCAGAGTGGCCAATCGTATCTCTGCACGCTGCACTTCTAACGATGGCTCCCCGCTCAGGACGATTCGCTGCTCGAGCTTTTCCTTCAGTTCTCGACCGGTTGCATAAGCGATTAGGTTCTCCCCTAGCTCGATTGCCGTATTCACTTCCACAAGTGCTTGCTGTGTGGTGGTGCTGGGAGGTTGCGCAGAAGAGCGAAGCAAATGATCACCATAGCCCCACCGGCATGAAACACTCTGAGGAACATAAAAGACCGCTGTTCGACAGCACGCCTGTACGCCGTAGACCCAAAAATCAGTACCGATCTTTGAAGGATCCACTCGATGTCGTGCCGTCCAGACCGTGTGGCTGGGTGGCAAACGCTCAAGGGGCGTCTGAGGAAACCAACGTTCAATCAAGGCGTTCACACTCCGTGTGAATCCACTCGCATCACCACACCCCGCACCTGATTCTGCTTCGAAGATCAGGCAACCACCTTGGTCGACATAATCTCGCAGTCGATCTGCCGCTGAATCTGATATTTGAAATGAATCGCTTCCGCTCATGATCAACACAGGGGCCTGCAAAAGATCCTGCAATTGACTCGACTCTATTTCCACAGTTTGCCAACTCAGATCCCGCCCCCAATCCCGCTCGACATGCCTCACTAACTGCCTCAGCGAATTTGGGTGCCGATGCCACTGCAACGCGGCCTCATCTGCCCCACTGGAGTATTTGGCTCGGCCGATAACCACCTGTCGCTTACCTTTACTAAGGAACAATAACGCGAAAGAGGTTGCGACATCACGATTCTGCTCCATCGCACCAGAACCTGACCAAAACCCAACAAACTCATCCTGTAACGACAACAATCGCTCTGCACCCTCTCGATACCAGTCGTGGCCGCCTATGAAACGCCTTCCTGTCAACCTTCCAACGCGCTCTAGCGCGTAAAGGTAGTAATAGAAAGTTAAGGAGTCGCCGCCTGGATTTACCTGCAAGGTGAAGTGGTCACCCAACCATCCTAGCCCCTGTTCGATGGGTATCACCTGATTGTCGCCACTACCACAACAATCGATCGATAATTCGCCCGTCGAACTCAAGTTCTGACTTGCAATCACCAAAGAGGCGATACCTGCACAAGTCATACTCCCCGACAATCGTGGACTCGTCCCGTAACTCCAGCCACCCTCACTTTGCCTGACCTGCCAATACTCAAGCGACCGAGCAAAGACTTTCGGGTCAACCTGAATTCCTGCATCTGACGCAGCACTCAGCGCCAACAAAGCGAACTGCGAATTGGAAGGGTCCCCGCTACCGCGTTGTCGGCCGTAGTCCCAACTACCACCACGATCAGAAATAGGATCACCCCTTCGCTGATGTTCAACCAACCATCTCACATTCCTGCGAATTCTCGGTAAGTCGCCAGCGGAACCAAGATGACAAAAGGTGAGGGTTTGAAGAGCAACAGAGTAAGTCTCCTCTGGCTCAAAACCACGCAGGTATTGCATCGCTTTCTGGATGACCAGATCATCAGCAGGGACACCAGAATTCAGCAACGCAAGCGTACACAGAGAAGATAAACCACAAGACTGACCGCTGTACTCGGCCCATCCACCGCGATCGTTTTGGCTCTTCTTTAAGTAAAGCACGCCTCGATCGATTGCCTGCTGAACCAAAGTCGGATCGACCGCTCCGTAAGCCGCAACACTACTCAACCTGACGAAAACTGTCGCAATCAGAAGCAGAATCGTGTTTCGACGTGAAGAATGCAAGCAATTCAGATGCCTGGAAAAACCAGAAACCCATCGTGACTCCGATGCACCACTACCGCTAATCTCCATCTACTTGCTGCTCCTTCCTCTTTTCGCGGCGGCATCGTTGTTTGATAGCAATTGATACCGTCTCAATAACCAGTGAGCCGATGAAGTATCAGCGTCCTGTGTTTTCAAGATCGAATCAAGTGCGATGAAACGTCCCTTTTCCGTTTTCCTACTCATTCACGCTGTTATCCCATGAGTGGCACTCCACCACCTTCGCCGAACCCGTCACCCGCTCAACCAAACGACGGTCCCGCAAAGTCAATCAATCCTTCTCAAGCACCTCCGCGGAATTTAGCGGATGTCCTACGTGAATTTGCTGGGCACCAGCAAACGATGCGGGATGAGCTTGGAAAGGTAATCGTTGGACAGACGGACACCATTGAACAACTCCTAGCCGCGATCTTTACTCGAGGCCACTGCCTTTTGGAAGGTGTTCCCGGACTTGCAAAAACCCTGATGGTTAGCACGTTATCTGAAATCCTCGATGTCTCATTTAAGCGGATTCAGTTCACTCCCGACCTGATGCCATCAGATATCACTGGCACACAGGTGCTGGAAGAAGACGAATCAGGAAAACGAACTTTTCGCTTTGTGGAAGGGCCGATATTTACCAACATTTTGCTCGCAGATGAGATTAACCGAACGCCACCGAAAACACAGGCGGCACTGCTTGAAGCGATGCAGGAACGGCAAGTGACCATCGGACGCGAGACCTACAACTTGCCAGCTCCATTCTTCACGATTGCAACGCAAAACCCGATCGAGCAAGAAGGCACCTATCCATTACCTGAAGCTCAATTAGATCGCTTCATGTTTAACATCAAAATTGACTACCCGACTGCGGATGAAGAAGAGCAGATTCTCACTGCAACGACTCGAGGTGAGCTCGCCAAGGTCAGCAAGGTGTTATCGGCAAGAGCAATTCTTAATGTGCAAAAACTGGTGTCCAGTATTGCGGTGAACCCTTACGTGATTCGCTATGCCGCTCGGCTCGTTCGTGCGACTCGACCGAGTGACGATACTGCTCCGGAATACGTCCGGAACCTTGTCGATTGTGGTGCAGGCCCACGAGCAGGCCAAAATCTGATTGCCGGAGCGAAAGCGATTGCCGCCATGGACGGACGGTTCAGCATTGATCCGCAAGATATACGCAGGATCGCCACGCCCGTACTTCGCCATCGGATAAGCACCAACTTTCAGGCGCAAGCCGAAGGAATGGACTCGGACTCCATTATCAAACAGCTACTAATTGATATCCAAGAGCCGACGCCGGACAAACTTTCCAGGCAGAGCAAGTAATGGTGGCACGACAGCTTCCACCACTGCACATGAATCTTATTTACCAATCACTCATTTGCTCAATCCATCGCTATGCCGAGTTCGCTTTCACCAGAATCCCTGCAACAGATCCAGCGACTGGATCTCAAAGCAAGAATGGTGATCCGTGGATTTTTGCAAGGGTTACACTCGAGCCCGTTCCATGGATTTTCGGTCCAGTTCAGCGAACATCGTCGGTACAACCGCGGTGACGACCCAAAATTGATTGATTGGCTAGCCTACGCAAAAACTGATAAATACTTCATTAAACGCTTTGAAGCCGAAACGAATTTAACTGCGTACCTTGTCATGGATTTATCGAAATCCATGGGCTTCACCAGAAATCAGAGCATGAACAAATTTGAGTACTGCACATGCCTTGCTGCATCACTCACGTATTTGATGACCATGCAACAGGACCCAGTTGGCTTACTTACTTGTGCAGAAAAGGTTCGTGCTTTGCTGCCCGCAAGGAGTCGCCGCGGGCATCTTGGTGATGTCTTAGGCCAACTCAATCAACTTGAACCATCCGGCACGACACACCTTCCTGACTGCCTGACTCAGATCGCAGCGATGCTGAAGCAGCACTCGCTCGTCATCTTCCTAACAGACCTGCTACCCAATTCCGACGGTGGCGGACAACCTGATGAAGTCATCTCGTCTTTAGCTCGACTTCGCCATGGAGGCCACGATGTCATCGTCTTTCATATTTTAGACGAAGCTGAAGTGAATTTTCCGTATTCTGGATCAGTGGAATTTGAAGATACCGAATCAGGCCAAACAATCACTGTAGATGCGTCTGAAATTCGCGATGAGTACCTTCAGGACCTCGATGAATTTCGCCAACAGTATCGCAATGGGTGCGATCGCCTTCGAATCGATTATGTTCCCCTTGATACTAGCATGCCCTTTGATAAAGCCCTGACAGAGTATCTGATCCAACGCCAAAATAGGTTTTAGCAAACGCTGGCAACTGAATGAGCTTTTTGAATGCGACATTGATTTTTGGCAGCCTTACCATTGCGATCCCGATCGTGATGCATCTACTTTCGCGCCGACAGCCAAAACGTGTTTCATTTCCATCGATTGGGTTCCTGAAACCTAAAGCGACCTACTCCAAGAGTCGTGTGCAGATCAAACGCTGGTGGCTTTTGGCAGCAAGGGTTGCTCTCCTCGCTATTCTCTCAGTTGCACTCGCGCAGCCCATCATTAGCGCAGATTTCTCGTCGACATGGTTCAGCATTGCAGCAATTTCGTTTTTGGGATTTTGCCTGCTAATCCTCGCAACGGTCGGCCACCGCCGCAACTTCAGCCGATCCATCGTACGTGGGCTTGCTTGTTCCGGAATCATCTCGCTCGCAGCAGCGATTACTTGGTCAATCCTGACTGCAGCCAAAACGCCAGTCGCCTCGCAGACACTGAACAACCCGCAGGCGGTCGCTATCATCATTGATAACGGACCCTCTTCGGCGTGGACAGAGAAAGAGGGGTCAAGGCTGGCACAGATGAAATCTGCATGCGAGCAATTCATCAAGCAACTACCGGCTCGCAGTCAAGTTTGCATCATCGATCGATCCACAAGAAATGCCACCTTTAGCATTGATCAAGTCAGTGCACTGAACAAATTAAAGCAACTGAAGGTCGTCCAATCTGTACAACCGATTGATAATCAAATTGCAATGGCGAGGAGCACCCTCGAGACAAGCCGACTCAGTTCACAACAAATCTTGGTATTTTCGGATTTCAGCGAATACAGCTGGGATGGAATTGCACCATTCGAAACGAACACATTTAGGAACAAACAGGGCAGCATCAACTTAACCCTTTTCGATTTCGGTAAATTTGAGGGTCAAAACCGGGGTCTCACCAATCCTCAACTCTCTGACCGAAGCCCTGCTCCTCATACACCTACTCCGATTGGCTTTACGGCCTACAGTGAGTCAACCCTCGAATCAGCCGAAACCTCCATCACAGTCGAGCTTGAAGTTTTTCAAAATACTCAATCGCTTCCGATGCTCAAGAATGGAACCATTGAGTTCCCAAGCGTTGAAACAGCTGATCGCACGAGCATACGATTAACCAATAACGGACAACGAGAGTTGGTACTCAATCTCCCGTCGTTACCACTTGGCATTCATCACGGTCGAATTCGACTCGCGGGAAAAGATGCAACCATGCTGGACAACGAAAGATACTTTTCCATCGAAGTCTTACCTGCGACACGTATCTTGATTGTTAGCGATGAACCCGCTGCCTCCAGAGTCGTCTTCAATGCAATTGGTGCAACGGAAAACGCAACTCAAGGCTCTGAATACCTAGCAGACACCATCAGCTTTGCAGATCTACCACTCGCTCGTCTCGACTCCTATGAAGTCGTCGCTCTGCTCGATCCACCGGCCAACATTGCGACAACCAAGAATGCTGTGGAAGCCTACCTCCAAACAGGAGGCAAGCTACTTGTTAGCTTAGGCCAACAAAGCACCATCGCTTCAATCCGAGAAGCATGGTTTCCGGGAAGCGGCATAAACTCGGAAGAAGTAAACAAACCCAAGAGGTGGCGCAGTCCCAAACCCGGTACCTTCTTACAACCAATAACGGTTCAACATCCGATCCTGCACTCCCTCGTTCGTAACGTTCCGTGGGGAAATCACCGCATTGAGCAATATTGGAGCGTGAAAGCGGAACCAAACGATTCAGTCTTGATGAACTATGCTGGGACTGACCAACCCGCAGTGATTGAGAGAGTAGTTGCCAACCAGAGCGGTTTGACGGGAAAACTCATACTCCTCACCACTCCTTTCCCCGCCGTTGCCGATGACAACAAAAAATGGAACCAACTATTTGGGGAAAATGCGTGGCCAGCGTGGCTTCTATGTCGGGAATCCATTGACTATCTCGCAAACCGCAACAGTGGGTCAAGCAATGCAATGGTTGGCCAGACGTTTGCGTTGCAACTCAGCAAAGAACAAAATTCGCTCGATGGCGGAAAAGTGTTCATGTTCGAACCCGGTCACCGTCAGCCTAAACCGATCATTGGCTTGGGCGCAAGCCAATTCCTGCGAATCAACGACGTCACCGCTGCCGGCACCTACTGGATACGAGGAGAAGGACTTGAAAATGGCTTCTCAGCTAATCTAAACCCGCAGGCCACCAGCATGACTCGGATCGACCCGTCCACCCTCACGGCCGGATTGAACACTGAGCAATATCAGGTCATTACGAATCTGGAAGCGATGAAGTCGTTCACGAATCTCAAAACCAAGCGGGTCCCTTTACACTCACCGGCTATTCTCCTGGCTGCTATCGTTTTCATTCTCGAAAATATCCTTGGCAATCGCTTTTACCAAAACCGCACTCGCAACATAGAGAACGGTTCCGCGGTCGCTACTTACCCTCGAAATCCGGCACCATGATCTAATCGCCCATTCCGACAAAACGATTTGGCCTGCAAGACAGAAGATCGAAGTGGTGATAAAATTATTTGTCGGTGCCAAACACTTGCCTCACCTTGCAAGAATGCTATTGCAGCGTCCCCATGGAACAAATCATCAAACCTGCGCTCCTTCGGTTCAACGAGGAATTACTTTTTTTGTCGAGGGCAGGAATTTCATTCGGCCTAGGTGAGTTGGATCAACTGGACCGCAACGCTCGAAACGGAGAGGCAAGCGATTCCGCGGAAACGATCCTAGCTCGCGTCAACGCGTTCCTGAAAGAATCCAAGCTTTCGGATGAATCGATCGCACAAGCGATCTCAGACAACTTCCCGAATTCACGAAATTACTGTCGCGCGGTCGCCATCTTGTCGACAACGGGTAGCGAATCACTTGCGTTGGAGCAACTTCGTTTTCCATCTCGAACCAGAGCAGCAATCACACGCACCATCGGTAACTCGCTGATCTACCCCTCAATCCTGCTTATTTTTGTGGCCCTGGGATTTTCGGTGATCTGCTTGTTCACAACGCCGACCATCACAAACCTTTACGAGCAGGTTCAACAAGAACTGCCAACGAGTGTCCGAGTACTTGAAACCGGACGTCGACTCCTGCCTGTTTGGGGCACTGCGCTACCTGTTGCAATGATTTTGTTTTGGGTCTGGTGGCATCGCACGGGCAAATCAAGGTCGTGGACTTGGTTACCCGGAAACACCTCTTATTATCAAACCGCAATCAAAGCTCACTCGGCCCGCCTGCTTGGACAACTCTTAAGCAAAGGATGCAACCCGAAGTTAGCAATTGAACTGGCATCACCACACAAGCGAGCAAACACGACTCACATTCATGGATTAGCCAGCTCTGCGTCGGGCGACTCGATCACTTCACTACCGCCATTAATGCAATGGGCAATTCAGAGAAGCGATGCTAACGAACAATCACTCCAAGACTCACTTTCTGTCGTGTCGGAAATCTACGCCAAGAGTGCAACGAGACAGACTCGGTCGTGGCGATCATTGCTACCGACAATTTTAGGGATTCTGTTTGGTGGATTGATCGTGTTTGCCTATAGCTTCAGCCTCTTCGCTCCGGTGATAGAAGTGCTGTACGATCTGGCAAGTCCACTAGGGGGCCTCAGTGACCCCTAGAAATCACGACGGCAACTAATTGAAATCCACAACAAAAACTCGGCCAGCGTTTCAAACCAAAAATGCCGACTAGTACTCGCGATGAAAAACTCAACTGGGAAGATGAACCAATGAACGATGGAGGAGCTGACAAGACGCTAGACACCATCTTCAAAAACAAGGACTCTCTCATCGCTGCGCTGAACGCTCTTGTTGAAGACCTGCATCAACTGCAGACTAGAAATCAGCTACACGCCGTCATTCGCGACCTTGAAGAAGCCCAATCGCCAGAGGCAATCAGATCAAACAAACAGTTGATGCATTGGCTTCCAGTACTCGCCTCAGGATTCAGCGACGAAGCGATAAAACACAGCTTAACGGACCTGATTGACTATGCTTCTCGCGATCACGAATTGAGACTTGAGAGAAAACGAGCGTTGGCATACCCCGCAGTGCTGGTCGTGGGAATCGTATTCGTCTTGGGTCTGCTAACCATCCTTGTTGTCCCCATCTTCGACAAGATGTTTGAGGACTATGGCATCCAATTGCCGGGTGCGACCCAAATGCTCATTGCTCTCTCCCGAGAGGTCAGAGAACAACCGCTCTACATTCTCTTAAAAATCGCGAGCCTAGTCGCCATCGCGATTGTTGCGAAGAAAGGTTGGTCGCGATTAGGAATCACTCACCGCCTGTTTAAATTTCTCGTCAACGGCAATTCGGCGAGCGTTAGCGAGATGTCCATTCTTACTGGTCGGCTCGCTGAACTTCTTCATCTGGGTTTGTCACGAAACGAGGCTTTATTACTCGCGGGGCAGGGCCTCAAGAGCCATTGGTACCGTAGGGCATGTGAAGCCCTTGCGACAAGAATGGCTACAGATATGAATTGGGCAGAGAGTAAAGCAGCGAAAATGTTTCCGAACAATGTGATTCTGGCTTTGCAGGGGAACGCAACACCTAACATTGACTTGCTACGTGAATTGTCAGCCATTTATGCCGAGCGCATCCATCACAGAGTTGACTGGGCAACAGGAGCCTTCGCCCAGATCGCCATAGTCTGCCTCGGGGTAGCCGTTGGTTTCATTGTGATCGTGTTGTTGACGCCGTTGTTCAGCCTCATTTCTGCTCTGTCATAAAAAGGAATCGCACGCATGCCGGAAAAGTGGTTCCTAAGCTTCCGCGGAGCAGGACTCGTAGCTTCCCCAAGCTGGATGGCTTCGCCTTGGTGGCCAAGTGATTCCCTACAAACAAAGCAACGAGGTTTACTACGCTTACTCGCCCTGTCACACCGGCAAGGCAGCGATCCTCGTAGCATCATTCACAACTTTGCGATGGAAAACCGTGGCCGATACCGGCGAATTTTAAACCGTCTGGTCGCTCGGCTAGAATCGGGCACCTCAATCATTGAAGCATTAGAACAGGTCCCGGATGCAATCGATGACAATGACTTATTAGCATTACAGGTTGGAGCTGAATATGATCTCTCTTCTTTAAAGTCTGGAACCGAAACCGACTCCATCAGGGAGACCTTCACTGAACTTCTCAAAAGCGGAGAAAGTCAAAACGGAGGAAACCAAACGATCAAGCGGAACCTGAACGTCTACTTCGTTCTACTCGCTATCGTCTTCATTTTGATGACGAATTTTATTGCTGTTTTCATTGCACCAATCCTGCGACAGATTCACGAAGAGTTCGACATCGCAGGCAACGGCATCTCACATAATCTAATGACCATTTTGGTAGATGGGTTTGGAGCAAGCTTGCCCTACGCCTTCCTTCTCTTTTTCGCACTTGCGACCTTTGCTTGCTCATCTCGCCTTCGACGATTCTCACGAAGGACACTAGCGTTTCTGAACCTGAGAACACCATCATCAGCCTACAGCCATATCCTTAGCATCATCGCTGTCGGCATCGACACGCAACACTCAGCAAAAGATGCGGTCTCTGCATTAGCTCAGAAACACCCCGACCCAAGAATACGGCGGCGACTCCAACTCGCTGAAACACAATCAGCGAGCGCCCCAAATCCTTGGCGTGCTCTATCAGACAATGGGATCATTACCAAAAACCAGGCCGATGCTTTGGACCAAGTGGATCGATCCGACGCTGTAAGTTGGTGCCTTCGAGAATTTGCTCAAAATCAAATTATCCAGGTGAATTCCCGAAAGAACTTTCACACTCGACTGATCCATCCGATCATCACCTCCACCTTTGCTGTGCTTGTGTTGATCGTCGCCTGCGCGATGATCAGCTTTCTAACAGAAATGATCCAAGCACTCGCAAGCGTGGTATAGGAGCGGAACTCAATGGATGCATATCACCAAAATCGCCGAAGCGCTTTCACGAGTACAGAACTGGTTGTTGCCTGTTCATTGCTAGTGGCTGCGACATCCGCCATCGCGACCCTTGCGGTCAAAACCACTCGCCTCTGGCAAGACTCCCGACATCAGCAGATTGCAATCGATGAACTGAGCAGTGAACTCGATCGGTTAACCGCCTTAGATTCTAATGAGCGACTTGCCGCGATGAAAAACCTCACTCCTTCAAAGATCCTTCAAGACATTAGCCCATCGGTGACCTTATCCGCGTCGTGGGAAGACGATTACAAGTCCGCAATTCAATTGCAACTGAACTGGAATACTGCACAGCCTAAAGCGCCCGTCCAGCTAACAGGGTGGATCAACCCCATTGCTGATGGAGCGTCAAAATGAAAAACAAGATGGTCAGACAAGGCTACACCCTTATCGAACTTTCGATTTCGATGACGGTTGGAAGTACACTCCTCATTCTGTCCGCTGGCTTGATTCACCAAGTGATGCGATACCACTCCGTTACTCGCGACCGCGCCCACGAGCACCAAATACTCGATCGATTAGGCGGAGACCTGCGTCACGATATTCATCGCGCGATCGCCGCGCAGCTGAAAGCGGCCAACGAAGTAGAATTAGAATACGATGGCAATCGATTCATTCACTACAAGGTCAACAGATATTCGGTCGAAAAAACACACGCCCAGGCAAATCGTACGACACGGATGGAATCGTACACATTCAAGCGACCAATCGTTGGTTCATTTGAATTACTAGAAAGCCCACAACTAGTCTCGCTAACTATCCAATCGCCCGAGGAGATCCAGGGCACTAGAAAAGCTACACCTCGAAGAATTTCGGCATCACTTAGCCGAGTAGCTCGACATGAAATAGGTGAGGTGAGCGATGAATAAAACCAGAAGAGTGACAAATCGAACAGGTGCATTGCTTGTCTGCGTTTTAGTTTGCATGGGCGTTGCAACAACCATCATGAGTCTTTCCACGGTCGGCGCTATTCGCGCCCGACGTTCGATTCAAAAATCACACCAACTTCGGCAAACACAGTACTTACTTGATGCAGGTGTCTTGCGATCTGCAAGGCAACTTCAGGCATCACCTGAATACCGCGGGGAAACATGGCGCCCAGCCCTTGAATCGCTTAATCGATTCAACCCGGAAGTTGTTATAGCCACCGAAGAAACTGAGCAACCAGGCGTGCTTCAAGTGACAGTTGTTGCCCAAATGGGAAGCCCAGGCACCGACGTTGGTTCCCTGAATCACCTTAAAACCAAACGTTCACATCAGTTCCAGTATCGTCTTGATGCCCCTAAATCAACCAATTAAAACCGACCCACCGGAGTCCTCCACGATGCATCAAAGCATGAAGCAAATCCAAGATCGCCGCGGCTGTCGCGGCTTCACGCTCGTTGAACTTCTTGTCGTTATCGCCATCATTGGCGTTCTTGTGGGATTACTCCTGCCAGCTGTTCAAGCCGCAAGGGAAGCAGCGAGAAGAGTTTCCTGCATGAACAATCAGACACAACTGGGGCTAGGAGCACATCACTTTGAGTTCAGCATGGAACACCTTCCTTCAGGAACAGTGAATCCAGAAGGGCCAATCACCAACCAACCCGTCGGCCAAGCGGTTAGCTGGCTTGTCTCAATTTTGCCCTACATCGAACAACAAGCGGCTTACCAACAATTTGATTTTGAAGCTGGAGCTTATGCCGAGGCGAACCAAAAAGTCCGCGCCCTCGCGATACCCACTCTGTTCTGTCCCTCTAACCCGGGTGAACAGGTTCGCATCGAGAATGATCTATCCGTGGGATTGAATCACTACGTGGGATGCTACAACGATGCAGAAGCCCCAATCGACTCCGATAACAATGGCTTGCTCTATCTCAACAGCGAAGTGAGATACAGCGAAATCCTTGACGGCAGTGCACACACGATCCTTTTATCGGAATGCAAGCAAAATATGAATAGCCTCGGTTGGGTATCGGGAGACCGCTCCTCGCTTCGCAACACCAGTGGCTTCGACAAACGAGATCCATGGACACTGAATAATCCAGATAATGCCGAAGAAAACCCAAACGATGTCGGCAAATTTGGGAGCTACCATGTTGGGGGTGCGTTGTTTACCTTTGCTGACGGCTCCACCCGATTTATTTCGGAAAGCATCGACCCAGACCTCCTGCGGCAGTACGGAAATCGCGCGGATGGTGAACTGATGAGCCAACCCTAGCATCCCCCCCGAGGGACTATTTACTGGGCGGCAAGCTGGCAAACTGACCGTGATTAGTACATTCACATCAGAAAGAAGGCTTGCGGACAAGTTGGTGGCGGATTGAAGTAGACCCCTGCGTCGTGGATCGGTAGTTTACGGTCAGTTGTAGTCTATTAATGTGATGCCCATAGCGTTTTTGGTCCCCGACTGTCGCTTATGAACCAAGATCCTCTCCTCGAGCGACGAAGCCCTCTTGGCATCCCCTATGCGCTTCTGATCCTCGTTGTTTTCTTTTTCTGCATGCCATCGGTTTTCCGAGCGGCTCGCCTGAGTCTTCAGCAGAAAGAAAATGACGTCAAAGATTGGCTTCCAAGTGATTTTCCGGAAACCGCAGAACTCAGCTGGTTTGCTGAGCATTTTGCGGGAGAAAGTTTTGTCTTAACCACTTGGCCAGGTTGCTCAAAAGACGATCAGCGTTTGAAGCTGTTCCAAGAAAAGCTGATTCACGAAAGTGCAGCTTACGACCCATCCGAACAGGTTCCTGCGGAACAAGCTGAATCCTACAAGCGAGCTCGACAAGTAGGTCAGAAGCTGCAGCTCCTACGAAGCGGAAACGACTTCTTCAACTGGGGTGGAAAGCAGGAAAAATGGCTCAGCACCGCGTCGGGACAGTGGCATTACATCACTCCTGATGGCCGACTTTACCGGTGGGAAGGGGCGATGAATGCGGTCGCGGGAGCGGTTCGTGGCGTTCAGCGATCCATGGGGACCTTTGAGCTGGAAGGTAAACTCGTCACCGCTTTTGGCGAACCATCCAACAGCCGAGTCGCTAATCCGTTCTATAACGACCTCTCGTTGCTCTGCGCACCGCTGTTTCAGTCTGTGCAGACCGGTGAAATGATAGTCGAGGAGTTGGCACAAGAGGGTGGATCCCTGTGGCCTGTCGATCTCACCGATGAATCGCGTCGAGGAGTGGTAGCGAAACGTTTAGCAATGGATCGGCTCACGGGAAGCCTTTTCGCTCCTGCAATCAGTGATCAATTTGCGTGGACTCCACAAGCTTTCAGGGAAATGATCCCTGAAAATCGAAAAGGAGATCTACCACTTGATTTTGATTTCATCGTTGAACGAGTCCTGAATGAGACGGTTGACTCGGAATACGGCGGCTCCATTGATTCCTTGAAAGCGGCATCCCTGAGTGAACGAACGAACGTTTGGTACTCCATTTACGACGCCGCTGCGGTCGAGCCGCCACCGCGTTTGACCTGCGTGATGGTAACCCTAACCGACTTGGCTAACGATAACCTTCCGTTTGCCTTAGGAAGGGGATGCTTGGGGCAAGCCAGAGGCAGACTACTCGTCCTCGCGGAAGAATCAGGCATTGCCGCCCCCAGCGCGCCATCGATGGCTCCTCCACCTTTTAACCAAAGCAATTCCTTCATTGCTCCGGGAACCACTCCGCTGCGAATGGGCGGCCCACCGGTGGATAACATTGCGATTGATGAAGAGGGAACCGTCACCTTAGTGCGATTGGTTGGCTACAGCATTCTATTGGGCATTGTGCTCTCCTACATCTGCTTCCGTAGCTTGAAAATCACCATGATGGTGTTTGTGGTTGGCGGAAGTTCGGCTGGTCTCAGTATGGCGATCGTTTGGTGGACTGCTGGACGTGTCGACGCCATCCTGATGAGCATGCCTTCATTGGTGTACGTGCTGGGGCTTTCCGGTGCGATTCACGTCATCAACTATTATCGTGATGAAGTGCGTGCACGTGGCGAACGAGGGGCCACTGGGCGAGCGTTCCGACATGCCCTTTTGCCATGTGCACTCGCCTCAACCACCACCGCCATCGGTCTCGTTTCGCTCTTCACAAGCAACCTGGCGCCAATCAGTAATTTTGGCCTCTACTCCGGAATCGGGGTGATGATGACCGTCGGAGTTCTCTTCTCGTATCTTCCAGCAGCACTCCAGACCTTTGTGCCTGGATTTAAAGAAGAAGAACTTTCGCCCGAGAAGGAACTTGCAGCCGAATCCAAACTTTCGGAGTGGTGGGCAAATCTAGGTCGCTGGATCACTGGACACTACGCCTCGGTTACCGCTGTCTGCCTACTCGCCTTGGCTCTCGGCGGATGGGGCCTACGAGAGATCAAAACCTCTGTTCAACTGCTCAAACTTTTCGACGCGGACTCTCGAATCATCCATGACTACGGATGGCTTGAAGATAATTTTGGCAAGCTGGTGCCAATGGAACTTGTAGTGCGAATCCCTGCATCGATGCAGGAAGATCGTGGCAGCATTGCCGATAGCGAGTCCCCCGCGGAATCAAAAGATGCCCTTGCAATTGACTCACTGAAAATTTTGGAACGCGCTGAACTTGTCCAACGCGTCAGAAAAGTGGTCAGCCAGACACTCGGAGAACCCGGAAGAGGAATTGTTGGTCAGGCGATGAGTGCCAACACCTTCCTGCCTCCGCTACCAGAACCTTCCAATAGCTACAGCCCTGTCAGAGCCAAGTTCAACCGAGAGCTCACCGCGTCGCTGAGCGACTTGAAGCAGATTGACTACCTCCGCATGGAAAAAGGGTCTGAATCAAGCCCCAGTGAACTTTGGCGAATTAGTTTACGAGTTGCTGCGTTATCCGATGTCGATTACGGAAATTTCATCCACACGCTTCGAGAAGCGGTGCAACCGGTGCTGCACGCATACGAAACTCGGCGAGCACTACTCACACAGCTAACCGAGCTGGATGAGTCTGGAGCTGGAACGATTAACCCAAAATCGAAGGTGCTATTGGTTGGAGCCAAGTCACCACCAACGCTAGATGATGCACGCCTTTTAGGACCTGATCAAGTCATCGATTCACGGGCGGCCTACCTAAGCACACTTGGTGAACTCATTAGCGGAGAACGAATTGCTCGCCCCTCTTGGCTGGATGTCTCGCAAGATAAACGTGATGAACTCATCAGCAATGAGAAATGGGCAAAGTTCGTTGACGCTTACGACGCGATTGTCTGGCTAGGAAGCGATGTATTTCAAAAGGAAGACTTTGCTGCTGCGAAGAATCTGATCGACACAGAGCAGATTCTTAATCAATCTCAACAAACCATGGCCATTACAAAGCCAAACGAGAACAGAAGTGTCCAAGAGACAATCGGAGTGGTTTACACGGGTGTTGTACCAGTTGTTTACAAGGCTCAACGAACACTCCTTACCAGCCTTACCGAATCAATAGGACTCGCGTTTGTGCTAATTGCAGGGGTGATGATTCTCCTTTTGAACCCAGGTAATTTACCCACCAGTTGGATGCAGCCGGCCAACTTATGGGACGGCTGCATGGCAGGTATGGTTGCCATGATTCCAAATGTGTTCCCCGTCATCATGGTGTTCGGCGTGATGTGCCATCTCGATATGGAAATTGATATCGGAACCATGATGACCGCTTCCGTAGCAATGGGCGTTGCAGTGGACGATACCATTCACTTCCTAGCGTGGTTCAGGACGAATCTATCTCGCGGCATGAGCCGGATTGATGCGGTGATTGAAACCTACCGACGAGTAGGTCCCGCGATGAC
Source organism: Rubripirellula sp. (assembly GCA_022425745.1). Lineage (GTDB taxonomy): Bacteria > Planctomycetota > Planctomycetia > Pirellulales > Pirellulaceae > Rubripirellula. Next base: position 33,398 of record JAKMEW010000497.1, read on the forward strand.
TCAAACAACCATCGTTGGCGGGCTAGGACTGTTCGTTTTCGCTCTATCAACCTTTACGCCGACTCAGCGATTTGGATCGCTGATGCTCGTAATGTTGGCAACCGCCTTAATAGGCGACATGATCCTGCTTCCGGCTCTCTTAGCAGGACCTGCTGGACGATGGTTCAAATGTAACCATCAGAAGAAATCAAACCCCCATCGAGGTAACGCATCAGAGATCTCAGCTTCGGACGAAGCTCCTTTTGATTCGAGCGATACAGCCGAGCCGGAAGCTGTCGCTATCGGGGAACGCACAACATCGACCCAGCCTGCCAGCCTCGAGCTACTGGAGGGAACCGAAGATCCGCTTCCAAAGCTCCGCCTACACTTCCCAACAGATACCCAATCTGGAGATCGGCGGCGGGTGTCTGGTAAATAACACCGTCGATACTCTAATGCTACCCCAGCGGGGTGAGCGAACACGGTGCGCACCGAAAGGTATTCACAATACCTCAAAGCACCTTCCTCAAATCAATCGAGACAGAGTTGCTCGTTGCCAACAAAAAACCGCCATGCTCAACAAAGAGCATGGCGGCGATGTAGAGCCATTGGTCGCTTTTAACTTAAGCAAATGGGTCGTATTTGCCTGGTACAGCAAATGGGTATTTACCATCCGACCCTGGAAGCGCTGATGGCGGTGGAGGAGTATCGAGTGTGTAATTATCGATTCCCGGTGCAAGTTCCTTGCCCTTCGCCAACAAATCATCCCACTTGATGATCTTGCCACTGTAACACGCTTCACGACCAAGGATTGCAGTGAAGGTCGACTTAGCGCCGTACTCACCTTCGTTGTAAATCTCACCAGCCATGAGCGATTCGATCATGTCGTGCTGTTCTTGCTGATGACCACTGGGACGATCGCCTTCAAACTTCCAAGGGTTTGCACCATCAATCCAACCCGCACCGGGGTCAGACGTACCTTTTGAGCCGTGCACAAACTCTCCAACGTGGTTCCAAACGCCGCGGACGTGTCGCCCTTGGCTGTACATTTTGGTTCCATCGGCAAAAGTGTATTCGCAGAAAGTGTGATCAAAGATCTGAGACTTGGTCGCGTCTCCAGCTTCTCTCAACTCGCGTCCACCCATTCCGTTACACTCGACGGGGTACTCACCTTTGACCCAACATCCGACATCCAAGTTGTGAATATGCTGCTCACAAATCTGGTCGCCGGATAGCCAATTAAAGTGATACCAGTTGTTGACTTGGAATCCCATCTCGGTCTGTGATTCGTTACGATTTCGATACCAAATCCCAGAGCCATTCCAATAAACTCGCATATTGATGACATCACCAATTGCACCATCATGAATGCGTTGGATCGTCTCGACGTAACGCGGCTCGTGTCGACGCTGCAGTCCGATCGCAACCATCAGGTTCTTCTTCTTGGACTCTTCAACTGCATTCAGCACTCTTCGAACACCAGTGGCGTCAGAGGCAACAGGCTTTTCCATAAAGATATGGCGACCTTTGTTTACCGCATACTCGAATTGCTGCGGCTTGAAGCCCGGTGGAGTTGCAATGATCACGAGATCGGCATCCACATCAATCGCCTTCTTGTAGCCATCTAGACCACCGAAGATTCGATCCTGCGGCACATCGATTTTATCGGCAAATTTACCCTTATTTTTTTTACCGAGGTTGGCGAGGTTATTCGCTGCCTTTTCGGTGTACGGGTCAGCAGCAGCAACAAGCTTCACATTGCCTTTCGTGTTCATGATGTTCTCAGTGGCACCCAAGCCACGTCCACCACAACCAATCAAAACGAATTTGATTTCGTCACTACCCGCAGCATGGGCTGTCCGAGCGATTGTGCTTGTCAAAGCAGCGCCAGCAGCGGCAGCCGTCGAGCCCTTGAGAAAATTTCGACGGTTTGAATCATTTTGCATTGCTTAAAACCTCAAGTGATATTTCGAGTTATGTTTAGACAAGTTGCATCTATTGCTTTCGACCGAAATTGTAAACAGGCTGAGAACCTAATTGTGAAATCCGACCGAGAAATCGCAATTTTGAATACGTTTTAGGACCACCGACCGTTTGGCGAAGTTAACCGAAAAATGAGTTTTCCCTGATTTTTCTCACGTTCGCACTTCAGACTCTCACCGGTTTCCATGCCTCGATAAGCCTACAAACTATCTCTGGCCACTGTCCTCACTCTGACACTTCGGATCGCTCACTCAAAGAATCAAGCAAGCGACAGCACGTGAGTTGCATCCGCGGCAGATGGAAAGGGCCCTTCCAGTAATTTCCTTTTGCCGTAGAAGTAACTCTCCCTGTCCGATCCAAATAGCCGAACCACTCACCATCCTGGGGGTCCGGAAAATGGCGATAAGCCCAATCATGGGCCTGTTGATGACACTCAGCATAGTGCTGATCACCCGTAACAACATATGCCATCAATGCTGCAATGATTGTTTCATTTTGTGGCCACCAAAACTTCATATCATGCCAGTATTCCTGAACAGGATGACCATCTAGGTCAGTGAAATAAAGCAGACCTCCGTATTCACGATCCCAACCTCGATCCCACATCCAATCAAACATCTGAGTACCTAATTCGGCCAACTTTTGATCGTCTCGATAAAGCCCTTCCTGCATCAGAAACCACGCAGCTTCTATGGCATGGCCAGGATTGAGCGTACGGCCATCGAAATGATCAATCACTTCACCCTCGATGCCAACGGTTTCCATCACGCAGCAGAGTTCTGGCTTCACGTGGTAACGCACAATCTGGTCAATACTCTCATCGATCCAATCATTGGCTTCTTCAAACCCAATCGAGTCTCGCAATTCTTGAGCGGTTGCTACCGCAATCATTGGGTAACCAATGCTTTTAGTCGGTCGCGTATTGGTAAACTTTTGCGATAGCGTGTCTTGTTTTCGCGATCTTTCTATAAAGCGATGAAACAAATCAATTGCACGCTCAGCATATTTTGGTTCATTCAATGCCTTCGCAACTTCAGCATAAGCAATCGCAGCAAAACTCTCACTAAAAGCGTACCTCCGTTTCCTTATCGGTCGCCCTTCCTGCGTGAGGTGGAACCACATATGACCGTCGCGATCATCAGTACCGTGGTGCTCAAGAAACCCAAGAATACGCTCAGCTACCTCCAACCACTGTTCTCGCTCGGCTGGATCATGATCCGGATAAGCATTAGCAAGCTCGCCGAGCAACCAAGCAAACCGACCCTGCTGCCATACCGCCTTATCTGTATCAATGACCTTTCCGGTCCGATCAAGACACGTGAAAACACCACCATATTGTCGATCAACACCATGCTTCATCCAGAAAGGCACAATATCTTCGAGCAAACCAGTCTCATAGAGGTTTCGGTAGGAAAGCCTTTCTGCGCGGTCTAGAAGCAATCCCATTGAAGGCTCTGGATCTTGTTTCATTGCTGGCGAATCTCTACTTCCTGATTGATAATCTTTCCTCTTAACACAACTGGTGTACGCACCCTTGGCCGAACTTCACCACTGGGTATCACGACATCCCCATTCCATTCCACTGCAACCGTGGTCACATGGTTGGCGGGAAGTGAGCCTGCTTCGATCCACTGATCTGTGGAGACTTGGTATCGGTAATATCGTTTTGGAAAACCGGGGTGACGATCTTTCAGCGAGTCTGTCTGATGAAACAGGGTACCGTCAGCACCCCCGAATAGATGAATCTGGTCATTCACCAACGATAAACCTGTTCCTGCCATCAAGCAGGTTGGAGCAGTGGCGAGCTGAGTCCATCGATCCTCCTCTGGCAGATACTGCCAACTATCACGAAGAAACTCCACTTGCCCCTCTGGATTTTCACGCCGACCGCTAAACAAGAACAATGAATTACTAGCTTCACGATGTGTCCCAACCAGTAAATGAAATGAGCGGTTGAATGCTGGAAAATCTGACATGCGTTGCCATCTGAAAGATTTGCCTTGATCAACTTGAGTAAGATTTAATGACCAAACCGTGCGAGTAGCTGATGCGAGACTTGCATCACTCTGACCGCCAACCACATAAACGGTGTTGCCCAAGCGAGCTGCTGCCCCGTAAGCGCAAGGATGCGGCAACGGTGGATATTCCACGATTTTCAATTCATTATTTTTCGGATCGATCTGTAGTAAAAAGACTTCCCTAAAATGCTGACTCGAGTCACACCCACCGATACATAACACACCACTGGGAATCGTAACCGAACATCCATACGCAACTTGCCGTGGTAGCTTTCCAACTGCACTCCATTGATAACTGCCGCCTTCATCGCGGAGCGCGTACACGCTATCGACCCACTGCTTGCTTGTTTCCCAAACTGGGTGAGGAAAATTGGCGCCACCCGCAACAAGTAATGAATCGCGGTGCACACCAACAAAAGGGCCTGCTACTCCTAATGCATCGGGTAGCGGCGGGAACTGCCCCCACTGCATCTCGTACTCAGCGAAATCGTCTGCCCGTAGAGTGTCAAACGAAGGTAGAAGAAAAACCCAGACGGCCAACAGTGTAAGCAAGGAAGTAGTTCTAAAGCTCATGATCTTTCTCTTGAATCAACTGAGGAACACTCGACGCTCCACTACAACTGAATGCACCACATCTTAACTCGCATTTCCCTGGGTATTTGCCGCCGGTTCTCGCAACAAAAAGGATGAATTGAGCAAAGGCTTTTGCTGAGTCACCAAGTATGACCTGAGTGCGAATTGATCAATTTCCTCATCGATCTCCCAAGTCCGTATGGCATTGGGATTAAATCTTGCCCACATCTCGCTGTGTAGTATTCGCTCAACTCGCAAACTTAAATTTCGCGTCTCGCCAACATAGATGGGAAATTGATCATCATAAATTACATACACGCCAGGACGCGAATACTGTTTTGAAACGCAACTCTCTAACCCCCTACGGCGAGGCTGCTTTTGTTGAGACCAATGTTGATACCCCGCATTGGCGGCCTCACGGAAACGCTTCGTGGTTGCTCGCTTCCTAAGTGACAACGCCGACCACCGATACTGAAATGGCTGGTGTCCGGGCGCGAACATCGATGCCATCTTATCGAACTCGCTTACAGCGTCTGGTGAGCACAGCAACTCATCAAGGGTTAAGCCATAATCGAGCATCATCAATCGCGAACTGACTTCACTTGCGTCACTATAGGGATCCATCTCGACTGAAGACAAACGCTGACCCGTTGATTCCGCTCGCGGCAACTTACCAGCCTTCCGAACCCTTAATAAAAAGGCATTCCATAGACGCGGGTCTCCAGGAACCGACTTTGCTTTACAAGCGTTGAGAAATCGAGAACTCAGAGCGGGTTCGCAAAGGACATAATCAGCCGAATGCCCATCTGATGATTCCAAGAAAGCGTCAACAACTGCCTGCTCTGATTCGGCTGACAAAGGAATGACCGGCCGACCATTTAAAAATTTGGTCCGTGTTTTTCCCTTCGAGGTTGGAACGCCTCCAGCTGGTCCATCTGTACCATCGAGGGTATCACCGACACCACATTGATCCAGTCTCAACTGAATCCTCGACACATATTCCTTAGAAAGCTCAATTCCCGAATATCGTCGCCCTAGTTTCTTGGCCACCGCCAAAGTGGTTCCACTGCCAGCAAATGGATCAAGAACAATATCGCCGGGATCACTTGAGATTCTAATGATCCGCCCCAATAGCTGTTCCGGCATTTGGCAGCCGTGAAATCCCTCTCGTTCTTTAAATGTTCCAGCAACGCGAGAGTAACACCATGTGTCATGTGACACACTAAAGGCAGGCTCGGGTACATCCTGAGGCCGAAGGATCCAGGTGTTATCAGGTAATCGACCTTTCGAGTTTGCCCTAGTATCTGCATAGACGAGTTGCCTTGCCGACGCGACGCGAACAGCCGGATTTTCACCGTTAAAAGTGAATTTCTCTTTGTCTTTTACAAAGTGAAAGAGATGTGTGTGCGATCGCGAGAAACCTCTCGCGCAATTCACACCAAAGGTGTAATACCAAATCACCCAGCTACGACAATGAAACCCAATTCGCTGAGACAAGAGCTTTAATTCAGCAGCAAACTCATCACCAATGGCCAGCCAAAACGAGCCATCGGATTTTAAAACACGGTGACACTCAGAGATCCAAGTGTCACAGAATGACAAATACTCATCCTCAGTTTTTTTATCATCATACAGATCGTACTGATAACCAATATTAAAAGGTGGATCTGCAAAGATGAGATCAACCGAGCCCGTTCCCATCTCAGCAAGCTTATCTTGACAGCTGCCATGAAGAATCTGGTTGGCTGGTAAATTCAAAATCGTTTCTCCACTACATCAGTCTGAGCAAAGTGCTATTTAGCTACAGGATTTTCGTGACGTGTTCAGCATCTGTCCACACCCTGAACTTGTTCAAAATTTGTTTTCTCTCTGAATCCTCTGTATTTCAGACTGAATCTCTACACCTTCATAAAACCACATTCCACCGGATACCGTCACAGTTGCACCGGGATCGCAATCCGGAAAGACTGGGTCGGAGTGGATACACGGAACTGGCGGGTTAGCCCAACACCGATTCAGCGGCGTCCATGCGGTGATCAACCAACGATCATCTGAGTCCGATTGGATCGCAATGAAAGGCCCCTCCAAAACCTGCGTCCTGCGGCGTTGAGCTTGGAAGCCTACAAGACCCTTGAGCATCGTACAAACCTGCACCCGCAGTCCCGTTAGCCGTTCACTGGTCCCATTTGTTAAATCGATTTGCATCCGCACGCCGGACTGATCACTGGATACCGAGCTTTTTATGATAATCCCGTTCGGTAACTTTCTACGCATCACCAAATGCTCGCCCTGTGTTTCCCATTCACCCGGTTCAAGCTCCACACCATTTGAAGTCCAAATGGTTGGGATATGCTTGTGTGCCAAGTAGGTGAGACCTAGGTTACTAAAGATCGCTTCAGGAATATCGACCACCGCGTAACCGCCTTCTTCCCACGGCGCAAAAATACTGACTTTGGTCTCTCGTTGCGGATCAATTGCTCCTTCTAAGAAGCCACGCCGAGGGTGCCTCCCGCCAGGGTAGGGCAACACTTTCAAACGATTCGTTTGCTGAACGCTCCGCTCGTCTTCAATAGAGTACCGACGCTTCCAATCCTTCACGGCCTCGAGTGTCATCCCGGTTGCTTCTTGCACCTCACTATCTGTGTAGCGATGATCGATGATCATGTTGTGCAACCACCTATCACGATCATCGTCTTTCAATGACCGGCCCTTGGAAGTGCTTGCGTCTGAAGGCTGCACTTCTAGTGATTCATAAAAGCTCAGTGCGCGTGCATATTCATCAAGTGCTTCTTCTCCCACAATACCTCGACTTCTTTGTATTTCTTTTTTCATCCGCGAAACGAGGAAATGCTTCTGTTCATAGGTAGGGAGTAATCTGCTGCCATCTTTTTGGACATACCATGGAGCCGTATGCGCGAATCTTACTCGTCCATCTTCCAACTCTTCATAAAACCTAATGGCATACCATCCAGTCTTATCACAATCTAAGACTCGCTGATAAGTCGATACATAAGAACCGTCATTCACCTTCAAATTATTCGGACGAATCAATTCGATAGGCTGCCCGTTATGAATCAACTCTCCATACAACACGGGACCTTGAGAGCAAACTGTCAATTCGACGTCGAGCGAACGAGTCTCTTCCTGATCCAGCTTAAAAATACCACCTGGATCTTGCCCATTGATGGTCGCGAATAGCATGGGCCCCGTTGTCACAAAGCTCCTGCCAGCCTGGAGACCCATTTTCCAATCTTCAAGATTGAAACCGTTTTCCAACCGAACATAAACTCGACTGAACCCAGCAGGCACCGGATGAACTCCATTGGCCGTCCCCGCAGACGGCGGCAACCGATATCCACAATTCAACAAGCTGTAATACATACCAAGAGTAAAATCGATCCAATCGCGTTCTCCACCTTCAGTGCCACCAAAGGGAGGTTGGATGAAGGCAGGGGTTGGGGTCGTCCATTGTCGAAATGCAAAATCCGTGCGCCAAAGGTGATTGTTTGCTAACTCGTAAGTGGCATTCGGAGCGAGAAACGGCAGAACCATCGAGCTTGGCCAAGCCAACTTGTCCATGTCGAGTAGCACTGGACTTTCTGCGGACTGCATCTGTTCAATCACCGGACCCCAAGGTGGCACCGATGCCTTAAGACCGTCGCGATGCCCGAGGACAAAGAGTGCTCCGAGCGTATGCCGTTTTTCGCCGACTGAAAAAATTTCATATTCGGTGTTTCTTGGCCAAATGACGTGATTCTCACTGACAACAATTGGTTCTTCCGGAACTCTGCTGTTCAGGTTTTTGTCACCCCGTGATGGTGGAGTATCTGACTTGGTCACCCAATTGGTGAGAGGAAATGCCACATTTAAATTTTCGGCCAACAACACATTTCGCAAGTCTGCAATTTCGCGGTGGAGATGGAGATCACCGCTGTACCATCCGCGGCTTTCCATGTCACACCAACGACGAAGATCCACCGTAATTCGTTGATATGCTTCCGTCACCTCGATGCGTTGTTGGTGGGTAAAATATGTCTTACCTCGCTCGACCGTTAACGTATAAACACCTGCTGATAATTCACATTGGCATGGATGAGCCGAGACCGTCGTATGATTCTCAATAGACTGCGGATTGATCCAATTCCGCTTCTCGTATTTGACTGCTGTACCTTGCTCAGCAGTTGTCTCGAAGAAGTAATCCTTGCCGTCTGAACCTTGCAAATAGATTCTTGCTTCGATCGGTAATTGAGTATCAAAATCACGCACAGCCACGACGAGCTGGTTTGCTTTCACAGCAGCCAAAAGGTTGCACATTAAGAGAAGCAACACACCACGGCAAATAATTGGCACCCAACTCTCCTTGCTCATCGTGTCTCGGTCTGATAACTCCAAATAAGACCGATTACTTTATTCGCTAACCACATTCAGCCAACCGTTCATCACCATCCAGTGTCCTGGAAAAGTGCAGAGATACGGATAACGTCCCGGTTGTTCCGGCGCACGAAAGTAAATGGTGTGTTCCGAGAATGGCTCAACGATATCCGTAAACGCGAGGACTTTGTTGGATTCAGGAATATATTGATTCGCCACCGCTTCTGGATCCGAGATCAACTGATTACAGAGTATTCCAACTTCCTCTAGCGAACCTTTCTGAACAAGTGCCCAGTTATGCGGAACAGCGTCAGGATTTTTAAAAGTCAATCGAATGACTTCCCCAGGTTTAACGGACACCTGATCCTGATCAAACATGAGATTCTTAGCCGCTGAGATCGTAATTTCTTTTGCATCCGGGATCGGCTTGCCATGCGGATTACGTTTCTTGGCCATTGGCCGTTGCAAATCTGCAAGCATCGGATGTGGCAGCCGAACCTTTTCATACGGCTTATATCCATTGAACTGCATGAATGGCTTATCCATTCGGTTCACCGTCAAAAATAAATCATGATCGTGATCGTGGTTGGTGCGAATCAATAGGTGCAATTGATTCACCAACTGAAGATCTCTCATTTCCAAAAAGACCTCGCGACCCGAGCTTAATATTGACACCGATTGAATTGAAATCACATCGTGCCCACGTAAACCGATTTGTCGATGAGAGTACTCCGGGGATCCGTAGGCGCCGCTGTATCGATAGTTCCAGGCTTGCGCGAAGTGGTTTTTGGTCTGCTCGACCAAATTCTCATCGACCGGCTGAGAGAATTTGACTCGGATCCCATTTTCATGAACATGAAAAGCGACAGGTAATTGTGTCTTATCTTTGCCTGTGTAGCGGATCCTTTGGAGACACCCATCGTCGGTTGTGTAAGTGCCCCAACCGGCCATCCCCGACACATACAGTTGCCCGTCAATCGGATGGAATCTTCCACGGTGAACTCCAGACAGCAACTCACCAGCAATGGGAACCACCGCGCCCTGAATCCATCCATCAAATTCATCTTTAAGCAACAGAAATGCTCGCCCGCCACCAAATGACAAGTGAACCATCTTCCCCTGCACGGGCCCCCACTTGTCAGTCGACACATAGACCTGACCGCCGCTCGAATTATCGAGACCCCTCGGTAAATAGAGCATTGGTATCTCCGGTGGTCGCGTCAAATTCGTCCCAGGGCGACCAAAGAATGGCGAGCTGATACCGGTCGTATCATTAGGATAATCTTCAAAGCGATTCAACACCGCACCATCTGGGCGAATAGCAGCGATCATCGACGCTGGCATCCAGTCACCCTCACTGCTGGGGATAGTTACAAGTCCATCGGGAGTCACGCCAATACCGTCTGAATTGCGAAGCCCGGTTGCGAGTACTTCTGCCTGTTGACCGTCTGACGAAACTCTCATTACACCCTGCAAACCACTTGCGGTGTAAAAACGACCTGATGCATCACGTTGCAAACCACACGTGAAGTCATGCCCAGATTTAGACGTTCCGAGTGCGCGGCTGTACGCTTCGTAGAAATCAGCTTCACCATCGTCATTTAAATCATGAAGACGTGTAATCTGATCGCGTCCTTGGACATAAACTTGATCGCCATCAACGTATAGACCCAATGGTTGGTGCAAACCAGATGCAAATTTCCTCCAAGTTATTTGCTTTAACTGATCGTCGATGCCTTGACCATGCCACACATCACCCTGCATCGTGCACAACATCACTGACCCATCGGTCATGAAATCATGTCCTCCGACATAGATCAGTGATTGCCACGGATTATCAAACGGCAAATGAATCGTATCGACCGCATACGGTGAGCCCTCTCCAAGTGAACCTTGTGTTGTTACCGTCTGCAGATAACGGGGCGCTCCACCGCTCAAAACAGATTTCGCCGGATGTTTTTCGATCGGCGCAACAATCCGTTCAAACTTTCCCTCACGCACGACGGGCTCATCGAGGTAAGTAATACCTCGTGATTGATACGCAAAGATGACGCGATCGCCATCCCGATAAAGCCCCAAGAATCGATTATCTCCTTGCTCGCGGGAGACTTGAGGGTCGACTCCTGACATGATCTCGGATACTTCAACAGTCTCTCCTGCTTGTCGGACGCCATTCATAAATCCATGGCGTACATCGCTAAACGACACAAATCCACTCTTCCAAACTCGTGGATAGGTTAACGAGTCAGGGTCAAAACAAACCGAGACAGTATCCTTCTGCTCACCCAGACTCACGCATAAACCTCGAGCGACAGAAATTCCCTCGCCATGGAAAACACCACTCTGCAGCGAACCAAGAAAAGAATTAGACCACCTTCCATCCGCCCAGACGGGTTCAGACTGATTACCCCAATGCCCGTACTTTCCTCCATCTAAACCCTGATACTCAGCGAGTAATGCAGGTTGCGGGCTCACATCGCGGAAATGCCTCGCCTGCTTGCGGTAATAATCGTAAACGCGATCACGATTGACATGTTGCTCCCAACTCTTCCACTGCTCTGGATTTAAGGGCCCGCGTTCCATATCCAACGATTCAGGATGGTGCGAATGTCCGTGTGAGAACAGAGTATCAATCGCTTCTAACGAAATCTTTTTGTAAGTCCCCAACTGTGTTAAAAACGCGAGCAGGTCATACTGATCTTGCTGGCTCAGCGCATCCATCAAACCGGTAGGCATGAGAGATCCGATTTCTTTTACAGCTTCGATGTCTGCTTGCGGAACGGTCTTCTCGGCATTGGTGGTGTAATCACGAAGTACTACATACTGATCTGATTCACTGACTCGGTACCCGCGAATCATGCTGCCGTCGGCCAACAAAACTGCGATTGCACGATAACGTTCCTCCACGGTTGCTTGCGGGTTCCACAACGATGCAACCACCTCCTGGAACGAACGCTGCAACGAAACACGACTGAGATCTGGCCCAACCTGACCACCTTGCTTACCTACCTGATGGCACGATAAGCAAGCCTGAGTCGGTGAAGAAAAAATGATGGCTCCACGGGCAGGATTACCCCGCTCAGTGACTTGCTCTAAGGTTAGTGCCGGAACCGAAGTTTCCGACTGACGCGAGTCATTCTCCGTATCTTGAGAGGCCACCAAGGTTGCCAAGCAGACGAAGTGAAAACAAACCAACGTGAATCGTGTGAACATCCAAATCAACCTAAACGCGCAACCGAACAAACCAAGACCACCGATCTTACCAGCTACTTACCTGAAGGAATCTGAATCAGAACCGGCGGCTTTTTCTGACCGCCGCTCTCGCGCGATAGAGTTTTTCCGCCAACTTTTAAATCCCAATCAACATCAAACAATAGATCAAAACCTGGATTCTGATCTTTCACCTGACACGAACAGGGGCCGACAACAAATTTGCAAGCCATCTCAATCGTGTCTTTGTAAATCCCTTGACCGACAAGAGCATACAAAACTCGGCCACGACCAATCACAGGAAATGCCATCGGCTGGTTTGAAAGATCGACTAGATCTGCTTCACTACCCATCAACATAGCGATCAGAAATTGCTCACGCGGATCGTTTCGATCTACCTTGACAATCGAAAAATCAATTTTCAATTCGATTGGATTCTCCTGATCGAAAAACTCATCTGCTTCCAATACATCTTGCTCTGGGAGTTTCAAATTGGCTTTGTTCCACTCGATTTGATCTTTGAGTCTGCGCAACGCCTCGGCATCTTGAACTTGATCCCCTGATGACACAAAAATCCAAACAGCCGACTGACCATCTAGAAGCTGATTTGCGATTTTTTGCCGAGCTGGTGAAGCTAATAAGGCTTCAGCATCAAGATCTTCTAGTGGCATGGTGGTCACAATACGGTCAGGCACCTCACGTGAATTAGCGGAGTAAAGTAAACATGCCGTAGGAGAGTCGTTCGCTGCAACAATTCCCTTTGTCAAAACTTCAAGCTGCCGATCAACCTCCGCACGCAGATCACATTCACGAACGCGAAGATTCAGTGCAGCTCCAGAGGCCCGAGTTGATTGTCGAATCATCGCGATTTTCTGCTGCTCTTTAGGCGTAAGGTCACGTCGATGCAAAATAATCAACTCGTAATTGTCTGACTGCCACCGTTCAAGGGCATACCGAAAAACGGGAACGTTACAAGCGAGTAAGGTGTTGTTTGCACTGAGGATGGATAACCACACTAAAAGGGTTGCTAATCGCCAATTCATAAAGCAGCTCGAGGGTTTTTGCATGTCCGTCTATTGGAAATCGCCGAGTCAAGCGAACGTTCAATGATTTGATGTTGTCTTTTGCATCTCACTCACGTTGAAATTCTATTCCCGCAATGACCGGATTCTCGGATTGGGAATGTACCTGAAGCGAAATTCGTTCCATCAATTTCACTCCAGAAAATTCAACTCGCTGATAAAGCGACTCATCTGAGCTCGGACCTCCCAAGTGCTGATGTTTTGTTTTTCCCTGAACGCTCAACTCCACGTCACAGGAACCGTCAGCAGCCAAGTAAGCGAGAAAAACAGTCAAACGATAGCGGATATTTTCTTCCTTGGACGAGTCGTCGCCATGATCAGCGAGCCGGATCTGCAAGCTGGTAACCCCTTGGAGGCCTGAAGCATAGATCCAGCGATAGTCATTTTTCTCAATGCTGCTTGGGTGACTCTGAGTCAGCGTGACCTCGGGGTTCCAATCTATTTCAATTTTGGGCGAATCCCCCGCGACGATGGGGTACTCTAGCCAAAGATTCCCATTATCGTCCCGTCGATCACCCGGAGCACCAAAATTGATTCCAAGATGCCGTATCGGTTGATCGAGAGATTCACCCACCGCAAAATCATCGACGCTCCACAGGTCGACTTCAGGCATGTGTACCAAGGCAAGTGAGGTTAGATTCTGGTAAGCAC
>JAKMEW010000510.1 GCA_022425745.1 Rubripirellula sp.
TCATGTAACGAGCGGGTGCTCCAAATGGCAGATGCGGACGCAAGATACCAACCGCCAGAAAGAACGGCGTATTTGAATCGTCTGCCAGAACGTCAAGCTGGCGGAGTGCTTCATCAACCGTCAATCCGTCAGGATAAACCTGATCTTCACCGTCTATCGATTGATAAACATCCATCTCCCCTGCCTTCACACGAATCTCACCGTGCGCCAGTCCATGCATGGCGCCGCGAGGATGCTTCCAAGCCCCCGATGGATGAAGATGCCGTGTCCATGCCCCAGGCATTTCAATCTGCTGCTCGTTATCCCAATCAGGACCACCGCGACCACCAGGATGGTGCGAAACCTTGCCAACCGATACCGTTGCGTAGCCTTGCTCCCTGAACCACGCTGGCATGCTCGATGGAACATCGCTAGAAACCTGCCTTTTGGCTCTCACAAACAAAGCATCATTGCCTGCTGATCCGTACTGCCCGGTCAGCATGGTGTAGCGAGATGCCCCGCAGGTGGGTGCTTGAACGTAGTGCCTTCGAAACAATCGACCGGATTTCGCCAAGCGATCAATATTGGGTGAATGGATGTAATCCTTGCCAAAGCAGGCGAGTTCAGGCCTAAGGTCATCGATGCAAAGCAACAGGATGTTCTTGCGTCCCCCTTCCTGCGCATGCCCCAGACCGAGGTGCACAAAGCTACTTAGAAACAACGACAACAAGACAAGTAGAGAACCGGAAGGCTTCAACGACATATCGACTCCAGACAAAACCCGAACAGCATCACAACCGCTAGGCTGCGGCTGCCAATGTGGGATTGCAAACTTGGATGATGAGATACCAGGCGACCTGTTCGCCCGCTGACGATACAAAAGCTTAACAGTTGATGCCCTGAGCCGCACCCAAGGTGTCGATCGCCATCCGAGGTGTGGATCGCCATCCGAGGTGTGGGGGTTCACAATGACTGGTTCAGACAGGCTGCCCAGAGTCAGTCGACATTATCAAAGTCTTCGAAGTCATCGAGATCATCGTCGACATCATCTTCTTCGCTATCTTCATCCGAGCCGCTCAAACCAAATTCAGCGCTGATCTCGTCTTCGATCTCGATTTCGTAGTCGTCTTCTTGCTCTTCTTCGAAATCGTCATCAAAGTCATCATCGAAGTCGTCTTCATCGATGTCGTCAAAGCTGTCTAGCTCTTCGTCGTCGTCCAAGCCGTCTTGAAAACCGTCGCCTTCGTCGCCACCAGACTCGTCATCGTCGCTGTACTGATCGTCGTCGTCGTCATCATCATCGTCATCATCATCGTCGTCATCGTCGTCGTCATCGTCTATCGCCTTGGGTGACAGAAGCCGATCTTCCTGGTCCGAAGGGAAAACGTGCCCCGGTGAAAGGGTTGCTGCTGCGAGAATCGGATCACTCGAAACGAGACTGGTAACAAGAGAGGTCACTGACATGGAGAAAGATCAAAATGAATAGAGAGATAGGAAAGCTGGCTACCAAAGGTGTGGTATCGTCACCACCCAACTCTGGAATCCAGCCGAGACAAACAAGCCTCGCAGTGATTACACCGCGAAGGATACACTCAATCAATCGGCATTCCGACCCGGTAGAAAATAAAATCCCCTACCGCTCAACATCAGGCGGATGCAATTCATGCACCTAGATCGCTAGCAACTTGCCAAACCGACCGTTGGCTTGCCTGAGGAAGCCAATCAGGCGATTTTGGCCATTCCCAGATCGCCACCGCCTCGGCTTCCAACAGCTGCTGTTCTCGATCGCCTCTGCGATTGAGCGGATGAAAGCTCCGCTAGTCAAATGAAGGAAATCCAGTTGGTCACCTTCACCTGCTCAATACAGCATACTTTCCGTTGCCAAATACCAAAACAACACCCTTGCAAACAAAATAGAAAAGATGGGCAAATAGGCAGGTTTTAAAAGAGAACCGTGCTGCGACTGCCATCCCAAACGACGAAAATCAGTCTGCAACAGACCGCTCTAGCCCCAAATTGCCTTATTTTGATATCCACCGAGCTTCAAGAGTCACTGCCGACCTACGGAAACCGATGTCGCTGTTCGCCACGAAGCCAAAAATGAACAAAAAATACTCTCACCGTTTTCTCAGTTTTGCTCTTCTTTTTATCACATCCCTCGGTTGTGCCAGCCAATACGGTCACATCCTCGCGGATAACGACGCTGATCTCGTTGGCAGCCACTCCGCTGGGGCCGCAACGTGGAATCCACTGGTCGACCAAGCAGTCACTAAATTGCTGAGCCGCTGTCCATCGCCCATCAAGACCGTCCATTTTACGGACAGCACCACGCAACCTAAGCAAGCTGAGAGCGTTGGTTCTGCGTTGGCAGATGGAACCGCAACGGTCTGCTTCATTGGAGTCGAAAACAAGAGTGCAGAGGAAATTGGTGATTTCAAAGATCAGTTGTACGAACGCATCGACATGCAAGTAAACAACACCGATGCGTTCCGCGGAATCAGTCGACGCCTGGTTGACGCTGCTCTCCTGGAAACTCGCTTACGCCCAGACTCACTCTTTCTCCCTGGCAACCGAGACCTTTTCGCAACAGCACTCGGGCGACAAGGCACACCGGTTGATTACCTTCTCTATGCAACCATCACCAGCGGTACAACAGACAGGAATCAAACCAGTCAACGCAACTATCTCCTAACACTGGAACTGGTCAACCTCAGCAGTGGCGATGCGATCAAGGAGTCAGCCGAGATTCGCAAGGGTTACAGCAAGAACGCTGCAGCAAAATGGTGGCACTTTGGAATGATCACCTCCAAGTAAACCCTTCTGGAAGTGTCAGCGATGAATCATTCGAGGATCCACTACCGAAAACGAAGTCTATCTTCGTCTTTGGTGATTCACCGAATCACCCCGCTGGCTCTTCTCATTGCCCTCTTTAGCACTGGGTGCAGTGCACCCTTCAAGCGGCTTCACTCCGCTCGCGATCTATTCACCCAAGGCCAAATCGAAGCTTCGCGAGCGGCACTGGAGAAGGTCCAGGAAAAATCACCCCGTTACGCTGACCCCGCGGAATTGGATCTCGCGATCGTTGAACTCGCATCGGGTGATCCGACTAGCGCTGAGCGACGACTACGAATGCTGAGGGACAAGTTTGACCGCAGCCCCAAACTTGAAGCGGCCAAGGAAATGATTTCCATGGCGTCCGACGATACCGCACTGACCTATCGCCCCTGGGGTTACGAAGCGGTCCTAATCCGATCCATGCTATCGGTGTGCTCGCTCGCCCATGATCAGATCGATGCTGAAAGCTACACGCTTCAGGCAATGGCTAAGCAATCTCAACTGGCCAGAGAATCCGAGGAACGGGGACTGCTAAAGGCTGATGAAATCTACCAGCCGATTGCCTTCGCGCCCTATCTTCGCGGAATCCTTCGTGAAGCCACACATCGAAACTACGACGATGCGGCGCGCGCCTACCAATTGGTGAGTGATGTTGAGCCGGGCTTTTTACCAATCGGCAGCGACATCAAAAGAGTCAGTTATGGAACTCACAGTGAACCGGAACATGGCGTGGTCTACGTCATCGCCTGCACCGGACGCGGACCTGTGCTCGAAGAAACAGACGCCCCCACAACCACCGCTGCAATGCAGATCGCTTCGGTGATCCTGCAAGAGACACAAGCTGAATATGATGAAGAGGGAAATAAGAAGACGATAAGCCTACCCAACCTCGCCACCGTCAAGGTTCCGCAAGTAACACTACCTCCGAGCAATGTCGCACGGATTGGGGTCGAGGTAGATGGCCGCCCCGTGGGAGCAACCGCAACCATCACCGACATTGAACAACTTGCCACCCGCCAAATCGAGGCTGAAATGCCATGGACAATCGCCAGAGCGGTGGTTCGGCGCGCCACAAAAGAGATAGCAGTCGCCAAAGCAAGTAACAGCCTCGGACTAGACGGAGTTCAAGGTTCCTTTTTCCGTTTTGCGGCATCCACGATATGGAGCGGGATGGAACATGCTGACACTCGATGCTGGAGCCTCCTGCCACGCGAAATCCAAGTCTTGCGTCTGGAACTACCGGCCGGATCACATGAACTAGAACTCTCAACGCTCGGCTGGTCTGACGAGGTGTATCGAACCAGCAGCCCAATGCACGTCAACGTGGTCAATGGAAAGAATCAATACATCATTGCGATCGCTCCGGATGAGTATCTCTACACAGTTGCATCGACGGGTTCTTGATTCCCCGCAGCTTGAACTCTCGGCCTTTAATCAAACGAGAGCATAAGAACAGTTCAAATGAATGAGCACTAGAGAATATCGGACTTGGTCCGTCGATATTCAATCGGTGAAATACCATGCCAGCGTTTGAACACGTTGCTAAACGAACTTGGTGACTCATAACCAACCAAGTAAGCGATTTCACCAATTTCTACATCACTGTCACGAAGAAGACGCCGAGATTTCCCCATTCGGATTTCAGTCAGATATTGGAGCGGGGGTAAACCAACGAGACGTCGAAAACGGTCTGAAAAGGCGGACTTCGAGACTTTTCCAAGCCGCGCCATCTGCGGTACGGTCCAAGGCGCCTCGGGCTTCTCAACCATCACTCGCAAGACCGGACCAATCACCGCATCAGTCGCCGCCCGCATCATTCGAAAAACACCACTGTTGCTATCGGACGACTCTGCAGCTCGACTCTCCAGTGCCGAAGCTACGGTTTGCAGCAAAATCAATTCACTCAGCCTACGAACCACAACACTCCATCCGACTGGACGATCACGACGAGCCGACTGAATCATCGCCAACATTGGCTGGCACAAACTCAGTGTCGGCTCTCGATCCTGCATCAGTCGAACCATATCGGGTAGCCCGATGTCGAGCGGATTAGCGCTCACATCAGTGATCTCAAACTGTCCGTAAAGAATTGCTGTTCGCTCCGTCTCTTTGGAAACGCCAGCGACAACGTCACCCACCAGTGCGCCCTCGCCTTCAACGGACACTAAATCAGATGGCGGCACCAGCGTTGGGGAAGGGACGGTCGTCGGCTCGGCAATCGCCAAATCGATGGAAACCGACCTAACTTCAGGAGACGAACAAATTCGATGCGAAAACCCTCGAGTAACAACCAAATGATCGCCGGCTCGTAGATGCACTGCGGGCATTTCTGAATCCGAAGGAACTAACCACGCCTCGCCCTGCAAAATGACATAAAGGCAGCCTCTCTTGGACGGAACCTCGAAACTCCAAGTTCGCTCCAGGTTCAGTTCCGTAGCCGACCAATTAGGAAAATATGCTCCATGCAGGAGTGTCGAAACAGGATCCAACGGTGCAACAGCCATGGAACCAGAACCGAGTTCAGCGTTTGCTACGTTCAATAGGGATCCCTCACCTTGGCACTTGTTTCAATTTGCTAACGATCAACTTGGAAGTGACGATCTCACGATGAAAAACTCACAAGCGGTTGGAACCCTGTCACTAAAGCAAGGTTTCGCGAACCCCATTCGATTTCCATGAAAATCCAGGCAGCAAACCTTCTCGCCGGCCCTCAACAGAAGCGATCTCCGAACTGAAAGCAGGCGAATCGCGAAGCAAACTGGACAAATAAGAAAAGAACTTTACCCAGGTGACGGTGACTTAAAGGAAGTCGAATGCAATATCGCCCCTCACCGCTTCCATCCCACAGTTCTATCCCTGAACGAGCAGCGAACATTCCCATGGCACAAAGCAACGAATCATGACCACCCTCCTACTTCTATTGATCCTCGGCTCACTCGTCGCCCCGAGCATTGCAGCGGCTGAGAAAGATTCAGATGCCATCAACCCACCAACGCAATCGATCACTTACCCCAACGAAGTGAACCCGCAGTACATGATTCACTGCGCGAGCGGCTACCTCTTCATCAATCGGATCTACCTGCACCCGCCATACCAAATCACGAGATACTCAGATCACTTAACCATCAACGGCGAAAGGATCAATCTCGGAGCGATCAACCTGCGAGACTTTGTCGACGATCCAGAACCGAATGCCCAAACTAATCAAGCGACGATGCTGGTGAGTATCACGCCCCACCGTGATGGCCTAATTAATGACAAATCACCTCTCTCAAATGCAGATCAGCATCAACGAGTTGCTGATAAATTAGCCGAAGCGATCCAAGCCACACTCCGAATGAGAGGCATCACCATCTTGGCCAACAAACAGGCACCTCTTTTTCTTGATCACTCTTACGGGGTTTACGAATTCCTTGAAGCGATCACAAAGAGTCCACAAGTAGCGGCACGGTCAACCACCAGCATCGAGCCACCAAAAGCATTAACTCAAATGAGTGAAAAACTCGCCTGGCATTCTTTTTTTGAAATGCAACCACACGACGAAAATCTGAAGCAACGAGCAATCGTCGACCTCTCCGAAATTAATAATGCCGACACATTGGGCAACCAGATCTGCACCGCCAATCTCATCGCCGCATTTCTCGGCTACCCACTCACCCTATCTGCAATGGTCTTGGTCGTGGTCGCATTCGGTCACTTAATCAACAACAAACCACAACTTGATCCATCGCTCTCACCAGTCGAGATTAAACGTATCATTGTCAAATCGCTCATCATCATTGCGATGCTTTCGATGATTGACCTCACATGGACACTGATGGCGCACACTTCGGGAATGATGCGAGAGATGAATCCAGTGGGAGTCAGCCTGATCAAAAATCCGATTCAGCTAATTCTTTTCAAGATTGGCGTGGTGAGTCTATCGATCGGACTTCTTTATAGCCAACACCATCGCCCCAAAGCTCAAGCAGCTACTTGGTGGAGTTGCTTAACATTGACGTTACTGACGGCTCGATGGCTCACCTTTCAGTCCATGTTTCTCTAGGCAAACAATTTACCGATTGGTTTCCCCTGGTCCGTGATCGGCACAGGTCGATCTCCATCGTAAAGATTCTTGGAGTGATCAACCTGCAATGCGCCACAGACTGTTGCAAAGAAATCTGGAATGGAAACCGGGTCGGAAACAATCTTTTTAGAGACTTCGTCCGTGACACCGTACGCACCTTGGTGATTCAAACCGCCTCCAGCAAGCACGCTCGAGAATGCAGAACCTTGGTGCCCTCGACCACCTCCACTATCAAACTCTGGGGGCCGTCCAAATTCAGTGGTGATCATGATCAGGGTCTTATCGAGAAGTCCCTTTTCATCCAGGTCATCCATCAATGTTCCGACTGCAGAATCCAGCTCACGTATCAGTTTATGCTGGTCGACGATCCCTGAATTATGAACGTCCCACCCCGCTCCGTTGAGGAAGTTGAGATTGTGGGAAACTTCGATGAAACGCACCCCACGCTCAATTAACCGTCGACTCAACAGGCAACGCTGACCGAACTCGCCACCGTATCGATTGCGTAGATCATTCGGTTCTTGGTCGATCTGGAAAACACGGTTGAACTCAGGGCCACTCAAATTGAGTGACTGATCAATGGTTTCTTGATACTGCTTAACCGAATCGCTAACACCACT
>JAKMEW010000511.1 GCA_022425745.1 Rubripirellula sp.
CTTCAAAATCGAGCGAGATTTCGCTGTCGACCGTTGATGCGTGCAGAAAGCTCAGGTTTTCAAAACGGCTTCGCATTGAACCCCGAAAATTCTTCCAGTTCGGGATTCCGATTTGCCAATTGTCATCAGTTTTTGCTGTCGTGATCTCCGTGAGCTGACCCGAGTGATAGGAGTTGCGATCGATCGACTTGGGCAGGGGCTTGGCTGTACCGATTGATTTGGACTCCGGGTTCTCGTCGATGCCGAGATTCCTGTTTAGGTGCCACGCTGTGTTAAGCAAGTCCTGAACGAGGTTGGCGGCGATTTGATTTCCGGCTGGGGCCGGGTGTGTGCCTCCGTACTCTTTCCAAGTGAAGCTACCTGCGGTGATCCGATCCGCGATCTCTTTTGCGAGAACAACCGAAGAAACACCGTAGTGCTGCAGTACGTGTTCGTGCGCTGCGACGCTAAGGGGGATCTTGCCTTGTTGCCACGTTTCGAGCATGGGGGGATTCACAAAGTAAGTCACCGCGAGATCGGTGCTGGGGTGTTCACGCTTGATGTGACGGATAATTCCTTCCATCCCCCGGATGCACACTTCTCGCGAGTGAGACGCATCTTGATCATCGTTGACGGCGAATTCAATCAAGACGAGGTCTGGGTTGCTCGAGAGCACATCACGCTCAAGGCGAAACGCTCCGGTGGTGGAACAGGTTGAACTAATTCCGGCGTTCACAAAATTAAATTGTGTCTCAGGGAATGAGCTTTCCAGCCAATTGCAAACCATTGGGCGGTACCCATCCATTTCGGTGATCGATCCGCCGATGAAGGCAACGGTCGCTTGCTTTTGCTCGGTGATTGCTTTGAGAGAATTCACGAGTGGTTCGCGAAGTTGAATATTGCTGCTCGTTGGGGTAACACCCGTGGGACCGGTTGAGAGGTAACCAAGCTGGTGCAGGAATTCGTGTAGGTGTGAAAGCGTCTTCAGGTAAGCTGGTCCCGGGTTACCGCCACGTCCATAGTTGAAAAATCCATGCGATTCTCCTTCGTAACCGACGAGTTCGCACTCATTCCCCAGACGCATCGCCTCTTTGGCATAGGCTTCAACGGTTCGGTAGGGAACCGTGGTGTCGGCGCGACCATGAAAGATGATGCTCGGTGCGGCGTCTTCCGTGAGCTGGTGAATGGGTGAGATCTCCTGCGGAGGAACTCCCGTTCGAGTGGCAATGTCATCCGCTTTCTCTTGATCGAAATCCACCTCACCCCACGGAGCGATCATCAGAGCTGGGTTGAACATGGCCACGGCATTCGGTCGACTGCTGACGTTCGTCTCTTCGTTGTTCTCGTCGAGTGTTTTGACAAGGTCCGTGCATGCGGCTAGGTGCCCGCCAGCTGAGCCACCCGCGGCGACAATACGGTTTGGGTCAATTCCTAATCGATCGGCGTTTTTGCGGACGTACCTGATCGCCGATTTGGCATCTGCAACGGCGCGATCTGCAAGCGTTTCGTGTCGTTGGAGGACTCGGTAGTCCGCAGTGATCGCGACCATTCCCTGTTTAGCCAAGTAAAGACAATGGTTTTGAAATTGTGCCGGGGAGCCAGAACGCCAGCCGCCACCGAAGAAGAAGACAATTGCCGGTCTCGCTGATTGCTCCTGGCGAGTTTCAGGCTGGTAGATCCAGAGTTTCAATTCGGTGTTGCCCACGCGTTTGTAAGTTTCAGCCGATGCGCCGGGAAGTTCCGGTGGGTAGCTCTTTTGCCGCTGCGCCAACACAGACCCGTAAAGGATGTTGACCAACAGTAGAACGGTCAGGCATAGGGAGCTCGTAGGGAGGATGGAGCGGAGTTGGAATTGTTTCATTCGAGATCGACGAGAGGCTGAGGGTGTTGATGGGTGGATGCTGGCCTTGTGAATTGGAAGCCAGATTATATCGAAGTCGGCAGACGCCAATGTGCTTGTCTTAGAACAGCATGTTGCTGGTCTTTCATCCGCTCGTACCAAACCGTGATCAAGCTTCCATCATCCAGCTCGACGGTACTTGGATAGCCAAGGTCACCACCTGAACCATCCCCAGAGATCACGACAGGATCACTCCATGTGACACCTTCGTCGTCGCTGTATCTCGCTTGATTGCCAAATGGCTGACGCCGATGGCCGTAGCTCATCAATATCCGTCCAGATCGTAGTCGAAGCAGGAATGATGGGAGTCCCCAAACGCCGATGCTGCGTGGTTCGCTCCACGTCTTGCCGCCATCGGTGCTTTCGCATTGCAGAGTTTCTCGAGAATGGTTGGCACTGTGGTTTCGGATATGGACGATGATTTTCCCTGAGTTGCACTGTACCGCATGAAGTTCATGGTAGTCCGAGTTCTTGTCACCTTTTCGGATCGGAATGTCGGAGAGCCAGTGCCACGTCAGGCCATCATCGTCCGATTGGCAGACGCCAACTCGGCGTTCCTTATCCCAAAGAGAAATGCCTGCGTAGAGTAATGCGTTGCCGCTCGACAGTTGAATCGGCCCGTGAGGGCTATTGACCGGGCATCGATATCGTTGCGACCAAGAAAGGCCTCCGTCGCTGGAACGAAGCATCCACTGACCAAGTTCTTGCTGACGCGTTTCCTCGGATACACGCTGGTGTGCAGCCATCCAGCGTGTGAGTTTGTCATCGGACCAAGTTGCCTTACCGCTCGTTTTCCGCTGTGCGGCTTTTTCTAATCCGCCCTGGTAGGCGAGTGAAGAAAAGGTCGTCACCAGTAGTGTGCCCTGCGAGGTTTCGAGGATGCCCGCGTCCCGATCGTCAATCGCACTGTCATGGACGGTTCGGGGCCAGGACCAAGTTTCTCCATTGTCATCTGATCGCATCATGTCCACTCGCCCAAATGGGCAAACATGCTCCTCCCTGCCTCCGGACCAAACCAGCAGCAGTTGTCCGTTCTGACGGCGAGTCAGGGTGGGCCAACCGCAATAAAGTTCAGGTGTTTGGCTAATGGTTTTCAGCGAGTAGATTTCTACTTTACCTGTCTCGGTCACTGCTCCGATTGCCTTGGTTAATGGGCACATGGCGTGGCTGCCCACCACGGCGATCGAGGAGCCAACGATTCCGTGGATCATGTTTCGTCGTGTAAGCTGATCATGGCCTGTAAGCCGGTCATGGCTGGTTTGACGTGACCCTTGAGTGACTTCGTTTCTGAGTTGCTCTTTAGTCATGGTGCCCTCGTTTCATTCTGAATTTTTAAAGCCAGTCGTTACTCGGTCTCAATGCGATGCTTGTGGGAACTTGTTGCAGGAATGCAGCTGAGTGATTTCTCTCAACGAGATTTTTTCGCCCGAGGTAAACACCCTATTTTTCGGGAGGTCTTCTTGCGAAGCGTTTCATTATTGACAGTGTTTTGGTGTAAGCTACCGTGTCCGTCGTTGAGTGGTGAATCGGATAGTTTAACCGCCTGCGATTTGGTGATGTGGCTACGTTGTTTTCCGCGGCGAATGTGGATGTCGACCGTGCCGGGTTAACGAAGGTTAAAAGGTTGTTACAGGATCACCGTCTCTTAATCGATTGAGACGGTAGGGAATGAATCTTGTTGAATGGAATAAATGAAATGAACCCGAGTCGTTTGTTGATGGTACTTCCACTGTTGGTGGGTTTTCAATGCACGTTGAGTCCAGCGCTTAACGCACAGGGTATCCATGAAGGACAGGGTATCCATGAAGCACATGGTATCCATGATGTTGTGATTTACGGAGGAACCAGTGCCGGAGTGATTAGTGCGGTTCAGGCCAAGCGAATGGGGAAGTCCGTCCTTATTGTGTGTCCCGAAAAGCATCTCGGAGGGCTATCCGCCGGAGGACTCGGTTGGACCGACTCGGGTAACAAGGATGCGATTGGTGGATTGAGTCGCGATTTTTATCACCGCATCTGGAAACACTATCAGACCGATTCCGCATGGGAGTGGCAGGATAAAGCTGCCTTTGGGAATCGTAATCAGAGCCCGCCTGGAAAAAACGGTGATGGTGGCACCATGTGGGTGTTTGAGCCGCATGTGGCGGAGCAGGTCTTTGAAGACCTTATTCGTGAAAATCAAATTGTCGTTCATCGGCAGCAATACCTCGATCGAGTCTCTGGACGAGGTGTCGAGATGAAAGCTGGGCGGATTGTGGCAATCACCACTACCGGTGGGCGAACCTTCAGCGGCAAGATGTTCATTGACGCTACCTATGAAGGCGACCTCATGGCGCTCGCCAAAGTGAACTATCACGTTGGACGCGAGGCAGAACAGGTTTACGGTGAAAAATGGAATGGGGTGCAGGTGGGCGTGCTACATCATCAACACTGGTTCAAGGATTCCATCGATCCCTATGTCGTGCCGGGTGATCCTAGTAGTGGCGTTCTGCCCCTCGTGAGCGCAGAACCACCGGGGGAAAAAGGTGAAGGTGACCATCGCCTGCAGGCTTACTGTTTTCGGATGTGTTTGACCAAGACACCGGAGAATCGCATTCCGTTTCCAAAGCCCGCTGGCTATGAACCGGAGCGGTATGAGTTAATGCGTCGAGTTCTCGAGGCGGGGTGGCGGCAGTTGTTCAATAAGTTTGATCCGCTTCCAAATCATAAAACCGACACGAATAACCACGGCCCCGTCAGCACCGATTACATCGGAATGAATTATGACTATCCCGAAGCGAGTGATGAGCGACGCCGGGAGATCATTGCGGAGCATGAACGTTACCAGAAAGGATTGTTGTACTTTATGGCGAACGATCCGGGTGTCCCCAAGGATGTACGTGAGGCGATGAGTCAGTGGGGACTCGCGAAGGATGAGTTTCAAGGCAACGGCGGCTGGCCGCATCAAATTTATGTGCGTGAGGCGCGGAGAATGGTCGGGCGGTACGTGATGACCGAGCACGATTGTTTGGACCTCAAGGAGACACCCGAGTCGGTTGGTATGGGCTCTTACACTCTGGATTCACACAATGTTCAGAGATATATCAAGCCTGATGGTTTTGTGCAGAACGAAGGTGATATCGGAGTTGGAACACCCCGTCCCTATCAAATCTCTTACGGGTCTCTGGTCCCCAAGCGTGGGCAATGCGAGAACCTGCTCGTTCCGGTCTGTGTCTCATCGAGCCATATTGCTTTCGGCTCAATTCGCATGGAGCCGGTGTTCATGATTTTGGGGCAATCAGCAGCAACGGCGGCTTGTCTATCCATCGAACAAAATCTTGCCGTCCAGGATCTGCCCTACGAGTTGCTGCAGGAGCGATTGATCGCTGACGGCCAGGTCTTGGAGCTTGAAGACGTCTACCAGACGGCATCGCGAAAGCTACCGGGCATCGTTGTTGATGATCGACACGCTGTTTTCCGTGGGAATTGGAAGACTTCATCTGCAAATCGTGGTTTCGTCGATAGCGGTTATCAGCACAATGACAACCAGTCTGATGCGAAGGTGACTGCAAGGTTTGAAGCGAAATTACCAAAGGGGCGTTATGAGGTTCGTCTCTCTTATCCAGCCAATAAGAATCGTGCTTCCAATGTTCCTGTTACCGTTGAACACGCAAAGGGGAGTGCATTAGTAATGGTTGATCAGAGACGCACGCCGAGCCTCGATGGCCTTTTTCAGTCAGTAGGCGTTTTTGAGTTTGATGGCGAAGCCGCCGTTGTGATTGGAGCCGATGGTGCGGATGGCTACGTTATCGCGGATGCTGTTCAGTTCTTGCCGCAACCGTAGGTCGGTTGTGCCTCTGACCTGCAATCTCTGAAACCTGCAATGCTGTGACTTGCAAGCTATCGGGAAATAACAGCGGAAATGTCCTGGGAAATACCATAGACTCTTAGCATCTAAGGATGTTTGTCAGGAAGTCGGTCATCCAATGGCGCATCTTGAGATGCGAGTCGTAGGATTGTGGGGGATTTTGTAGCAGTGTTGAAATCGATTGAGTGTTTCAAGAATGCTGAGGGGCTTGGTTTGAGTAATCGGCTATTGAGCCTAATTGTGTTGGCCTGCTTCTTGCCGAGCGTGATTGGTGCATCACGTACAGCGATTGCACAGGCGGTTGCGGAAGCGGAACCGACCACTGATCCAAATGAAACGAGCGTGAAAAGCCGGCAACCATTTGTGATTGGTTTTGAACGATTCGGTCGACATGGCGATTTAACGGAATTGGATTCGGGTAGCTTGTTATTGAGCGAAATGGGCTGCGTTTCTTGTCATGCTTCAAAGGACGTGGCAGTGCAGCCAGCAGGCGCGCCCGATTTATCGGATGCGGGGCATCGTCTGCAGAGTGGGTGGGTGAATGACTTTCTGTTCAATCCGCATGGACATTCTCCCGGAACAAGAATGCCCGACCCCTTTTGGATGCTAGAGGTCAAAGAGCGTCGAACAACGGTCGAAGCCATCTCTGCCTTTTTAGCTAGTCAGCAGCAGGCGGTCTCTTTGCCTCGCGCAAATGGAGTTGCACCGGTTCTGCATGAATTTTGGGAGAAGGGTAACCCTGAGGTTGGACGTGATCTCTATCACGCTGTGGGGTGTGTGGCTTGTCACTCGCCTGATCCAGAATTCGAATCTTCGACTCCGCCCGATTCTGCTATGGAGCAGCTACTGGAACAGCTTGAGCCTGAGGAAATAGAAGAACTTGGTTTGACTCGGCAGATGCGAGCCGTGCCCTCGATGCCTGCTTTTGTCCCTGGTCAATCCAACGATGGGGACTCAAACGATCTTGCGGAAAAGTACACGCTGCAATCGTTGACACTCTTTTTATTGGATCCACATCGCGTTCGACCTTCAGCTCGCATGCCTGACCTCCGGCTAACACCGTCAGAGGCGGCTGATCTTGCTGCCTACTTGATCCAAGGAGACGCGTCGGTTTCCGCAATTGCAGATCAATCTGATGAGCAGCTTCGGTTTCTTGAGGAGCAAGTCAAAAAAGGGGCATTCGCTTTTGCCAATTATGGGTGTGTTCGTTGTCATCAAGCGAATGGTGTGGACGATCAGATCACGGGGAGACCCGATTCGACTTCGGTTCCAACCCTAAACTCTATCGCAACCGAGGCACCCAAACCGCTTGCCAAGTTGAGCTTGGATACTGCAGCAAGTTGTATTGAGAGTCCTGCTGCCGGGATGCCCGCGTACCTGCTTGATGCGGAGCAGAAACGTGTCGTGCGTGCAGCGATCAAGCAATTGCAACTCGGTGCAAAGGACAATTCTGATGGTGTTGCGCGGAACGTGAATGATGTGAGCCATCGAGTCTGGGAGCAGATGGTGCGTTACAACTGTGTTGCCTGTCACGAGCGGCAATTCGTCGAGGATGGGCCGGTGCTTGGTGGGATCGGTCGCTATCGAAAGCCATTTTTTGAGACAACCGCTAAGGTAGATATCGGCGATGAGGGGCGTCTGCCACCCTCTCTTAGTGGCGTGGGAGCGAAGTTGTCTAGTTCCGGTTTGAAGAGCGTTTTTGGCGTGAAGTCAATTCCGCATCGTCCGTTCATGACCATCCGAATGCCGTCTTATCATGATGCGATTGTCGCTAGGCTGCTCGAGGATCTCCCGAGAGCTGATCATCAAGATTCGCGGGATGCTGATGATGTGTTTGTCGCCTCCAGTCAACTCTCCAAAAAGGAACTGGAGTCGGTTGGTCGTGAATTGATCAACACCGGATGTGTCGAGTGTCATGTGTTTCGTGAGGAGCAATTACC
>JAKMEW010000515.1 GCA_022425745.1 Rubripirellula sp.
GTCCTGCCA
Source organism: Rubripirellula sp. (assembly GCA_022425745.1). Taxonomy (GTDB): domain Bacteria; phylum Planctomycetota; class Planctomycetia; order Pirellulales; family Pirellulaceae; genus Rubripirellula. Next base: position 10 of record JAKMEW010000515.1, read on the forward strand.
AGCAGGATCCGACTTGAGTGGAAGCCCGACTCCATCGGGATGATAAACACTGACAAAGCGTCTTGGGGTCTTCCCCCCATCGGTTGCTTCGTTGGCGAAAGCCTCAAACCAAGGCAACATCAGAGCAATCCCGGCACCTCGCACCCCAGCACCTCGTAAAAACTGCCGTCTACTAAGCGAGTTACTTCCGACCTTCATACCAAACTCCAACGTGTTCTCTTCGTGCACTGACGCGGCAACACACCCATCTTAATCGAGACATCACCGCGATGCATTGCAACGATCGATAATGGAACAAATATCCCGCACTGCGTCGTTCACTTGATAAGCAATCATCCACTTTCATCAATCGGATATTACGGACTCTGCATTTGCAAAAACAGATCACTCCAAATGATCAATTTGACCAAGTCCGCCAGTCCATCTCCGTTTCGACGTAAAGCACCGACAATGGATTCAATTTCTGCATGATCAGCCAACGATAAATTTCGTCCCAGTGCGTAACTTGCCATTTTATGAACAACCGCCTCGGCGAACTGATCTTGCCTTTCGGATAACAAATACCGCTTAAGCCCGTCCATCCCATCAAGAGTTTGCCCATTGTAAAGAACAGAAGTCGCATCAACGGATTGCCCCTCGATGCGGGTGCGAAATCCTCCAAGGGCGTCGTACTGCTCAAATGCAATTCCCCAAGGGTCAATTCTTGCGTGGCACGATCGACACGCAGCCTGATCCCGATGATCCGCTAATCTTTCCTTCAGCGTCATCTCTAAAATCCTCGGATCCGTCAAATCCACTTCCGGTACGTTGGGAGGTGGCGGTGGAGGTGGATCATGCAAGATGGTTTCTAACATCCAAACACCACGCTTTAATGGGTGCGAGTCCTTACCATCGGAGTTCATCGCAAGAATGGCCGCGGCCGTCAGAACGCCACCCCGATGCTGACTCTGATCAATGTCGACCGAACGAAATGCGGGGCCATGAACGTCGCGCACCCCGTAGTGACGCGCCAGTCGCTCGTTCAACATGAGGTGATTTGAATGGAGAATCTCAAAGATGCTTTCATTCCTTTTAAGAAGATCCTGGAAGAATACGATGGGCTCCTCCTTCATCGCCTTAAAAAGCTCAGGATCCTTGATATGCGCGGTCGCCTCAATCGCATCCAAACCCAACCACTGTGAAACAAAATGCCTCGCGAATCGGTAAGACCTTGGATCTGCCAAAAGTCGATCAATCTGTCGCTCCAACACCGCAGGCTCCGCTAACTCGCCCGCCTCTGCACACGCCAACAACTGCTCATCCGGGATACTCGACCAAAGAAATAGAGCCAAGCGTCGCGCGAGTTCGAATTGACTAAACCCATTCGCCTCCTTTAGCAAGTCACTGGAATCTCTTCGAGTCACATAAAGAAATTCAGGAGTAGCCAAAGTCGTTGCCATAACCTCCAACATCGCATCTTCAAAACGACCAAAGTCCTGACGATACACATCAAATAGTGCAACGAGGTTCTCGACCTCCTCCGAACGAACAGGACGCCCCCATACTCGACGCAGAAAACGCATCAAAATGTCGCGGCAGTAACCGCGTTCGTCGACTTTTCGATCATCATTAAAAAACAAAACCTGATGTGCGAGTGGCGGCCAATGATCATAGTGCGGTGCGTCAATTTCGATCCGATGAATCAACACGTGAAATGAATTACCTTCGCCATTCGAGTTAGCGATATTACGGATATGCAGAAATTCATCACGTCTCGGGAAAGTGGTTTCCAGCTTTCGAAATGGATTGCGTTGAATATCCTGCAGCGGAATATCAAAGTGAATCCACTCCGGCTGATCCGGTGAGGCCGTCACGGGGATATCGGATTCACTGATCTCATTCATGAAGTTAGCGTTGTTGCTGGTGTGCGCACTGAACACTAACCGCAGCGACGCAAACTCTGTCGGCTCCTGAGTTGAACGGCTCACCAACAAACGAACCCGCATTACACCCGCATCGGGCAGAAAACGATCAAGGTTCATCTTTAGCTCACCCGATCGTGGAAGGGCAAGAACCACGTCAGATTCATCCTCGACGAATTGTTCCGCGGAATCAGGATCCTCAGTAACCGGCTTCCAAGTTCCATTGGAAAACGGAATTCCACGCTGGGATGATCGGTCCCACAGATGAGAACGTCTCAGCTGATTGGTAACCTGTTCGTCCTCAGCCGAAAATAGCTTATCTGGCGCAGCCTCAATCGCCTGTTCCAATTCGCTTTTCATCTCGACCACGTATTGAACCGGTTTCGGTCTAACTGCCGGAGCAACCACACGGCTCAGCGCATCGAGAGCAACCTTACGGTAAATCTCGAACTGCATCACGGACATCTGTAAATGATCACCGTTATTTTTGAATCCTTCTTCGGATCTTATTTCGGGGGGCAAATCTCCGGCTAACGAATACGGTAGTCCGAGCAGATCTTGGAGTGCGTAATCGTACTCATAGTTCGTGAGTCGTCGAAAAGTCGAACGACTGCCAACACGACGCATCGATGTGGAAGCCTTCGCTAGTTCTCCGCTCAACCATTCAATGACAGAAGATCGTTCGCCATCGGTCATGACATGCTGCTGATCATCCTGCGGTGGCATCTCAAGGTGACTTATCGCACTATAGATCTCTCGCCACTGCGAGACATCCGCTCCCGCCAGCAAGTCTGGGTCAATCTTATCGACCCGCAATCTCCCTTCTGCTTCCTCGGGTCCGTGACAGGCGATGCATCGCTGAATAAGAATCGGCTTGACGGTCTTCTCATATTGATCAACGGAGGCAACCAGAGCGTCCGAATTGTTGATCCGATCACTCGTCACAGGATCCTCTGCCAAAAACCTCGATCGCTTGCGACCCATTTCAATCGCCTGATCTAGGGAGGCGATTTCAGATCCCTTGCCACCATTCGGCTGCTGAGCAAAGCACGGACTCGCGAGAGTCAACAGCATCATAACGACGGCACTGCAAGCGTAGAGACAGTTGTGAAACTTCGACATTACCCTGATAGCTACACCTTTTTATCTACCTCGAAACGCTCGCCTGTTAACGCAGAAAGAACGCAACATAATTAATGGCGACTGGGCTTTACCCGCAATGCCACCCAACTCTTCACTTCTGAACCCTTGCACCTGCTGCTGGTTTTGAGCTGGACGTCTTAGGATAAGGCATTTTCGCATCCACATCATTGCGCCAACGGTGCAGCAAATCCAGTAATTCATAAACAATCTCAGGTTCCTCCTGCGCAAGATCATTCCGCTCTCCGAGATCATCAACGAGATCAAACAGCTGCACGGTTCCATTCTCGTAGTACTCAAGCAATTTGTAGCGTCCATGTCGGACCGCCCCACCGGGGCTTTGGTATCCATGATTGCTGTAATGAGGAAAGTGCCAATAGACAGGTCCTCGTTGATGCGGTTGCATCTTGAGAGCGGGCACAAAACTCACTCCATCCAAATGCTGCTGAGGAAGCATTGGCAGACCAAGCATTTCAAGTATCGTTGGATAAAAGTCCGTCCCCGTCACGATTGAATCAGACACGGTGTGTCGAGGAACTTGACCATCCCAGTGCACGATCAAGGGAACTCGAATCCCCCCCTCGTAGTTCCAACCTTTCGCGCCGCGAAGCGGCAAGTTGGAACTCGCATAACGGCTGTTCAGAACTTCCTCCGAATGATGAATCCCTCGGTATTGATTCGATGCCGACATGCCCCCGTTGTCGGACGTGAACACGATGATTGTATTTTCCTCCAATCCCAGTTCGCTAAGCGTTTCCCGAATTCGCCCCAAGCTCTCGTCGGTCGCCTCAACCATCGCGGCAAACTCGACGTTATCCTGCTTTTGCTTCACCCACCAGACACGGGCATCGCGATGGGTGGCCTCGTCATCGTGAGCGATTAAACGCTCCATCTCCTCAGACGAGATCGGCGAAGAACTGGGGTCAGCCTCGAGAATAAAATCAGGCCCATCCGAACGCGTGATGCGAGTTAATTTATCGCGATACTTTTCCACCAGATCTTTGCGACCCTGAATCGGATCGTGAACCGAAAAATGCTCGAGGTGAACAAAGAAAGGGCGATCCTGATTTCGTTCGATAAAGTCGATCGCTGCATCAGTCAATTTATCGGTGAAGTAATCACCCTCACTCGACGGGAGGTTCTTGCTATAAGTCGGCGAAAACGGATGGTAATAAGAACGAACCCAGCCAGTAATCGACTCATCAAACCCATATGATTTCGGGTCACGATTCAAATGCGCCTTACCATAATTCGCGGTGGCATAACCGTGTTTTTTAAGAGTCGCCGACAACGTCTGCTCACCCGTTGGTAGCGACGTGACTTTCTCACCATGATGTAATTTTTCGTAATCCCGCTCGGGCCTGCCCGCAAGCCACTCGGTTAGGTTTAAACGAGCCGGATATTTTCCCGTCAGAATGCTCGCACGACTTGGCGAACAAACGTGACAGGTGGCATATGCATTTTCAAAACGCATTCCATCTCGAGCCAACTGATCAATTGCCGGCGTCTCGTGGAAATTACTTCCGTAACATCCAAGGTCACGGTAGCCGAGATCATCGACCAAAAAGAAAACAACATTAGGTTTCTGTTCCGCAAAAACCTCTACACAGAAACTCGCCACTCCGGCAAAAACCACGAGCAAGACGGCTTGACATTTTTTCCCTAACATCCGTCTATGCTCCTCTTCATTCCTCTGAATCAGAAATCGTTTCGACAAACCTTAATGAATTTAGATTCATCAATAACGTTATGACGCGGATATCAACTCTACCCCACACAATTAACGTTTCTTCTCATCAAGATTGGCTTTGATCAAGTCATCACTAATCGTCGGTGTCGGACAACCTTCATCAGGCACATCAACATCCGCAGTCCAAAGGATCGCGTTGAGAACCACTTTCAGAAAACTCTCGTTTTGCCAACTAACATGATTGTGGGCTCCGGTGAAACCAAAACCTCTACCTCCCTCGGGTCGCTGGTAGGCCCAAGCAACCACCTGTGGAGTTCCCGCGGCAACGGCTTTCCGCACAGTCGGATTTCCACTACGAGCGCCGTCAGGTCGTCTAAGAGTTTCTGGAGGCGGCAAATCAAACAGAATTGGGGTAACCCCTTTCATCCCATCAACGAATCGCATGTGATAATACCACTCGTCGTGAACACTAAAGGGCGCGACTCCTCGAGTGATAGGATGTTTCGGCAATTGATTAAATTCCGGAGCCCAGTGTGGATTGACCGACCAATCCAGATCGCAAAACCCACCCATCCACTCGAGAAACTTCTCTCCGGGCTTGCCCTTCTCCGCTTCGGTCGCCCAGTGGATCATCACCACTCCGACGCCTGATTTCATCAACCGATCAAACTCATCAAGGTGCGAATTCAAAACATGGCCCTGATGACCAGTGCAGAAAATCACGACAGTGGCGGCGCCGTTAAAAATTGATGGATCCTCCGGATAGCCCGGATGTGGAACCATCTCACATTCAACACTTAGGCCGGAACGCTCCAGAGCATCTGCCAAAATCATGTTTCCTGCTCGGTGCTCATGTGACATTGGCCCATGACTCGGCGATCCAGAAATGAAAACCACCTTCCACTTACCACCGCTCTCATCCCCGCCAGAAGCTGTATCTGAAGCGTTGCAGCAATGTTGACTCGAAACGGCCAACACCAAGGCTACAACCAAGTAACAATTGCAAAGTGACGACAGAGACAGAAACACTCGTTCCATAGCAATTCACTCCGATACAACTTGAATCTTGTTCCAATAGGCCCACTCGTTGTGCCAGTCATTCGCAACATTTTCGATTGAAAGGCTGACGGGGTGTCCTGCAAAACGACTCAGATCAACTGATACGTCCAGCCACTCATCAGACTTCACCGTTGCAGAACTAACTAATTGCTCAGCGATCACTTCTTGATTGGCTTTAACGCGCAGAAGCCAATCGCCGTGCGGATGATGCGAGACACAGAGGCGAAGGGAGGTCTGTTTACCTGCGGGAACCTGAACCTGCTTGCGACTGATAACACAGGGTGTCTTCCGATCCTTGGGATGCGTCTGAATAGCCGTTCGATTCCTGAAAGAAGCGTGCCTAACCACTCCTCCCTCACCAACTGACGCCACCTGCAATCCCGACATCAATGTCTGAACTGCCTTGTTCCATTGAGTAGAACGCCGAGCGTCTCCCAACGAAGATGGATCCATATCGCCGGTCACCAAGCGACGTGCAACAAACTCTTGGATCTGGGGGATTTTCCCGCCGACCGCAAGCGTTAGCGACTTCTCTGGATTTTCCGGAACCATCGGTTCAAGAGCAAACCAGTACATTCGTGGAAGATTATTGTCGCTGACATCCTCTGCATGTGAAATGAGACCGGAGAGTAGTTCCCAACGATGCGCATACTGAAGACGTTGCGCCGCAGACGCCAAATACAATCGAACAACAGGAGATTCATCCTCCCGGGCCATTAGCGAGAACCGCTTCAGCAAATCGTCATCAAGCGAGATCCCCAACTCGGAGTTTGGCTGGAATGCATTGCATCGGCTCTCATCGGTCAGCAACTGAATACCCCATGATCGGATATAGGGATCAGCGTGATCAAGTAAATCCCGAAGATCTTCATCACTCAACCCACCCGTTACATGCAATGCCCACAAGGCTCGCAGTCTTCGGGGAGAAGTCTGCGCGTCTCGCAATTGGCTTCTCAGCAAACCATGAACAAGCTCATGATCCAACGCCCCAGAGACTGATCGATAATGCAAAAGAGTCCTTGCTTGCCGAACATACCAATCGTTGGCATGCTTCTGAAACTCAACTAACTCAGCGTCACTTGCGGCCCGCAAATTCGGACGTGCCCCTGGCTGATGCCCCTCGGGCATGACTCGGTAAACACGGCCACTGTTGGGGAATTTTACTGCGTTCCCGCAGACATCCTGATCATGCCAATCCAGCAGGTAAACCCCACCCTCTGGCCCGATCTCAACGCTGAACCCAACCCAAGCCAAGTCATTTGTCGGCATGAAGTCATTACCATGCTTCCCAATATAACTGGAGCCACTTGGAACCATGACGTCAGTTAAAACTGCATGCTCATGGATATTGCACATGAATAACCGATCGTGGTACTGCTCAGGAAAGGTATCAGCAAGATAAAACCTTGCACCACCATGCGCGGAAAGGTGACTGTGATCTCGGATCGTCTTGATGTCATCGTAAACATAAGGATTCACGTGCGGTCGACTCTGCTTATGGTAGGTTCCTCCCTGCACGACATGAAAGAGATGAGGAATCACGCAGCATGTTGCAAACCCCTGCCCATGGTCATTGAAATCAAACCCCCATGGATTCGAGAGCCCTCTCGCAAAAATCTCAAAGGTTCCGCGTACAGGGTGATAGCGCCAAATACCACCATCAATAAACTGTCGATCTGAATCGTCATCGCCGGGCTTACCCACTCTCGATTCGGTGAACACGCCATGGCATCCGTAAAGCCAACCGTCTGGGCCCCAGATAAAGCTATTCAGAGTCTCGTGACGATCATTAATCCCCCATCCATCCAACAGCACCTGTGGCGGACCATCTGGCACATCGTCTCCATCCTCATCTGGAATGAACGTTAAATGAGGTGGCGAACCAACAAAGACACCCCCGAACCCGCATGCCAGACCCGAGGTGAAAGTTAGCTGGTCGGTGAAAGTTTTTTTCTTATCAAATACACCGTCACCATCAGTATCCTCGAGGATCTGAATCCGACTCACGCGATCATCTGTGTGCTGCCTGCGCGTTTGATAATTAAAATTCTCCGCGATCCACATTCTGCCGCGATCATCAAAACAAAACGCAATCGGCTCCGCGATATCGGGCTCAGCAGCAAATACCGACACATCAAATCCATCGGGGATCGACATTTTGCTGACCGCCTCTGCTGGACTGAGAAACGGTGCATCACTATCACGGTGTTGTTTCTTAGGCAGTAGGTTGACGCCGTCTTCAGCATGCAGAAGCAGTTCGCTCTGGCTGATGATCAGAATCAAACTCGCACCCACCAATATCGCACGGCAAATGCTTCGAGTGGAATTTCGGACGGCCATTTTCATACGCTGACTGCCGCCAAAACAGCAGTAGCGTGCGAACAAATCCATCTTATTACCTATATGCGGATTGCTGCTCATTGATCCATGTCCACTTGTTGAGTCGTTCGAAGATATTTGATCAGATCAAGAACTTCCTGCGGCATCATTTGATCGAGTTGTCCCTCTGGCATCATGGACTTTGGGGAGACTTTTCGCTGCTCGATATCTTCTTTTGCAATGACCACACGTGGCTGCTCGGGTGTCTTCAGGATGATCCTCCTTGAATCTTCCTCAGCCAGAACACCATTTACCGAGCGACCATCCACCGTGAGAACAGAGACGGTTCGATACGCGTCTGGCACGTCATAACTCGGGTCAACACTGTTAAGAAGAATGTAGTCGAGGTTCGCGCGATTGGACCCTGTTAAATCTGGTCCTACTTGACCACCGTCTCCGTAAAGAGTGTGACAAGCGGCACAAGTTTTTTTGTAGACAGCACGACCACGAGCAGCACTCGCGGCAGCCAACGCATCGGGGTTGCATAACGCCTTGTACTTCGCCAGTACTTCCGTCCGATCTTGCGCCACTTCCCTCACTTCGCCAAACACATTGATGAATTCCTCCCCCAGCAAATCTGTTAACGACCGAGCAACCTGTGCGGGGATTGCGTCACGCTGAATCTGCTGACTCTTCAAGGCATCCAGTAGCAACTTTGCGTAGACTTTTCGCGAAGCAAGAGTTTCAATCACCGCTCTTTGCTGCTGCGGATCAAGTTTCGGATAACGATTCAACAAAAGCTCGCTTGCTTCCTTGTTCTCGACGATTGCCACTCCCCTGATTGCATCGAGCGTCATCGCTGGCTCATCCATCAGCTGAGACAACAAGTCGGACGCCTCGCGATTCTGCTGGTTTAACAGTCGACCAAGCGCAGCACGGCGCACATCAACTTGAAGTGATTGATTCATCACATTAACCAACGCTTGCTCAACTGCGGCTTGATCGCCAAAAACCTGCGCTAATGCAGCAGCTCGTTCACGCACCCGCGCATCGCCACTGCGACTCAGCTTCTCGTACAGTGACCCCCAGGAGTCTGGAGGGACGATATCACGCCGTCCCTCCAGGCCGCTTAGCATTCCCTGCATCAAAGACGCTTGCACACTGGGATCTTCCGATGTCCGGATCGTCCTTATCAACACCTGAAAGATCTGCTGCTCGTCCGCAATAACCGTCGCGGGACGCAGCATTGAAACGACACCGATCCAAACAAGGACCCTGACCGATTTCATCATTTCACTCGCCTCGATATTTCTAAATCCAATCAACACTTCAAAGAAGCTGCAAAGCCCACAAAACATACCCCAGCCCACTTACTCAACCGCAGCAGTGTACACCAATTGTTAACACAGGCGTTAAACCCAAAAGAGCACCTATGCGATCCAATCTTCAATCACCCTGCCCCCAACATCCGTAAGACGAAAATCGCGGCCCTGAAACCGATAGGTAAGCTTCAGATGATCCAGCCCGAATTGATGGAGCATGGTTGCGTGTAAATCGTTGGCATGGACCGGTTTCTCCTCAATATTCCAGCCAATCTCATCTGTCTTGCCGTACGTTACCCCGCCTTTGAGTCCGCCCCCGGCGAGCAGCATGGTGTAAGCGAAGGGATGATGATCACGCCCGGTATTCGCCGTCCGTCCGGCTCGATTCTCGCCGAGTGGCGTCCTACCAAATTCACTTCCCCAAACCACCATGGTCGAGTCTAACATGCCGCGCTGTTTCAGGTCTTTTAGCAGTGCGGCAATTGGCTGATCGACGCACTCTGCGTTATGTGCAAGATGAAAATCGAGCTCGCTGTGCTGATCCCATGAAGCGTGAATGATATTGATGAACCTGACACCCCGTTCCACCATACGCCTCGCAAGGATGCAGTTTCTCGCAAAGGTATCGTAAGTCTTCAAATGCCCCAAAGAGCCTCGCCAAACCTTCTCCGGCTCGCGACGACCGACTCCGTATTCATCGAGCGTCTTCTGGGACTCGTCGGACAAATCAATCAGCTCAGGAGCGGCCGATTGCATTCGACTAGCCAGTTCGAAATTGGCGATGCGACTTGCGATCTCGGGATCATGGACCTCCTGATAGCGGCGTTGGTTAGCGGATGACAAGGCATCCAAACCAGCTCGCTGCAACTCCTCCGGCAAGCCTGTCGGGTTCTGCAAATTGAGGACCGGCTCACCTTGGTTTCGAAACAACACACCACCATAGGACGATGGTAAAAATCCACTCTGATAAAGTGTTGCACCACCGCTACTTCCCCGACCGGCCGTCAAAACCACATAACCTGGCAAGTTTTTCGATTCACTACCCAACCCATAATGAATCCACGATCCCATTGCCGGCATGCCGAAGCGAGACACGCCGCACTGCATCAGCAACTGACCGGGATGATGATTGAATTCATCGCTGTGAAGACTGCGAACCATCAACAAATCGTCTGAGACACTTCCCAGATTTGGCAGCCAATCCGAAAACTCCATCCCTGACTGTCCGTACTTCTTGAACTTTCGCGCAGATCCCATCAGCGTCGCCGAGTCAGGCTTGATGAACGCAAACCTCGCGTTATCGAGCACTGACTTAGGCAACTTTTGTCCGTGCAACTCGTTCAACTTCGGCTTTGGGTCAAAGAGATCAAGCTGCGATGGCGCACCGGCCATATAGATAAAAATGCACGCTTTTGCTTTCGCCTCAAAGTGGGGCGATCGAACGCTGCTGCCAGGTGCATCAATGGACTTTTCGGCTCCGAGTAAACCGTCATCGGTCAGCATTGAACCGAGCGCCATCCCACCCAAACCGCTCGCAGTCGTTGTCAAAAACTCACGGCGCAGTTTTGTCTTCTGATGATCCATACTGGAACTAGCCTCTTAATACGCTTCTCTTTGAATACATTACTCTCGACGCTAACAGGTAACGCTTCAACTTCATTCCCGTGTCAAAAACTCGTCGAGATTCAGCATCATCCTGACGGTTGCCACCCACGCAGCATTCTCAGCATCATCGACGGAATCCACTGCGTGCTCACCGACCAATGCCTTCGCGTCTTCTTGGTGTGCTACGTACCAAGAACGACTCACGCCCAACAGACGCTCAAAGTCATCAACTTCACCATCATCAGGAATTCTCGCCACACAAAAACGCATCGCATACTGAATTCGCTGGCTATCTCCCGCCAATGAATCATCCTTCAGTATCCGAGCGGCCATCGCTTGAGCCGCTTCCACAAAAGTGGCATTATTCAGAGTCACGAGGGCTCCGATCGGCGTATTGCTCCGATCCCGCTGCACGTTCGCGACATTAGAATCAGGGCAGTCGAAGGTGATGAGGTTCGGATGCGGAGCGGTGCGTTTGAAGTAGGTGTACAGCCCCCTTCGATAACGATCCTCTCCCATGCTTTCCTTCCACTTGAAACTACTGTTGTAGGTCAAGTCGGTGACGCTCGGAGGAATGGGCGGAAAGACACTCGGACCACCCACCTTATTCGACAGCAGTCCGCTCACCGCCAACGAGATATCTCGAATGATTTCCGCTTCAACTCGAAAACGATTCTGTCGGTGCAGCAAGCGATTCCGTGGATCCACCTCCACTAATTCTGGTCGATGAACCGATGCCTGTTGGTAGGCTGAAGACATGACGATGTACTTGATCAAATGCTTGCGAGACCAACCTTCGCTGATCAACTTACCAGCCAAATGGTCAAGCAATTTTGGATGAGACGGAGCATCGCCTCGCACCCCAAAATCATTCATGGTCGGCACTATGCCGGCGCCGAAAAGGTGGTACCAAACATGATTCACTGCTACTCGGGGAACAAGCGGGTTGTCCCCGCTTACCAACCATCTTGCTAGATCCAAACGATCCGTCTCGGCTTTTCCATCGCGAGAGACGATCTTCGGCAAGGTCGACAAAGTTCCCGCACTGACTTCCTCCTGCGGTTGCTTAAATTCCCCTCGCCGAAACACGTGGGTCCGCCGCAAGTCCGATGTTCGCTCGCGAATCACGCGAACCTTCATCGCTTCTTTTTCTAATTGTGATCTCAGTTTGCGGATTTCACCCTCAAGTTTTTTGCATTCGGGATCGATCGTGGCTTGGTACGCGACCAGTGCTTGGATCGCCTCATCATCATTTCTTTCTTCCAGAATGATCTGCCGAATTTCTTCGGGGATCGCCTTACCTGTCATCTGTCCAGTTAATGCTTGAACGCGAAACCGTCCAATCGTGTGCTGCGTCCCATAAGACTGACTTAACACGATTTGCAAAAAACGCTTGCCCTGCGCAATCGGCTTCTCAAAAGAAAATCTCGCAGAGTGCATCACTCCGAATTTAGGCGAGATTGCCCAACCGGTGCCTTGCTTGCCTTTCCCCTCAACGCCATCAATCGCACCAAGAACGGGCCAACCGTCTTGCGAATAATCGGCGGCGGCACTGGCAAATGCTTGTTTAGCATCCAGGTTCCATTCAGGGCGATCTGAGGCGTAAACTCGAACCTCATTTAAAACAAAGTTGCCGTGTTCCGTGCGTCCAGGCCCGCTCTGCTTCAGTGATTCGTGCGGCAACACCTCCAAATGAATGCCCGATACCTGATCAACACCCACCTCGCATTCAATCGTGTACTTCGCCGATTCGGGATTCGCACCTTGAACCAAATAGGAACCGTCTTCCAACAAATTGAAGTCAACATCTTCCGGCCCAGTAATCCGGATTACTTTCAGCGAATGTTCTTTTACCTCGTTCTCGAGTTCATCAAGCACGCGGCGGTTTATACGAGGAAACCACTCATCCTTTGATCCTGCGAGCCTTTCTTGCTGTTGCTTCAACTGCCGTTGAAGTGATCGCAGATGGTTCTCGAGCGTTTCATAGACCATCGGATCTCTGGGAATCTCGACGTTTACCTCGTCGCCATTGTTGAAATAAGCGAAAAGCTGATAGTACTCCTGCTGTGTGATCCGATCGTATTTATGCGAATGACACCTCGCACACCCCACACTCAGCCCCAGCCAAACCGTACCAAGCGTCTCAGTTCGATCCATCACCGCGGCGACCCGCCACTGCTCTCGATCCGTTCCACCCTCCGTATTGGTCAAGGTTTGACGATGAAATGCGGTCGCAAGCATTTCATCCGACGCTGCTTCGGGCAACATGTCACCTGCAAGCTGTTGAATGGTGAATTGATCAAATGGTAGATCTTCGTTGATCGCTTTGATCACCCAGTCTCGATACTTCCAGGCATCTGGCCGGTGGTTATCTTTTTCGTAGCCATCGGAATCTGCGTAGCGAGCTTTATCTAACCAGTGCCGCCCCCAACGCTCCCCAAAATGCTCCGCTGATAAAAGTCGATCGACCAATTCCTCGTAAGCTGCTGCCGAATGATCAGCAACAAAAGCTGCGACGTCGGTTGGACTTGGAGGCAGGCCAATCAAATCGTAATGGAGACGCTTGATCAAGGTTTCCGGTCTCGCAATGCCTGAAGGCTTGATCTGACTCTGCTCGAGTCGCGAAAGCACAAAACGATCCAGATCAACCTTCGGCCACGACGCGTCATCCACCTCCGGCGGATCACCGGAAACGATTGGTGAATACGCCCAGTGAGTATCCCATGATGCACCTGAGTCGATCCACTGATTAAGCATCTGAACTTCAGTCTCAGTGAGCCGCTCACCCTCTGGAGGCATCTGCAGATCAGCTTTCCGTGAGACAATACGATGCATCAACTCACTTTCATCTGACTTTCCGGGAACAATCGCATACTCACCAGAATCTGCGGGAGCAAAAGCAGTTTCAGCGAGATGAAACTGGACACCGCCCTCTGACTGATCAAGCCCGTGACAGACCAGACAATGCTTTGCCAGGATTGGCTGGATATCTCGGGCAAACTGTACTTCCGTCGCCGTATCCTCCTCCCCGAATGACATCGGAGAAATGCAAACTCCATGAAGCATGAAGCACACCAGAAGAGTGGGAAACAGACGAGTTCGACTAAGTACACCAAGACACCCTACACGGAGCACTAGATCCAATTTCAGCCACCTGAGACGGTGACCGATACACGTTGGATCAGCCGTATAAATTCGCGAATTGGAATTACCTCGCAACATTTTTCTCTCTAACTCCCGACCACCCTTTGCCGACTTGAATCAGTCCTTGCATAACCCATCCGAATTCTTAACATCAAAACGATTCCCATCGCTCTGACGGTTCCCCAACGCCACGGTTCAGTATTCATAAAATACACGATCTCTGAAACTTACGCAGAAACTTACGCAGAATCTCCGCCAAACAGCATCCTGCAAAGAATAATTAAGGATCAATAGAGACTCGTTTCTGAGGACTCCGCCCGTCAGCGGTCACACCCTCGCACAATTAAACGGGGTACGGATAAACTTCGGAGAGACAACGAATCGAGCGGTTCACTTTCACGAAGCAACAATGGGCAGCGCTACGTGAGCGACCGATCATCCAGCTAAACCAAAAGACGGATCCATCAATTCCATGAAAGCTATTCTCCTCTCACTGCTGGCTGTGCTACCCCTTCCTTTGCAAGCTGTAGCAGACACAAAACCAAACATTATTTGGTTTGTCGTGGACGATATGTCCGCCAATCTATCGTGTTATGGTGAAAGCAAAATATCGACTCCCAATCTAGATCGCCTTGCAGAACAGGGCACAAGATTCACGCGTACTTACGCAACATCACCGGTGTGCTCAACATTTCGTTCTTCATTGATCACCGGAATGTACCAAACCTCCATCGGCAGCCATCACCATCGCAGTGGTCGCTCGGAGAAGCACCCGATCGTACTACCATCTGGTGTACATCCCCTACCGGTGCTGTTCCAGCAACACGGCTATCACACCTGCAACGGAAGCGGCCTCATCGACCTCGACTTCAGAACTCAGCCCAAAACCCCGCGAACCCGGAATCGCCTTGGAAAGACCGATTATAATTTCAACTGGGATTCATCGATGTTTGATTCCAACGACTGGTCTGAGCGCGATCCCGGCCAACCATTTTTCATGCAAGTTCAACTGCACGGCGGGAAACTGCGAGGGGCATCCGAAGCACAATACAGTTTGTTCACGAAGCAGGTGATTAACCTTCTCGGCGAGGCAACTTCTCCCGAAGAAATTGATCTCCTACCTCATTACCCAGACGACGCCATCCTTCGCAGAGACTGGTCAACGTACCTCGATAGCGTCCGAGTCACGGATCATCATGTTGGCTTAGTCATTGAACGACTTCGGCAGGAGAAAATTCTAGACAACACGCTTTTAATTTTCTTCACCGATCACGGCATTAGCCATGCGAGAGGGAAGCAGTTCTTATACGACGAGGGCACCCACATCCCGTTGATCATTGCTGGCCCATCAATCACGCCCGGCAAGGTTCGCACCGACTTGGTGGAGCACATCGACATTGCGGCACTAACGCTGGCAGCGGCCGGTATTGAAGAACCAGAATCGATGCAGGGAGAAAACATTCTCGACCCTTCTCATCAACCCAAAGATGCCGTCTATGCTGCCCGTGATCGATGCGGGGAAGCGGCGGACCGCATCCGATCTGTACGGACCGAAAACTATCTTTACATCAAGAACTTCTTTCCAGACCGTCCACTCCTTATGCCCAGTTCGTACAAGGACGGAAAGCTGATTCTGCAGCGACTCCGCGAACTCAAGGCGACCGATCAAATAAGTGATCTGACAAACAAGCTACTTTTTTCACCGAATCGCCCCGCTGAAGAACTCTACCTCTACAAATCCGATCGCTGGCAATTGGTGAACTTAGCCGATACAGCTGAACACCAGCCAGCACTGATAGAACATCGAGAGAAACTTGAAAACTGGATTAAGACAAGCAACGACCACGGTGAAGAATCGCTTGAAACTTACCTTATCGAGGTTGAAGACCAAATTGAGTCCACACGAAGCGAGGCAACAAAGTCAACCTACCGGCATAATGTTCAGATCTATCTCGATTGGATCAAGAACGGAAAATAATTCTGTACATTTAAGCAA
>JAKMEW010000527.1 GCA_022425745.1 Rubripirellula sp.
ATCTCCAACACTCGCGCGTACTTGCAAAACGGATTCGATTTGGTTTGCGGGAAACGCAGCATTAAACTGTGCTTCCAAAACGACCTGCTGCCCTGGATTAACCTGCAAGAGATTCCATGCGATCTGCCGTTGCTGAATTAACGACTGATCTGCTCCCTGAGTCGCCTGCATCAATTGCAATTGTGCCGGGTAGACGATCACTGCTCGCACCTGATTTGCCACAACCGGGCCATCATTGACCACCGTGGCACGCAATAGCACCGACTGTCCCATTTCCACATTGTTTGGACCAACCAATGTCACCTGCAGATTGGGTGCCTGCGGGACGGGATTGATCACCGTCACGCAGCTTTCCTGAGCCAGACGCTGACCTCCGTCCGCGGTGGCTTCTACCGTTAGACAACGCTGACCGGCTTGCACAGGAATGAATTGCACCTGTGCCTTCCAAATCTCGCCTGGCTGAAGCGGACCATTCTCTTTGCGATTGGTGACCGCTGGGTTACCGCTTTGATGAACCATGCCGGCATCACCCGACGCGAGAAGACTTAGATTCGTCATTGGACGATCACCAGTATTTTTCACGTCGATGTCATAAACCACCGGTTGACCTGACTCCACTCGATCCAGTAGCGGCTTGATCTGAACCTCGAGAGACGGCTGAAAGACATCGATCCTTACCGTGTCCTCGGTGACCAATCCATCAGCTCGGGCCTGGAAGACTAGATCAACGGGGGACTGAGTTGACACCTCGAGGAAAAGATCAATTTGTTGCTGAGCAGGGAGGGCTCCGATATCCCAAGTCACCGCGTTAGGCAATACTCGAGCAAAGGAATCACTGCGAACCACCCGTGTTCCAGGCGGAAGTTGCAAATCGACTCGGACGTTGGTCGCTGGCTGATCTCCGGGATTAGCAAGATTTGCGATCACTTCAAAAGGCGAGTCAAACGTGGCAACCGTCGGCGCGCCGGAACGCAATGCAAGTTTCGGTGCACTCCATGTGACAATCGTTTCACCTCGCCCCAAAGTCACGCTGGGCAAACTGTCGCCAAGACCTCCGGGACGAATCACCTGCACTGACACAGCAGTCGTACCACTTGCACCCGAGGTGGGTAACAACTGGACGCTCGCCATCCCCGATTCATCAACCGCAGCCTCTGTCACTGTAGCACGATCGGTTCCAGCAAAGGTTGCAATGCTGGGCTCCAAAATTTCGTAACGAACCTTCCACCCTCTTGCCGGCGCTCCCCCTTGGGACCGCGAGACGCGAGTGGTGAGGTCGACGGTCTGCCCCTTCGGAACAACTTGACGATTAGGAAATTGCCACTTCGCATCGACCCAGTAAATCGTCGCGGTTGCCTTTCGTTGATCCCAACAATCACTCTCGGGTGCTAACACCGTTACGTGACTCACACCCTCACTTGGGCTACTCAGCGTGATCCAAGTCTGCCCCTTGTCGAGATAAACGTCATCACGCGAGTTCTGATTGCCGCGAGTGATCACCATCTCTTTTGTGCTGGTCAGTCCCAACGCATACGTAGGTCCCTGTTTATTCGGACGATCTTTGGATGCCGCCATGCGAGTCAAAACACCGGGAGCAAGGTCTCCGACCTCAATGAACGTCCCCACACTATCCGGCGTGAGCATCCATTCAAGCTTTTCATTGAGTTGCAGATAGCCATCGGTTCCGCAAATACCAGAAAGCAGAACCACTTCGCCGCCAACAGGCGCGACAACCTTGCTTGGTGTGAGAAGAATACTACCGCGATTACCTTTTGACGGGAGACGGCAAACATGCTGTGAACGCGGATTCCCGTAGATCACCGCAGCCGGCCCATCCGGACACGACGGATCACTCAGATTCGTTGAAACCAAACCGGATGGAACCGAGTTCGTGGGCGTCCCGTTGGTACGGGCCAGTCCCTCGGGCGGACATGGCTCAACCCGAGGTGGAGCCTGAAAAGCGGGTTCAGGAAAAACACCTCCCTCACCACCGAACCCCAGCCCCGCAAAATGATTTTTGAAACGATCTGTGATCCCGCATTTTTCGTCCCCAAATCCGGGAACCGTTAGCGTTGTACTGTAGGGCTTTGGTGCAAATAACCGCGAACCGGTGGGATCGATCGCTGGAAGCCTTACCTGCCGACACCCCCCGATGGTGCACAAAACAAGCACGACAAATGCAATTCGATGCATCTGCGGCAGTGGCAGTGCGCCAACTCGGGTGAAGGTCTGGGAAGGGGATAACATGATGGCCCGCGCCAAGTCGTTTTCGATGACTTGCTATTTCGTGAAAGGTTACCGGTCAAACAAACTTTGACCCGTCGAAACCTACCACGCTTGCTGCCACCATGATGAAGATTCGCAACGGCAAAGGTTGCGAAAAGACAACACAATCAGGTGATTCATTCGGGTTGTGTCGATTGTGAGACGAAAGGCCCCCAGCGTCCCCCATCGAGACGCCCGATAATCTGTCGAACCAGCAGCGGGAGAAAATTGCCTCCACAAGCGAAACAACCTCGCAAAAGGCTGTCGCGATTGACAAAAAAGGGGGTGCTCGTCATCCTTACAAGCCACCAAACCGCGGAATTACTTGCGATTCTGAGCTCGTTTGAAGACTGATTGGCGAGGCATCGATTCCCGGCGTCTCACTGGGATTGCTTTGCCGTGATGCGTGCCAGAGGAGTCGGCCTGTTCACCTCGGTCGGTGTCAGCATAGAACTGCCCGACAACGGAAGGCTCGCAAGCGAAACGGAATCGACCAATCTTGAGGCGAGACGGATCTTGGGGTGGTGTGACTTCCTAGGTGCATGTCGAGCAACACTCGGGGAACCTTAGATGGCGACAGAAAAACTGGCAGCCAGGATACGAAAGTAATTCTGAATGATGCAGGCCGAGCGCATGATGCATCTTGGCAACCCATCACACGACAAAAAGCGAATCGATGATCGCGACCTCATCAGACTTGCTAACAACGCAAAGATAAATTGACCGATGACCAAACAACCCATCCTCATCTACGACACGACTCTAAGAGACGGATCGCAAGGAGAAGGAGTAAGCTTCTCGCTGCAGGACAAATTGAATATTGCTTGTCGTCTTGCCGAGGCTGGGATTGACTTTATCGAAGGTGGCTACCCGCTATCGAACGAAAAGGATGTTGCTTTCTTCGAGGAAATTCGCAAACGTGATCTAGGGCACACCAAAGTCTGCGCATTCGGAATGACTCGTCGCAAGTCAATGAAAGCAGCAGACGACCCCGGCATGCAAGCTTTGGTAGCCGCTCAGACACCCTGCATCACGCTGGTCGGTAAGACATGGGATTATCACGCGACCGAGGTGCTTCGAGTCACTCTTGAAGAAAACCTCGAAATGATCGGAGAGAGCGCCGAGTTTCTTGCTTCACACTCAGAACTGATCTACGACGCGGAACACTTCTTTGACGGATACAACGCAAACCCAGAGTATGCGATCAAAACCCTGATCGCTGCTGCACAGGGTGGTGCGAAATGGTTGGTTCTGTGTGATACAAACGGCGGTACGCTTCCAGAAAGGATTGCGGAGATCACCTCGTCCGCAAAAGAAGCACTTCGTGATCATTCCGTGGAATTTGGGATCCACACTCACAACGATGGAGCGATGGCGGTTGCCAATTCACTCGCAGCCGTGGACGTCGGGGTTCTTCAGGTGCAGGGGACGATCAATGGGATTGGTGAACGGTGTGGCAACGCCGATCTCATCTCTGTCATTGCCAACTTGGGACTCAAGAAACAGGGCTACGAAGTCCTCGGTGGTCGTCCATTGACTTCCCTCACCGAACTGAGTCGGTATGTCTACGAAACAGCGAACCTTCAGTGGCAGCATGGACAACCGTTTGTCGGCCAAAGTGCTTTTGCTCACAAGGGCGGGATGCACGTTCACGCGATCAATAAAGCAGCTAACACCTACGAACACATCGACCCAGCATTAGTCGGTAATGAGCGTAGAATTCTTGTGAGTGAGCTCTCCGGTCGCAGCAACATTGTCGCCCTCGCAACGAAGCATAACCTACAGGACGACCGTGAACTGATGGACCAGATTCTGGCAGAGGTTGTCTCGCTGGAAAACCAAGGCTATCAGTTTGAAAATGCGGGTGCCTCTTTTGACCTATTGATCAAACGAATTGCAGGCAATTTCCAACCACATTTTGAGACGATCAAGTACCGCGTTGTTGCGGGTGACCGTGACGCTCAGCAGAATCACGATTTCGCCGAAGCGATCATCAAACTACAGGTCGGTGACACCTTGTGGTTCGATGCGGCTGAAGGTCACGGTCCGGTCAATGCGCTCGACGCAGCACTTCGAAAAGCGCTCGCCGACACTTACCCCTGCCTCGCCGAAATGCGACTACTGGACTACAAGGTTCGTGTCGTGGACTCCGGGGCCGGAACCGCCGCGTCCATCCGAGTTAACATCGAAAGTGGTGACAAAAATGAATCTTGGGGCACGATTGGTGTCAGCGAGAACATCATTGCCGCCAGCTGGAAAGCGTTAGTAGATGCAGTGGAATATAAACTGCACAAAGAAGAAATGCCGCTTGGCGGAAACTAAAACGCCAGCACGCAACAAGAACAGGATTGGGCACCCGACAGCCGTAGGGGCGAGTGGTGCGAAACCATCTTATTCAACTTTAATCCTCGGTCTAATCTCAGAATGGGTTTCGATCAAATCGCCCATTTTGATCCCATCCCGAACCCAACAATCTGATCACGATGAACCAACTTCCGGACCGTTTTGACCACGCTTCGCAGGCCGCAAGAATCTCGAAAGTTTGGGATGAAAACCAATGCGGCCACGCGGAAGTAAATCCAGATCGAGAACCATTCTGCGTGGTGATCCCACCACCGAACGTGACCGGTGCACTGCATCTCGGGCATGGGCTCAACAATACGCTCCAAGATATCGTCGTGCGGATGCATCGGATGATGGGCCACGAGACGCTGTGGATGCCCGGAACTGACCATGCCGGCATTGCAACTCAGGCCGTTGTTGAACGACGACTAAAAGAGCAGGAGAATCTTTCTCGACATGACATTGGTCGCGAAGGATTAGTGGATCGCATCTGGAAGTGGAAAGCTCAGTACGAAACTCGCATCCTCGGTCAACTCAAACGGATGGGCTGCAGTTGCGATTGGGACCGAACTCGATTCACTCTCGATGACCAATGCGCCGCCGCGGTTCGCGCAACCTTCTTTGACCTGTTTACAAAAAAACAGATCTACCGAGGCAAGCGTCTGGTCAACTGGGACACCTTTCTCCAAACCGCGGTCAGTAATGACGAAGTTAAGAACACTACCAAGAAGGGTCACTTCTGGCATCTCTATTACCCCGTGATTGACCCCAAGCCTGGGGAACCAGAGCGAGTTGAAATAGCAACGACGCGGCCTGAAACGATGCTTGGCGACACAGCGGTTGCAGTGCATCCCGATCCCGAGGGTGCTCTCGATGCAATCCAAAAAGGACTTCAGGACCGTCTTATTGAAGCGAGTGAAGCGGAGCAAAAAGAGATTCAAGAACAAATCGATAAACTCATCGAGCAACGTGAATCAATGCTTCCCAAACTAAAGCAGTTGCGTGACATGGCACTAGATGGTCGTCGCTTGCAGCTTCCGCTAACCGATCGGCAGATCCCTCTAATTGCAGATAAATGGGCCAAACCAGAGAAAGGGAGCGGCTGCGTTAAAATCACTCCAGCTCATGACCCCAACGACTATGAAGTTGGTCAGCGTGCTGAACTGCCGATGATCAACATTCTAAATCCCAATGGAACCATCAACCAAGAAGGCGGTTGCTATGAGGGCTGC
>JAKMEW010000108.1 GCA_022425745.1 Rubripirellula sp.
CCGTGGAAAGCGTCACCGGTGAAAGTCGCGAGATGAAAGTCCAGCGACGCCGAGTGGATGTCCCATGTGTGGAAAATGTTCACTTCGTCGATCTAGAGAATCGAGTCGGATATTTCCGTCTCACCAACTTCCAAAAAACCACTACACGAGACGTGGAAAATGCTCTCTGGAAACTACACCGTGAAGGGATGCGTTCACTCATTATTGATGTGAGAGGCAACCCGGGCGGTTTACTCTCTGCCGCAGTGGAAGTGGCCGACCGTTTCTTACCGGATGGAAGAATCGTGACGACGAGAGGGCGCAATACCCGCGAGAACGCCGACTACAATGCTCACCGCACCAACACGTGGAACCTGCCAATTGCGGTGCTAATTGATCGGGACAGTGCAAGTGCCAGCGAGATTTTTGCCGGTGCGATCGCAGACCAAAAGCGTGGCACGCTAGTCGGCGAGACCAGTTTTGGCAAAGGAAGCGTTCAAGGGATCTTCAGAATGCAAGCGGCGAAGTTCGGCCTTTGCTTGACCACCGCTAAATTCTATTCCCCCAGTGGCAAGGCCATCAGCCAAAACGGCGTCACACCAGATCTCGCCGTCGAGTCAACCTACATTGCTGCTCGCCCCAATTCTCTTGGTGAAATCACGCATGATGTTGACGATGCGGCACTGCAGCAAGCTATCGCCGAGCTTTCCGGTACGAAGAGAATTAGCTTGGAGCGAACCTCAGCCTACGCAAAATAAGTCATGCTCCGTTGCGGCGAAGGCAGGATCAGCCAACATCGCCGCAGCTCGTCGCAGCATCCTTCTCTCACCGTGAGTCCAATGCTATCGGTGAGTCCAACCCTGCTAGTGAGTCGGACTCTGCCAGTGCTCAGGTTCATTGCCCGTCATCGATGACATGCCCACCCTATGAGGCCAATGCGGGACTCACCACCGTCTCTGGAGAGGTTAGCCCTCGCGGCGGCAGACCAGCGGCCTGATAGAGACCACTGAGACGCTTCATCACAAGGTGCCATTCATCAATAACCTCTGGCGTCCCCAAGATCATTGCATCTTCTCGGTCAAACCCGATCTCACTCAAACGAATCACCGCGTCAAGATGGCACAAAGCCTCGACCATCAAATGGTCTCGCCGCACTTCATCCCCCAACGTTTCGTCTTCATAAATCCAAACATGTGGATTCAAAAGATTGTCTACCGCGGCGACCGCCGCCATCGATGGCGATTCGGAATCGAGAACCAGACGAAGAGAGCCAGATTGGATGTAGAACTTGGACATGATCGATACCTCCGTGTTGATGATTTTACCACGCCCCCTTCGGGCGACACACAAAGGATCGCACGCTGATGGACACCTTAGGTCACACTCTGGCCACGCTCAAAAAAACTTTTTCCTCTGGCTCATCAAAACCGGCATGCAC
Source organism: Rubripirellula sp. (assembly GCA_022425745.1). Taxonomy (GTDB): domain Bacteria; phylum Planctomycetota; class Planctomycetia; order Pirellulales; family Pirellulaceae; genus Rubripirellula. The sequence goes on from JAKMEW010000108.1 coordinate 1,418, forward strand.
GGCGTCAAAGCGGCAGCACCCGGAGCGATGTTGTAGCAACTGAGGCGTTGCATTCCCGCCGACCTGTGCCTCAACTGCGAATCACTCAGTACCTCCTCACTCAGTACCTGGTCCGTTCGGTAATCCCAACGCACCCTCGGCGGCTTCCGCTGCATCACTTTCGCCAAACTGATAAAGGAGGTGCTCCACTCCCACCTCAACCAAGAGTCGTTGCCCGTTGGGCTGAATCATGACTTTTGTTTCCAGTTGTTTGTTACCGCTCAAAACGGCACGCCCCTCGGTGAGTTGAGCCGTCTCACCAGTGAAGGCACTAACGGCGAGCACATCCATGTCTTTTCGACGTGTGCGGTTGACCGTCGAGAAAGCAAATGGGCTTCTTGCCAGAATGATCAAAGGTGTCTCGGCAGGCTGCGTGATCGTGCACCCCCAAGTTGATTCCAGCTGGCGTTCCCACATCAATTGTCCGCTCGCGAGGTCGATCGCGTGCAGTCGATCCACTGCAACGTGATACCGCCCATCAGAAGTTTGAACCTGAGGAGTCGTGGGATCTTGAGACGGTAGATTCTTCGCGCGAGGCAACAATACCATCTTGTCACCCATCTGCATGACACTCAGGCCAGAAAGTGCTGGAAATGGCTGAAACTTCAAACGACTCAGCTCAACTCCTTCGACGAGATCCCAAATCAAGACCTCCCCGTCGCTACTGTACAGATTGAGAAATCGCGAGCTTTCCACGCGGCCATAGGTCGTCGTCTCCCCCTCACCAGTAATATCTCGATTCGCCTTCATTGCGAGATGCTCCAAAAGCACTTCCCCCGTCAAAGGATTAGATAATTGAATCGAATACTGCTCAGGAATATCGGTCGCTTTATATGACAGAACATTAGATCCAAGACTGGACCAGATCTCGCCACCGTCCCACTCTTCGCTTGCCAACGCTTGCCCATCTAAAGGATCAAAAAACTTCACGACATTGGTCGCATCGGAGACGACCGCGATTCGATTCCCATCGCTGACCACCGCACCACTCGGTGGCGCAGAAGCATTACGCCACAAGGTCTCAGCAGTGAGCAGATCCAGTGCGATCAGATCCCCACCCTGCAACACGATCACTCGATCACCAAGAATGGGTCCCAGTGCGAACTCGGGAATCACAGCACTGGTCATGGTGTTATCAACCGCATAGCGCACGATCTTGTCATCGAAGGGTGTGACCGAACTTCGCCGTCCCATTGGCAATCCGCCATCGCCTGTAATTGGACGTTGCCAAAGTACCGGATCACCGACACCGCTCAGTAGCGCGAGTAGGTTGACCGCGATCAGGTCGGTTCGGGTCACAACAACCATCACCCCACCGCTGATCACCGCAGTCTTTTCGGCCTCACTCACATCACCGTCCACAGCGATTCGAAGCCGCATCCCAAAAGGACTCATCAGACTCAGCGGACTACTTCCCTCTCCATACAACCGCCATCCGCTCATCTGCTTACCGGCCAACGGTTGCAACTCGGAAAATCGCTGCGTCTGCGATAAGGAGCGAATGATCCGAGTGGTTCGAGCGTCCCAGGTCAAAGAGACGTCCTTGGGCCAAACCGGCTTCAACGTTGCTCGTTCAAGCTCATCGAGCCGTTGAGTGATCTGCTGGGGTGACGCAAGCCACAAGTCATCAGTCTGATCCCCGATGGGCCCATCAGTTCTCTGGGCGAGTGTATGCAAAACACTCGCTTGATCTTTTGGCATTTTCCCAAGCTCGTAGGCCTTGACCAGGAGCTGCAATTGACCAATCGGCAATCGCTCCAAAGCCTTTTCGCCGGGCAAAAACCGCCCCCACCCCAAACGCTCCAGACCTACTGCATCCTCACGTTCCACTAACCTTTCGGCCAACTCTCCTCGTAGGGGATCGACACCAGCAAAACTGTTGAAGTGCGAGAGTGTGGTACGAATCAAGTGATCAGAACCAGCACGGAGCGTTTGACTCTCTGCAAGCAACATGGCGTTCACATCATCGAGTTGCGTTTGACTTACCGACGTTGCCACCTGTTCCGCACGAGCGGCAATCCAGCTATCGAGTGAGGTTTTCAATGTGGAATCATCAGCCAACGCCAAATCCGAAGAATCCAAAAGCGAATCAGAAGCGACCAAACTGGAAAGCTCTAGCAGACGATTGATGGCATTCTCGTAATCCTTCGTCGCTATCGCAGCACGTACCTGAAGCCCCAACAGCTCGACACGTTGCCGCGGGCGATCGATCAATGACCCGAGAACATCAACCAATGAAGAGTCCATGGATTGATTAGCGCGCAACTGCCCGAGTAGTGCAGCAACGCTTAATGTTCGAACCTCATCATCCTCGGGTCGCATTTTTCTGGCGCGGTCCAAGTATTCCAGTGCAGCGGTTAAATCGCCTTCCTGGATCAAAAGCTCGGATTTGCGAATCATTGCGGTAAAGTCTTCGGGATCTTCCGCTAAACGCTGATCCACCTCCGGCTGCAGCGTGGACTGCCCATAAGCAACGGCCAAGGATGTAGGACTTTGCGTGATCAACTCACCGTCAACAGCGACCAAGTTACCGAGTGGATACTGCGTTTCTCGTCGCTGCCTCACCGTCCCGTCGGCAAGCGAGACCTGAATAATTTCGTTGGTGGTTGTGGGAACAAAGTAGTCGAACGCCCCAAAGACACCTAAGCCCGAAATCTGCTGTCCAACCGTCACAAGATCCCGTGCTGTGGTCCAGACTGCGTCGCCGGTATTCACATCAAATGCTCGGATCTGATGTGTGCCAACCACGATAAACTTCCCGTCCTGAATCCCCGCGACATACATCATGTGGACACGGTTTTTCTCGGCAAACAATCTCTCACCGCTCCGTAGATCCAGAGCGTAAAGACGATCTGATTCGATGGGCGTTACCAAAACGGTGGCCCCTTCAACCAAAGCAGCACCGTTGTGCCAACGCTGCATCAGCTTCGCCCCTTCGAGACCTCGTCCCGATCCGTTAATCGTTCGGTACATCTCTGCATTGCGTTCCACCGTGGCGCCCCACCTCAGAGTCCTATCGACCAGATCAACGCCAACGATGGCGCCTGCACCCGTGGGGCAAACCAGAACTCCTTCGTGATAAGTGGGCATTGCACCTGCGACTCGGCGAATCGGATCCGTCTGAACTCCTCCCGACTCAACGGTCACCAATTGTTGCCGCCATAGCTCATCGCCATTGGCAGGATCTAAGCAGCAGAGACAAATATCCCCAGCGATCTCGGCCATCACATACAGGCGACCATCAATCGGCAACGGAGGACCTAAGAAAAAAGCATCAGTAAGGGCCGATCCCGGATCCCCTTGCGAGCCAATCCTCCAACGCAATTTGCCTTGCTTCTCGAGGTCCAACGCAACCAAGGTGTTGTACTGACTCTGCACTCGGCGAACGCCTCGCATATTCAGCATTGCATTCATGGTGACGGATTCCAACTGACCAAGCTGATCCAGTAAATAGACCTGCTTTCCGTCACTGGAGACCTGACCGTATGGAACGTCATTCCACACTCGCTGGGACAAAAGTGGTGGACGCTTCTGTTCCTGAAACATCGCATCCAAAGGAGACGCTTCCTCTTGGATCACTTCATCACCAAGATGCCACGGGTAGGTCCAGATCCGCTTCCCCGTGCGGTGATCAACCCCGACCAATCGTTCCGTTGTACGCATCAAGACTTGGCCGCCAACCTTCAAAGGCACCCAAGATGGTGGCGGAAGTCGTCCGCTGGTACGTAATTCCTCGACGTCCTGCCTCAGCGTTCTCTCCTGAAGTGGACTTGCTGTAGTACTCAGTCTCCAACGCTCGGTGGACAAAGGCAACTGACCACCCACCGCCCGATTTCGAGAAGGATCGCCACCAAATAGAGTGAACGCTTCCTGCTGCTTCACCCAAACGTCTTCCTTCGGTAGTTCAGTTGCCGAGGAAGGCTTTGGTGAGAAGCGATCCTTGGCCCAAGCACTCAGTTCCTCCATCGAAGAAAAGCGATAGGAATTACCACCTACCTGAACCTGAATGGGACCTGCATCAAAACGATTCAGAAAACCTTGCGGTGACAACTCTTGATTCGATGATGCACAGGCGGCTGCGTACATGCACAACACGCTATCACCAAGATGGGAAACCGCGCGATCGCTAGGAATGAGATCCGCGAGATAAAGGCTTGCTTCAAGTGGATGTCCAAGCAGCATGGCACGTTGCGCTAGCACAAATGACGCCTCATAGCCCGCAAGCGTGTGGAAGAACATACGCCGAACCTCACCCACCCCTTGCCAATCTCGATTCTCAGCCGCCTCCAACAACGTTTTGCGTGCCAGCGGTCCGTATCGCAACTCATAGGTCGCGATCGCCTCCTCAGGTAACGTCCCCAATAAAAAACGCACACGCTTCAGGAAGCTCGTCGCCACTGGACGCTCGGGCGGTAACGAAACCTCACGACTGAGAAAAAAATCTTGCCCCTCAAGCTCACCCAATGTGCTCTGACTGTAATCGCCCGAGGCGAGTTCGCCCAAACGCAATACAGCATCACTATATTGCCCCTGCTCAATTGATTCTTCCGCCTCGCGCAGCGTCTGCTGGAGCGATCGGGGGAGATCGAGAAACCGCCCCGGTGGTACATTCTGCATTGGCCGAAAAAGACCTTGCGCCAAAGCCCCGGAGCCAAGTATTTGAGTGAAGAACAACTGCGTCATCACTCCAACCAACAAGCTCAACAAACAGCGATTTCGCCAATCAGACATCAAGTAGACTCGCTCATTCAAAATTGACTTGCCCCAAGACTCAATGACCAGCGGCAGACAACCTTCCAATTGGCCTGATTTCTCGGCTAATGAGATCCTTGGCATGTTATCCCTCATCACAAAAGTCAACCTTCCCAAGTTCCGTCCGCTTTGTTTCAAACTCACACAAAGATCAAGAGTTCTTCCATCGCATTTCCAGATCCCCACGCTCTAGCACGGTAGAACCTGTTCAACTGCTTCTTGTTAACTGCACCTTGTTAACTGCATCTTGTTAACTGCATCTTGTTAACTGCATCTTGTTAACTGCACCTTGTTAACTGCACCTTGTTAACTGCATCTTGTTAACTGCATCTTGTTAACTGCACCGTGCCCGCAATAGAAATCATTCCGCACAGCATCTCCCTGCATCTCTCTACGCGAGCAAATATCTCCCTGTGCAATCCAATGCCGCGCTGCGCAAGCTATTGCCGCCTTGCGCAAGCTAATTTCAGCCACGCTCTAGAATAACAAAGATCGACCATCGGAACTGCTGATTAGCTGCCACGATTCGTCAAGCAATCGACAATCTGCCGGTGGACGTCGCTGGGTGATTTAGAGCCATCGATATCGGTCACCAAACCTGCAACTCGATAAAAATCCAAGACTGGCTCCGTTCGCTGTCGATAGATCTCAAGACGCTTTAAGATCCCCTTTTGATCATCGTCAGCTCGACCCTCGATCGCAGAACGCCTCTGTAAACGATCGACCAAATCGGACTCATCCACCTGCAGGTAGATAACCGCCTCAACCTTCTGTCCAATTTTGCTCAGATGATCACGCAAGAACTCAGCCTGATAGACAGTTCGTGGAAATCCATCAAACAGGCAACCCGCTAGAAAGTCATCCTGTTCAAGCAACCTCATGACAAGAGGGAGAACCAGGAAATCGGGTGCCAAACATCCTCGGTCAATGTAACTGGCAACCAAATCACCAAGAGTCGATTTTCCTTTTGTTCGCCTGAGCAGCTCACCAGTCGAAAGATGTGGAATACGGTAACGCTTAGCGAGTTGCTCGCACTGCGTCCCCTTACCCGACCCAGGCGGGCCGATGAAGACAATCTGCATTAGCAGCCCCTCAGTTGCCAACCAAACGTTCGGTGCCTCCTAAACAGAAAGCACCGAATTCAATCACACAACCGGAGAGACTCCACCGCCAGCACCTTCGAGGAGCCCGCGGTAATTTCGCATCACGAGGTGGCTGTCAATCTTCTGAACAAGGTCAAATGCAACGCTCACCGCAATCAAAAGGCCGGTACCGCCGTAGAAACCCGCGATTGAGTAAGGAACACCCAGCGAGCCGTAAACGACAGTTGGGACAATCGCGACCACCGAAAGGAAGGCAGCACCGACGTAGGTGA
>JAKMEW010000540.1 GCA_022425745.1 Rubripirellula sp.
GCTCGGGATCGCGGTCGTTTTGATTTTTCTTTCGGTGTGGATTTCGTATCGCATGGAGCCGACCGGGACAACCAAAGCAATATCCATGGCGGCCGGCCGTATTGGATTAGTGATGGGCGCTCTTTGGTTGGCTTGGCCGAGTTTGCGACGACCAGCAAGTTGGCTGCCGCCGGGATTCGCGATGCTCGGGGTGATCGTTTTGGGTGTCGTTGCAACTCAACCACGAACGCTCCTTATTCTCGCACCTGCTTTTGCCGGATTATTAACACTCGCATCCATTCTCAAGGCGTTTCGAAAGTGAGTCCGTTTTTCGCTCGAAAGGAGTGAGCTCAGGGCAGGTTGATTTGCTTCTTTTGGTGCGTGAACTCTTCGGTCCCTTGAAAGCTGCGTCGCTTGGGTCTCTCGCACGCTACGTCGCAGTGGCCGCTGGGGCTCTATGTCGTTTGGCTTTGTTTGTCTCACCTTTGATGCATCATGAATTTACTGCATCAGACGTAGGTTGAAGGGGTATCGATAAGCTCTTCCCTGTCGAACCTCCAAAACCGACAGGACTCCAAAAATCAATTGGAGCACCATCGGTAAGAAGATCAATGGAAATAAGGTTCCACAACTCATCAGCGCTGCGATTCCACAGGTAAACGCCACGATCAAGATTGTGATTTGAAAATTGAAAGCCTCTTTCGCTTGGAATTCGACATAGGGCGAACTGTCTTTCTTGAGCCACCAGATAACCAATGGCCCGATGAAACCTACATAACCAAAACCGAGAAGGCCAGCACAGCCCGACAAGTGAGCAAGGGTCGCGAAGTTCATTTCTTCGGCATCGGGACGACCTTCGACATGGGACCCATTGGGTTCTCCGGTATAAGTCGGTTGTTGTGAACGATCTGGTGGCTGGTGCATTGAAGCCGTTGTTTGGAAGTGAGAGGGTGACTGAATTGAAGTCACTGTTTTAGGGCCGAATCCCAACACGTTAGCCGAGTACTGGAAGCGGTAGCATCCAGTTGGCTCAAAAGAAAATCAGTGAGACTTCAGTGGTTAATTTGTTCTGCTGGTGACCGGCTCACCGTGGGCGCAGTGTTGCATGTCATATTTGGTGGTTTGAGTAAACCTTGCGGGTTGCGGCTGCTGCTTGCGGTCACCCTCCATGGAACTGCGAGATAAGTTTTAATGGATGGAAGGCCAATCAGCCACAAAATCAGAAAAAACCTACCTTACCTACCCTGTTACGACCGAAACAACCAACAACACCGGTCCGGTACGACCGTTTGGCATATTCCGTCGCTACCCGCGGCGACCCTTTTCCAGCTCGCATGTTGCGACCGGTTTGTCAAATGGGACCGACCCAGGTTGAATTTAGGACTGCAGGGAGGCATTTCGATGCGACGCAAATATTTTGGTTTAGCGATTGCAGCGCTCGCTGCCTTAGGGCCAAGCCAGGTCTGGGGTGGAGATCGCGAAATTGCTGAAGAAATCATCAAACGACTCAAGAGTAACCGGGATTCCGGTGCACTCAAAGACTTCACTCTCGACATGAAAGTCGATCAGGGTGTGGTCGCATTCCGCGGTAATGTTATCGAGGAAACACAGAAGGAATTGGTACTTGGCACCGCTGACGGCATCGAAGGTGTTGCGAAAATCGTTGACGAAGTAACCGTCGCGACCGCTGAGCCCGTTGCAGAAGAAGCCAAGGCAGAAGAAGCCAAGCCAGAGGCAGCACCCGCTGCTGAAAAAAGCGACTTCTCCTTCCGCAAAGCTTTGCTCGAGCAATCTCAGGCTCCGGAAGCTGAAGAAGCTGCTCCTGAGGTGATGCCTGTTTCAGCAGAAGCAAAAGCAGAGGCTGAAGTGAGCGAAGCAAGCATCATTTCTGGTGTCATTTCGGTTTTGACCGCGGCAAAGGACGCTGGGCAGTTGCGAGGTTTCGGGGTGGATGTCAAAAGCCACAACGGTATCGTTCACCTAATCGGCCGTGCAAGCTCCGAGACACAGCGAAACACTATCATCGCTCTCGCTGAGGGTGTTGAAGGCGTTGAAGGGGTACGTCAGACCATTTCAATCCCAGCCGCAGCCCCTAAAACTGAGGCACCTGTTTTTGCTGGCATGGAAGTCGCAACTCCATCACTCGCTCCGGTTGCTGTTGATCCAGTCGTTCGACCAGCTCGTGAGAACGCTGAACCTACCGTCGCTGACGCTGCGATGCCTGTTCCTTTCGGAATGGGTCAGGAAGCATCGATGACACGTACCGTTGCAAACTTCGCACCAGTGCCTTCTCCAGTTGCCGGACAGCCTGTGCCAATGGCACCACACTCCCCACCTGGAGCACCTCGATACGACACACCAAACTTGCCTAATTACGCATGGCCAGGCTACGCCGCCCACCCAAATTACGCGCAAGTTACGTACCCAACGCAGTATAGTCCTTCGGCTTGGCCGTTCATCGGTCCCTTCTACCCCTATCCACAAGTTCCACTCGGATGGCGTCGCGTCAGTCTCGAATGGGATGACGGTTGGTGGTTCTTGGACTTCAGCGATCGATAGGCTGCTGAAGGGTTAAGGAGGAGCGAGCGAGGGTGACGCACCCTGCTCGCGGATCCAGCTACTGAGACTGCAAGGAAGTGATGTCTCTGCTGGCTTGTGTCCTAATTCAATCATCGATGAAAACCCGCGAGTGGTGATACCACACGCGGGTTTTTTTTAGACATGTTCGACCGCAGAGAGCAATCGATAAACGGTTACCCCCATCACTGCAGGGCGACCTTCGTCAGACCAATTTAATTCCGCAAGCAGAAGAGGGGCAACGGTTACTGTGTCTATACCTTGCCGCCGATTCTCAATCGACTCTCTGGTGAATGTGAGCAGCTGTCTGGCCTGGCAACTTGGAGACTTTGCGAGCACCACCTTGGCGGATGTTTTTTAACGGGCGGCTGTTTTTCCGGAGAAATCTTTTCTATTTCCCAGCAACATGGATTGGTACTCAATCGTTTGTTTCACGTTTTGGAAGTGGGGATCGGTGGGTTGGAATCTGTGCTTTTAACCACGGGGATCATCAAAAAGGCGGCCAGTATTCAGCACGTGAAGCACTCATCGGAGTTGAGGACTTGAGTTTCACGTTTGCTTGAAAGAGTGAAAAGGAATCCTTTTTGGAATCTACAGAATTATCCGCAAGATCGGCATAAGTTCACACGATATTACAAGTACGCAAAAACGCCGAATCGGTTTGGTGCTGGGCACCATTTGCCACCACAGGCGTGTAGTTACGATCCACGGAAGGTTGCTCGGATGACCAGCTTGAAAGACCGTCGCGAAACCAGGGACGAAAACGCGGCTATGACGAAGCATTGGATACGCCGGATGATGCTCGGCGCAATAGCATTAATGGCCGTTTCCTCGACTGGCTGCTACGGAGTGCATAACGGGTTTAATCTCGGGTGGGTTGGATATCCCCTTCCCGTGAGCCCCTACTACCAGCACAAGCAAGAAGAGAAGTTCTGGAAGAAGGAGCGATACGACCGCGTACCAATCCTGGGTCCAACGACCTCGGGTGGTCCGATTGTTGCTCTTGATCCGCCAACCGACGACGAAATCATGCACGCCTTGGAGAAGGCGCGTCCGGTGCAAGGTGGTATCCCGCTATTGTGGGAAAAGCAGAGAAACAACGTTCGCATCATCAAAGAGAAGATCGCCGACTACGTTGATCCACCTCGCTTCTATCCTTTGATTGGACCTGCACAACTTCATCACGCACACTATAAGTGCACCGTCTACTTCGACGAAAAGGTGATTGTCGGGTACCCAGTGCCTCACACCATGGACGATCGTGAGGCGGCGGAAACCATCTACATCGACCACAACCACTTCCACATGGTTGGCGATGTCGAGCCTTACGACATGCCAAACCTGTAATCTGAAGCAGGCGGTACAGACAATAAGAGCCGATCTTCCACATGGAAGGTCGGCTTTTTTTATGGCTCTGTCATACTACTATTTCTGTGAACTTGATCCTTCATTTCAAACCATCATCTGCCGGCCATGCTGATCTTTGACGCTCATCTTGATCTCAGTTTGAATGCTCTGGAATACAATCGTGATTTGCGTCAATCGGTGCATCAAATCCGTGAGCAGGAAACCGGGTTAACGGACCTGAAAGGTCGCGGTGCCGGCACGGTTGCGTTTCCGGAGATGCGTGAGGGTGGGATTGGTCTCTGTGTCGCAACGTTACTGGCAGGTTGCATGAAACCACCCGGGCCGGTTGGTGCTTGGGAGTCACCACATCAAGCGTGGGCGATGACTCAGGGGCAACTTGCTTGGTACCGATCGATGGAGGCAGACGGTCAATTAAAACAGATTGTCGATCTTGCAGGCCTTGAGCAGCAATTGCTGCAGTGGGAAGCGTCTCCCTCAGATACCCCAATCGGCTATATCCTCAGCCTTGAGGGGGCCGATTCTCTGCGAAACTTGGATGATCTTTCGCTTGCACACACCCATGGTCTTCGAGCTTTGGGGCCGGCCCACTACGGTATCGGTCGGTACGCCCTGGGGCACGATTGTCAGGGGGGACTTACTGAGATGGGCCGTTCTCTTTTGGGGGAGATGGATCAGTTGGAAATGATCCTTGATGTAACGCACCTGGCCGAGCAGACGTTTTGGGATGCGTTGGATCTGTATGCTGGATCAGTGTGGGCCAGTCACCATAACTGTCGTTCTTTGGTGGATGATCCTCGTCAATTGTCTGATCGTCAGATTACAGAACTCGCTTCGCGTGGTGCAGTGATTGGGGTAGCTTTGGATGTCTGGATGATGGTTCCTAAATGGGAGCGTGGTATTAGCTCTCACTCTAATCGAAACGATGCGAACTTTGCCTCGCTCGCGGATCACGTTGACCACATTGTGCAGTTGCTCGGGACGGCAGATCACGTTGGTATTGGAACGGATCTTGATGGAGGCTACGGAACCGAGCAATCGCCAAGCGACTTGGACACGATTTCTGATCTTCGCGTCTTCCTCAACATTCTCCGGCATCGCGGTTATGATGAGGCAGCGATTCAAGGGATATGTCATGGCAACTTCGTAAACTTTTTGCGACGTCATTGGTCTTGATTGCGTTCCTTACATTTGATGACCGTTCTTTCCCCGCCCAAGAAGACGCCAGCGATGAATTTACATGCTTGGCCTGATGTTCAATCATGCTCCGACGTAGCATCGCCAGGCCTGTTGTTGAATCTTGATCTGGTGCGATCAAATCTTGCGCAAATGTTGCAGCATGTCGGGGGTGAAGTGAGTCGACTACGACCACATGTGAAGACCCACAAAATGTCTCGCCTGATTCAATTGCAGCTTGGTGTTGGGATTGATCAGTTCAAAGTCGCAACGTTAGCCGAAGCAGAGATGGCGGCTTCTTGTGGTGCAAAAGATGTTTTGATCGCGTATCCGATGGTCGGTCCGAACGTAAAGATGCTCGCGTCTTTGCAAAACGCATATCCATCAACGAACTTTTCATGTCTTGTCGATCATCTTGATGGATTAGAAATCCTTTGTGAGTGTTCATCCAAACGAAACGACTTTCCCATTGGTGTTTGGGTTGATGTCGATTGTGGGATGCATCGAACGGGTGTCTCTTTTGGGAGCAGGCTTGATCGATTGCGAAGTTCGATCGATCCGTCGCGCGGAGTTGTCTATCGCGGGTTGCACGTTTATGACGGCCACCTCCATCAGCCCAGTCTCGATGAACGACAAGCCGGTGCCTCGACGATTAAAGAAGCCATTGAGGCCGACCTGATTCGTTATCCGGATTCTGAAGTCGTGGTGGGTGGATCCCCCACGTTTGGTTTTTGGGCTCGCGAAACACCTTGGCAGTGCAGCCCGGGCACACCTGTTTTTTGGGACACGGGATATGGTGGGAACTATCCAGAGTTTGGCTTTTCAACCGCAGTAAAATTAGTGACTCGGGTGATCAGCAAGCCCGGAGAAGGTTTTCTTTGCCTCGACTTGGGTTACAAGTCGATTGCATCTGAAATGCCGCTGGAACGCCGGGTTGTTTTTCCTGAACTGCCTGATGCAAGGTTGATAGGGCAAAGCGAGGAGCATCTCGTGGTCCGGTCGGAACTCGCTGACTCCGTGCAAATTGGAGAGGCACTGTTTGCTGTGCCACGACATATTTGTCCGACGATCGCCCTACATTCATCCGTTCAGATCATTGAGGGTGGTCGACTGACTTCAGAGCGATGGGCCATTGATGCAAGGGACCGGATGCTGCCGACACACACGGGGGGCATCAATGACTAAACTGGTGCTCACCAGCATGCGGCGGTATTAGGCTGCGAGTGTGATCTAGCAATTTTTGATGATTGATGGGACGCGATATCCATCGGATGCGTTAGTTTCAGGTGTAGCTGTTATCTGACTTGTTGCTCAGGGTTAAGTGCTGGTGTTCCCTTGATTAAAGAGGTAAGCCTCGGTGGTAACGAACAGCGAATCGGAACAGAGTGTGGATCGCCGTTTGGTGCGATCATCGGTATCGCAATCAACCCGCGAAGCAAAGTGGATCCTGCTGGTTTGGTTTGCGTCTTTCGTTTGGACTCTCGGATATTGCACACGCTACGGATATCAGCCCATCGATCCCAACCAGTTGGAGCTCGTGATGGGTATGCCGCATTGGGTTTTCTGGGGCGTTGTGATGCCTTGGGGCACAACCATGGTGGTGAGTATCTGGTTTGCTCTGGTTTGCATCCGCGATGATGAACTGGGCGAAGAGCCGCCAGCGTCGGGAGGAGATTGCTGATGATTTCCGGCACAAATACGGCACTGCTGACATTTTTGTTTTACACGATCGCCGTTTTTTTATTGGCGATCCTTTCCAATCGAGTCGCCAAAGGTAAAGAGTTCGTTGGCGAATATTTCCTCGGCAGCCGCAGTTTTGGGGTGTGGGCGTTCGCACTGACCTTCGCGGCGACCAATGCGTCAGGCGGTACCTTCATGGGGTTCCCTGCTTTGATTTATACGCACGGTTGGTCCCTCGCTTTGTGGATCGCTGGCTACATGGCATTGCCACTCGTCTCGATGGCAATCTTGGGAAAGCGAATCAATCAGATCGCACGGCAATCCGGAGCGCTGACGATACCCGAAGTTTTGAAGGCTCGATTCCACAGCGAGCGGACTGGCCTTGTTGCCACGTCCATGTTGATCTTCTTCATGTTCTTTTACATCGTTGCTCAGTTCAAGGCAGGCGGGAAGATCCTCACGACGCTTCTTGCAGACGACCCGATCTTTCAATCGGTAGTGCAAGGTGCAGGAGCGTTGGCGGCGCCGATCCCTTGGGTTAATCAAGCAGATCCGGATTATCTGGTTTGTCTTCTGGTGTTTGCTGTCGCGGTGATTGTGTACGTCGTCTACGGCGGGTTCCGCGCTGTGGTCTGGACCGACGTGATGCAGGGGATCGTCATGTTCGTCGGAGTCGTCTTGATGTTAGGGCTGACTCTTTACCAAGTTGGAGGTCTTGAGTCCGCGACCAAGCAGATCGCTAAAATGACTCCGCCAGAGTTTGGTGAGGGCGTTTTGCGGTTTCCTCCGCAAGCGCGTGTTGGGTTACCCGAAGAAGACGTGTTCATCCCAAAAGGAATGTGGGTGATCGACGGGGATGATGTTGTTCGCGTGGCTGAATCCACCGTTATCGCTGCTGGGAACCAACAAACGAGTCCGACTCGTTTGCTTCGCCTGACCACTGCATCCGAACAGCAG
>JAKMEW010000542.1 GCA_022425745.1 Rubripirellula sp.
TAGCTGTACTGACCTGGTCGCAACCGTCATCCTGCCCTTGCAGCAGCGACTTGGTGATCGGTTTGAACTCGCGCCGTTCGGTGTTCTTCTCAAGCCGTCGCACGCACTGCGTCTGTTGGCCGATCAAGCAGACGGACAGCGGCGAGGGTTTTCACCGCAGGCTGAGTATATCTTTCACAAACAGCTGGAAGAGGCAGATTATCTACTGGTGACTCGAGGTGATCAGTTGAGTGCCGAGCAGGTTGATCGACTCAAGCAACTTCTCGGACAAGCTGCTCCCGAGATCCCTGTTTATGTGGTCAGTGCTCCCAGCGGAGAAGGTATTGATCGGGTGATCAACGCCATTGATGACGATTCCATTGCTGGACGACGTTTGCTTGACATTGACTATGACATTTACGCCGAGGGCGAGGCTGAACTGGGCTGGGTGAACCTTTCTGCGCATTTGGTTGGCACCGAGGCCGAGATCAATTTGGACGCTTTGGCTGCAAGTCTGGTCGGCGCAGTCGCTTCTAAAGTTGTTGAGAGCCGTGGCGAGATCGCGCACGTGAAGGTCTCTGTACTCGGCGGGGATACCCAAGCCGTTGCCAACGTTGTTTCTAACGAACTAAGCGTCGATGTTGGACTTGCGGCAAATCGAACAGTCGCTGCACCCCTGCAGGTCGTGGTCAATGCGCGGGTGGCAATGGATCCGAGTCACCTTGAAGAGATCTGTCAGAGCTCTGTTTCCGAGGTTGCCACCGAGTACGCCGGGAGTCTCCGGCAGGTGACTTCTCACGCACTGCGACCGGGAAGGCCAGAGCCAACACACCGCGTTACAACGCGTTGATTTCCCTCTGTCTATTAGGATGCTTTGATTAGGACGCGTTGCTCAAGAAACGCCGATCCAGACACGCATTTCATTTAAAGCACGCTTTACTCGATCCGGTAGATCGCGTGCTCCGTTCTCAGCAACATGGTGTTGTTGACAATGGCCGGAGACGCCATGATTTTGCCGCCGAGTTGGTTTTCGGCGACCACGATCGGTTCATCGCCCGGCTTCATGACAAACACTTCGCCATCGTGAGACCCGAAGTAGATGAGTCCGCCAACTAGAACAGGTGAAGCGGAATAGTCACCGCCTAGACGATGCTTCCAGAGTTCTTCTCCACTGACGCTATCGATGCAGCTTGCAACTCCGTTGTCCGCAACGACATAGATTCTTCCATCATGCAGCAATGGTGAAGACTTCGCGGGGATCCCCTGTTTTGCAACCCACTGGACGTGCGTATCGGTCACATCTCCCGACCCGGTCACGCTCACCGCCCAGAGTTGGGGCTTTCCGAAGCCAGTGGAGAAAAACACAACCTGTTGTGACGGCGAATAAACCGGACGTGGAACCACCGAGAAGCCTTTACCGTGGTAGCACCGCCAGATTTCTTTGCCGGATTCAGGTTCATAAGAAACCATCCACTGTGATCCCATGCAAATGAGCTGTTCTCGACCTTGTTCCTCTTTGATCGCGATCGGTGTGCAAAACGACTTCTTTTGGTCACCGGTTGGGGCTTCCATTTCAGGGCGATCGGTTTCCCAAATGGTTTCGCCGGTTGCCTTGTCCAATGCTGCGACGTACTGACGCTCCATTCCATCCTGAATCAGAATCAGATGCTTTCCGTGGATGAATGGTGAAGAGCCAGGGCCGACCGAGTGCTGAAGGGGCAGACGACGACTCCAAGCAGTTTTCCCGGTCAGGCGATCAACGCAGAAGGTTCCGTAGGTACCAAAGTGGCAGTAGATCTTGTCACCATCGATTACGGGAGTCGGCGAGGCGTAACTGTTGACGGAGTGGATCGCTTCGGGACGAATCTCGGCGGCCAGTTCGATACTTTGCGTAAGCGAGCCGGATTTGAGGTCAACAGCGAGCAAATGAAGCGTGATGGAGCTGGCAATCGCAAGTTGGCGATACTTATTCTCTGGGATACCGCCATCTCGCAGCATCGCGATGCGTTCTTCTTCGGTCGGTATTTTTTCAATGGCCGTCGTCATCCAGACCACTCCGTCAGCAACCACTGGCGATGACCAGCCGCGGCCTGGTAGTTCCGTCTTCCAAGTCACACCCTGCGATTCACCAAATACCGATGGAACGGATTGATCATTGGCAATCCCGCTTCCGTTGACACCGCGGAATTCTGGCCAACTGTCCTGAGCCAAGGTGACCTTGGTGGCCATGCTCAGTAACGCAATCAACGATGTAGCGAGGAGAGTTTTCGGTGCGGCCATGGTGTGTCCTGAGGGGCAGCGGATGACATTCGTGATGAACACGAATCTAGCGTTACGGATTTTTTCCCGCAATCATTTTCTTACTCGCTGAAACCGTCGTCGATCCATTTACGCATCGATGAGTATCAGCTTCAGTCTTGATCGGAATACTGTACCGAACCGGTTCCAGGGACAATGGTTCCGATGGTCTGGCATGTAAATCCAGCGGATTCAATTTTCGATTGGATGCTCCCAGCGTAATAGTCACTCGCGATGACGCAGAGGCCGATTCCCATATTGAACACTCGCCTCATCTCCGAATTTGCGACGCCACCGGTGTTTTGGAGCCACCGGAAGATTGCAGGGATTTCCCATGAGCCGACTTCAATTCTCGCATCCACATTCTTGGGCAGAATTCGATCAATGTTTTCTTCGAGGCCGCCGCCGGTGATGTGCGCTAATCCGTGGATGACCTGCTTGACTTGGTAATGGTTTTGTACCGATCGAATTGCTCGAGTGTAGATGGCGGTCGGTTCAAGGCATGCATCGGCCAGCGACAGGCCATTGAGTCCCTCGGGCTGATCTTCCCATCCAAGATTGGCATCACGAATGATCTTGCGAACCAGGGAAAACCCATTGCTGTGAAGGCCGCTCGATCCAATACCGAGAATCACATCGCCTTCACTAATGGCGCTTCCGTTGATCAACTTTTTTCGCTCGACCACTCCGACGGCGAATCCAGCAAGGTCGTAATCTTCGTCCCCATACATATCGGGCATGATTGCCGTTTCGCCACCGAGCAACGCAGAGTCCGCTAGAACGCAACCGTCACTGATGCCCTGCACGATTTTTTCGAGCCTCGATGGGTCATCTTTACCCATGGCGACGTAATCGAGGAAGAAAAGAGGTTCCGCTCCCGTACACAGCAGGTCATTGACACACATAGCAACCAAATCGATACCCACGGTCTGGTGACGCTCGGTTTGCTGTGCGATTTTCAACTTGGTGCCAACCCCATCGGTACCGCTGACCAAGACGGGGTCACTGTAGTTTCTCGCGAACAGCTTACCGTCAAAGTCGAGGCGGAAGAGTCCAGCGAAACCACCATCGCTGGGAATCACCCGCGGACTGAATGTCCTGTGCATTAGTCGGGGTAATCGACTCATCGATTCTGCGTAGACATCGAGGTCGACGCCTGCATCTTTATAGGTGGCGGCCATTCTAGTGAGATTGTTTCAAATCTGAGGAGTTCGGTCGGTGCTGTATTTCTTGGGGAATAAAGTGCCGAGAACCGACAGTCGACGACACCCCAACATCATGACGTGCCGAGGCGTGATGGTATAGACGACCAAATGCTGGACGGGCACCAAGAGACGGGATTTTGGCTAAACTTTGCCGATGTGGTGCCCTTTGATGCGCCGGAATACCATCTCCCAACCCCATCTTTCAAGGTCTTTTGAAATGTTGCCCACTCGAATTTTGGGGAATACAGGCCTCTCCGTTACTCAGATCGGCTACGGCAGCATGGGGCTTCGCGGGCCAAAAACTTGGGGGATTCGGGTCGTTGAGGAACCCGAGGCTGAGGTGTTCCTCCATCAAGTCATCGATGCGGGGATTAATTTTATTGATACCTCGCCAGATTACGGAATTTGCGAGGAAAGAATTGGGCGATATCTCTCGCATCGACGAGACGAATTTTACCTGGCAACCAAATGCGGTTGTGTTTATACCCAGCACTCGGATCATTTGGAAATTGATCACCACTGGGACGCTTCGGTCATTCGATCCAATCTTGAAACAAGTTTACGAAGGCTTCGTACCGACCACATTGATCTCTTGCAATTTCATGGTGGTGATATCGAAACACTCCAGCAAAATGGTCTCATTGAATTGTTGGAGTCATTTCGAAAGGAGGGTCTTGTTCGGTTTATTGGTGTGTCGAGCAAATTACCGAACCTGCCTGGTCTGATCGAGGCTCAGGTATTTGATGCGTTTCAGATACCCTATTCATGTCTTTCAGCAGAACATCATGATTTGATCCATCAAGCTGGTCGTCAGGGCGCCGGAGTGATCATTCGGGGTGGGATTGCGCAGGGAGGCCCAGAGGCAACCATTCAGCGACCGTTGCTCAATCAGGTTTGGGATGCCGCATCGCTTGATCAGTTCTTGGATGGTTCGATGACACGAGCGCAGTTGATTTTGCGTTTCACTCTGAGTCATCCTCATTGTCACACCACCATTGTTGGCACGTGTAATAAGGATCATCTTATGGAAAACATTGCGGCCACCCTGGCGGGTCCCTTGCCCGAAGAATTGTATGCTGCGATCTGGGAGCAGCTTTCGAACTTCCATGGAGATGAGGCCAGCAGTTAAAAGATCGTAACCTTCGCTGATGAATAGCAAGTTGGTTTCTCGGTTCACTTTGCGTTCTTGTGAACCGGAAGCATCAACTCAGGATGTGTCAACTATTCGGGCGGAGTGACGGGCGGGCCCTGCGGATTCGTCTCGGAATCCGATTCACCGATTGACTTTGACTGCTGTTTATTGAAAGAGTTTTCTACATCCGTGTAGTTCTGCATCATCGCCTCGAGTTGATTCTTGAGCATTTCGAGGTCTCGTCCGTTGTCGAGTGATTCAGCCAGAAGTGGACGCATCCATTCCTGCATCAAATGGAATTGACCTTTGACGAGATCGGCCAAAACTCGAGGCACCTTGTGCTGCACAAGCACTCGCTGCTGAGGTGGGTCGGTTGCCTGCTGTGTGGCAATTTTTGCAAGTTCTTGGGAGGTTACTTGGAGCGACTGACTCAATTGATCCGCTGTCCGGTTCATTCCTTCGCGTAGTTGTTCAACGCGGCTGTCCATTCTCTCCTCGGCCTCGTCATCTCGGCCTGCGATCGCCCGGGAGATGACTTGGCGGATTGACTCCAATCCATCTCGCATCGAGGCGAGTTGTCGCATGAGTTGTCCGGCCTGATCGGAGCTGTCCAAGCCTGCCATACGCACATTCTCGACGAACGCGTACTTGATCGCATCCCATCGCTCCTTTTCATCACTGGACAGAATGCCCATGATTTCTTTGAACTTCAGGACATTTGCTTCGTTGTCCGTGGTGAGAGTTTGAGAATCTTGCTCGTAGGTGCTAACGATGAGGGACTGTAACTCAGTTTCGTTCATCACTGATGCAACACGCTCAGCGATGCGGTTCATATTTCGATAGCTACCCTGCAATTTGAAAGGTGGTTCGGTTCGGTAATGATCCGCTTGGGCAGCGCTGCGAATGTAAGCTCGGTTCACCTGCAGGACAACGTCACGCAGGGTTAGTAATTTTCGCATCACCTCAAACATTTCTCGGACTTGGTCCATTGAGAAACGCCCTTCGAGTTCCAGTCCTTCCAGCGAACCACGCTCGGCAGCCTCGATGACGCTGCGCGCGTCCTGAGGAGAGGCGGTGGCGAGTGGCGCGAGGCTTGCATTGCTGGTGAGACAGTTCTCCAAGTAACTCATCTCGAACGCCTCGGCTGATTCGCCAATGATTTCACCGAGGTTGTAGACATCCGCTCGGTTGGAAAGCATGTCGGGAACTTGAAAACGTTCGCCACTTTCGGTGTAAGGGTTACCAGCCATTACC
>JAKMEW010000004.1 GCA_022425745.1 Rubripirellula sp.
CCGGGTACTTTCTTGGGCCATCAGCAAGGATCGAGGATCGACCGATCTTGAAAAGACAACGCGACTTGGTGTGAAGCGAAAATCAAGAACCACTTCTTGGTGAGCACGATGTTCATTCGGATGGCTGACCCCCGAAGAGATAAAGTGGTAGGCGTTCCCGAGGTTGGTTAAGTAAGGGGCGAACAACCTCATTTCCTTCAAATCCAAAGTTCCACTTCGCCTTAGCCAATCAAGTGGCATGTGTCGCTTATTGGAATCTCGAGCTTCACTGGAGTATCGGTGGATTCCCAATTTATCTCGGCTTATCAAAATACGCTCGACAACATCCGGCAGCATTCCAGGAACGGCAAAGAGAACCTCTTCGGACGCTTGGTTCACATTTACCTGAGCCATGACGGGCGTCCCTAGAACAAACGACAACTGTTCGTTGATTTCAGGAAGCCCCTGATTGAAGGTATAGTCATTTTCCGGCCAAGGACTTTCGAGCAAAAGGGAACCGCCTTCAGATGGGTACTCAACCGAGACACCCACCAAGTCGTAAGCCGACCGAATGAGGAATCCACCATCGGTATCAATCATCAATGGCCCCCGCTGCTCGACCCGTGTGAGTGAAGAAGCACTCTGCTCGGTGTCACCACTCTCCCCACGCTGCTGTGCCGCCCTTTGACGAGTTTGCTCCGCAGCATCCAAAGCAAACTCATCTTTGACAAGGATTGTTTTATCTTTGGGGCCAACCATTCGATAAGCAACGATGTACGCTGCAACATCCTCTCCCAACTCACGCTCAAGCTCATCGTATAATTGCACCAAGTCGTCTTGATTGACCAGCACCTTCTTCTCACCATCTGCTTGATAAATTGACGGACCGCCGTAGACAGTCAAGAAAGCAGAGAGCCCAAGACGATCGCGAGCGGCCAACTCGCTTGCTAAATCAGCAGTACTCAGCGGAAACGTGACGAACGGCTCGGAAGCCCAAGGTGACGCTGCACTCGGACCATAAAGCAATTCAGGTGTGATACCGCGTACGCCGAGCAGATCTTCCAACTGCTCTAGATGCTGATTCCGCGACCTACCACCCGCTTTCTTCGATTGATAGTACGAAGTCTCTGCTCCGAATTCTCGCTGCACCTCATCCTCGTCCATCCAATCTAAAATCGAGTCAGCGATCGCGAGCGTCATACCGGGGATGCACATAAGCATTCGGCGAGCCTCGGGTGCGTAAAGCTTCTCAAGCGGTAAGTGATTCAAATTAAGCTTACAGGATTCATCAGCGACTCCCGGAATCCATGTAGACATTCCATCATCCCAGCAAGAAATTTGAAACTCGCCAAAGGACTTATGTTTTCTACTATTCTCGTCGCCGCCGATCACTGCGGATCGGATTTCACCGGTCCATTGATCGGGCCATTGGCTGTTTTCTTGAGCTGAGTGCAGGGCTGATTGAATCTTCGCAGTTGTGTAAGCAATCCCTGATTCCGACAGCGACATTGATTGCCTCGCCTGCATCGCACCGGTCGATGCGATGTTCGAAAGCAACATTCTCTCTGAGAAAAGATAAGCTGCTGAAATCAAGATCAACAACAGCACACAAACCACAAGCATCAAAAACCCACCGCGCAACTCCGTCGAATTTCGCACTGAAACCCGCGCTGATCTTCCCCGCTTGCAAGTCGCTGAATAGGTGTCGTGGAGTTGGTTACTCAATGACCTAAGCCTGTCATTAGACGAATGATGCGTTTCATCGATTGATTGAGAGCATGGCGTCTTGCTGCCACAGTACGCCTAGAATCTCCGACCTTCGAATCGTAGGTCATTCAACATGCACAGGCATCGAACCAACCGTCTTAAGTGCTTAGCAACTCTGGCCTAACTCTGATTGGTAACGGTTATGCCCGTGCTAACGCTACCAAGAGCGTGTTAGGCATTAAGCACCTCTGCTGAGACACGCCCAAAACCGTCAAAACCATCAAAACTGACAAAATCCGTATTGCCGTCACAACCGTTACAACTAGACTCTCGGATGCACGGGGTTATCGCTTCAATCCTCCATGTCGGATAGGTAACCCAATAATGAGTAAATCTATTAGTCGCCGTCAGGCACTAGGTTCTATGAGCGCTGCAGCTGCAGCGACAACCATTTCTGCGAGTTTAGGCGCTCGTCGCACCCGGTCACGTGATCGGTCAGGCCGTGATTCTTCATCACGCGGCGGCGACACTCGCAGTGAGCGACTCGAAGCCGAAACCCTTGTTGACGCTCGTGTCGGCACGCCGATTCAGTTTGAGAAATTCACCCAACAAATGCC
>JAKMEW010000007.1 GCA_022425745.1 Rubripirellula sp.
GCCGACTTTGTAGCACTCGCCTCAGTTTTCTCCCGAGACGCTTTGATGGGCTAATCGGTGGCTCAGTGGGCTCCGAAGTTTCAGTGGTTGCCCGCGGTGTTGCCGACGGTGCTGACTGGGGTGCTGACTGGGGTGCTGCGTTTGAAACCGTCTCGGAATTCGATTGGATTTCGACAGGCGGCTTGCCAATTGGCAGGTCGAGCGGCGAAGCAAGGGTTGTGCCGAGCATGGCAGCCCAGGCAATGATCGCTTTTGTCGTTACCGCTTTTTGGTGGAGATCCATTTCCGACGCCGGTATTGCTTGGGGCAGTTGGTTCCTAGCGAGAGGCGATGGCTGACGTCTAGTTGGATCACCAGCATGTCGCTGTTGAACCATTCACGGGACTGGCGAACCATTCGATCATCCGGATGCTGGTCACGATCGGTTGGGGCTGATCGCAACGTGCTTCTCGCAATAATCGAAAGTTTAACCGCCACGTCGTGATTGGCGAAGATCTGTTCTGCCGAGAGTTTTCAATGCTCCGACTAACTCATGCTATCAATTAGTGCGATTCGGACATCGCACACATTGGTTCCGGTGGGGCCGGTGATGAGCAAGCCACCAGTCTGCTCGAAAAAGCGGTAAGCGTCGTTTCGTTCAAGATGATCCTGTGGGTTGATGCCAAGTTGAACTGCTCGGCGGTGGACATCGCTGTCAATGAATGCTCCCGCAGCGTCCGTTGGTCCATCTTCGCCATCTGTTCCAGCTGAGAGAATACACAGACGCGACCATTGTTCGTCGGAGAGTTTCGCTTCGAGAAGCGTTTTGTAGGCGGCGAGTACAAGCTGCTGATTGCGGCCTCCGAGTCCGCGTCTTTCGCGCGGGCACAGAATGACGGTTGGCTCACCACCATGAATGGTTGCAACTCGCCGAGCATCGGTCTGAGTGTTTCTAAGATGCCCGATCACTTCGTTTGCGAAATCGCTTCCAACCTTCTCTGCGATACCTTCCGATGCATTGGCAGAGACGGTATTTGCTCGGTAGCCAAGATCCTTGGCGCGAGCAGCGGAGTGCTCGACGGCAGTTGCATTGTTTCCAATGACAATATTTTCGTGGGCAACAATCGCTTCGGGGGGGGGTGAGTGTTGAGCTGGGTTGTGTTGAGTTGGGTTGTGTTGGGCTGGGTTGCATTTGGATTCGAGTGTTCTTCGAATCGCGGCAGGTAGTGAACGATTGGCGTCGTACCGGTCGAGGATCTTCAGTGCATCAAGCGGCGTTGTGGTGTCTGGAACGGTGGGGCCAGAGGCAATTTGATCCAGCGGGTCACCGAGCACGTCGGAGAGAATCATGGAGATCAGTTGCTTTCCCCGGAAAGTACGCAGCAACCCTCCGCCTTTGACGAGGCTAAGGTGTTTTCGGACCGTGTTGAGTTGAATGATGTCCGCACCTGCACCGCTGAGAAACCGAGTGACTTGCAGTTTGTCTTCAAGCGTGATGCCTTCGGCAGGCGCTGGCATCAGGGCACTGCCACCGCCCGATATCAAGGCAATGCACAAGTCTCGAGGCCCGGCAGACGTCGCGAGGTCAAGGATTTTCCGTGTTCCTTCGACGCCTTCTTGGGTGGGTTCGTTGACTCCGGCGGGACGAGCAGGATGCGTCACAATGTCTTGGCAAGCAATTTCTGTTCCTTGAGGGACGTTGACCCATCCGACGACCGGTAGCCAACCGTCAATCTGCTCAACGACTCCTTGAGCCATCGCGGACCCAGCTTTTCCGGCACCCACCACCAAGACGCGATCAAAATCGGACGCTTGGAAACTGCTTTCACCGACTTGAAGGCGATTGCCGGTACGGTCGATCCATCGCTTCACCAGCGGCAACGCGCGAACTGCATCCAGTCCTGCTGTCCACATTTCGATTGCATCCGTGCGAATTGGATGAGGCATCAAGCATTCCTCAGTTCTGGTTTTGAATCGCCAATGATCCTCACCTTATTGTGACCGATGCATCAGATGGGGCAAGCATCAAATCTTGACATCGAGTTTGCCCGCCCCGAGCAGTCGCTGCTATAACCGCTTTCTATGAACACAGAATCCGCGAATGCCGAATCGATGCATCCCGACCGAGACACGCTCGCATCGGAATACTTTGAGCTTCTCCCCTTTGATCCCTACCCGGTCCAGGAGGAAGCGCTCCTGGGGTATTTTACTGGTGAACAGGGTGTCTTGGTTTGTGCGCCAACCGGTACCGGTAAGACGCTGATCGCTGAGGCCGCAGTTTACGAAGCTCTGCGCACCGGAAAGCGGATGTACTATACCACCCCTTTGATTGCTCTGACCGACCAGAAGCTCGACGAGTTGCAGCAATCCGCAGTGCGCTGGGGCTTTTCTCAAGACCAGATTGGTTTAGTCACCGGCAATCGCCGAGTGAATCCTGATGCACCCGTTTTGGTGGTGGTGGCAGAAATCCTGCTCAATCGGTTACTCAACCCGGAGTCGTTTGACTTCTCTGAAGTCAGTTCGGTGGTGATGGATGAGTTTCATTCCTTTAACGATCCGGAGAGAGGGATCGTGTGGGAGCTGACGCTGGGATTACTACCAGCATCGGTGAGGACGATGCTGCTGAGTGCCACTGTTGGGAACGCTCTGGAGTTCACTTCTTGGCTCAGGCGTGCTCATCAGCGTCGGCTACAGTTGGTGGTAGGCACCGAGCGAAAAGTTCCTCTGCAGTACGAATGGGTCGGCGACGAATTACTTCCGGATTTTTCGGAGAAGATTGCCGACGGAGATGAAATCAGCCGGCGCACGCCTACTTTGATGTTTTGCTTTAGTCGAGCGCAGTGTTGGACCACCGCAGAGCTTCTCAAAGGCAAAAAGGTGATTGACAAGCAGCGGCAGGGTGAACTTGCAACGCTTTTGAACGAGATGGATTTTTCTGCGGGTGTGGGGCCGAAGCTGAAGCAACTCCTAATGCGTGGTGTGGGTGTCCATCACGCCGGCGTCCTGCCGCGGTATCGGCGTGTGGTTGAAGCGCTGTTTCAAAAAAAACTACTCGCTTACTGCGTCTGCACTGAAACGCTTGCCGCAGGGATCAATCTGCCGGCAAGGAGTGTGGTGTTGCCGAGTTTGCTCAAAGGGCCGCGAGGAAAGAAAAAGTTGGTCGAAATCGCATCGGCTCAGCAGATTTTTGGCCGCGCCGGTCGTCCTCAGTTTGATGATCGCGGATACGTTTTCGCGCTCGCTCACGAGGACGATGTAAAGATCGAGAGGTGGAAAGAGAAGTTTGAATCAATCCCCGAGGACACCAAGGATCCGGGGCTGTTGCGAGCGAGAAAGCAACTCAAGAAAAAGATGCCCAAGCGGCGAAGTGAAGAGGCGTATTGGAGCGAGCAACAATTCACACAGTTGCAACAGGCTGACTCGGCAAACCTCGTAAGTCGCGGTCGCCTGCCTTGGCGTTTACTCGCCTACCTGCTCGGTAAGGATTCAAACGTGGAGCCGATTAGACAGATGGTGTCTCGACGATTGCTCAATGACAAAGGTCTCGATACGGCGCAGCGGGATCTCAATCGAATGTTGATCACTCTGTGGTCGGCCGGCTATTTAGAACTGAATCCGAAGCCAAAACCGGCCGCGGCGAAGCCGCTACCGGGGGCAAACCAGCACTCGGACGCTAGCGACAATCAGAATTCCAAGTCAACAGGCAGCGTAAGCGCTTCAGTGGCTCCGGCAACTGAGGGGCTTTTTGGTGCGATTTTAGATCAGATGCGGAGCGAATCTCCCGAAGAGGCGAAGCCTGAACCGGTGCAAGAAGATGCTGCGTCGATTGAGAGTCGTGGCTACGAGGTAAAGGATTATCGTCCGGTCACCGCGGAGCCGACCGATCGTCTCGATCGATTGGTGCACCTACGGAGTATCAATCCTCTATTCGGCGTTTATCTTGCCGATCAATTAGCGATCGCAGATCCACTTGAGCGGATCGCTGCGTTAGAAAGTGTTCTTGAGGTGCCCGGAACGGTGGCTCGGCTTGCCCGTGTTCCATCACTTGATGAAATGCCAGCCGGTACTCTGGCGACCTCACGTCTCGATCCTCAATTGCTGCAATTGGGGTTGGCAACGCCTGAGGAGTTGGGGGCCAAGCTTCAAGAGGATGAAGAAGAGACGATTCAGGACCGTGGCTTCGGGCGGGTGATGTTCGAGGAGCCCAAGGTTTGGCCGCTGACGATTGGCGAAAAAATATTGCGTCTATTTCGTGCTGAATTTCCTCGCGTCGATGATGTTCGCGTACGTCCGGTTTGGATTGTGGGCGAGTTGTTGGAATTTGGTGGTGATTTCAATCGTTACGTTACCGCGAGAAAGTTGCAAAAAGAGGAGGGAATCCTCTTTCGTCATTGTTTGCGTATGATCCTGCTGCTCGATGAAATGGCTAACGTTCCACCGTATGAGTCCACCATTGAAACTTGGGAGCATCCCCTTGATGATCTAGCGGCACAATTGACCGAAACTTGTCGAGCGGTTGATCCTCAGAGTACCGACGAGATGCTGATGCAACCGGAGTCCGAGTCGGACGCACTGGTTGTACCGGGGCGTCGGAATGTGACAGGTTCTTAAAACGCTTGTTTCCGACCACGTGATCGCAGCTAATGGCCCTCAATTATCTTCCAATCATCAACGGAAAACGCCAAGATCCTCTGGCGCACCTTGCTCGTGGGGTGCTGTGGCTAGGGAGTCACGCTTATCGAACAGCTGTCACTCGAAGAAATGCGAGATTCGACTCGGGGAAGACGGCAAGTGTTGAGGTCGAAGTGCCGGTGATTAGTGTCGGCAACCTCACCACGGGAGGTACCGGAAAGACACCGATCGTTTGCTACCTCGCAAAGTATTTGCGCAGCTTGGGATTGCGTGTTGCCATTGTCTCGAGAGGCTATGGAAGAGGCGAGTCCGATTCCAACGAGGAAGCGCTTGAACTCTTTGATCGCTTGCCCGATGTGCCGCATCTGCAGGATCCCGATGGTGTTGCCTCTGCGTAGATTGCAATTGATGAGTTGGGGGCAGACGTGATCTTGATGGATGATGGCTTCCAGCATCGGTTTTTGCGTCGCGACCTCGACCTCGTGGCAATCGATGCAACCGAGCCTTTTGGTTTTGGGCACTGTCTTCCACGAGGTTTGTTGCGTGAACCGATTGGATCGTTGTCCAGAGCTGATCTGGTTCTGCTAACTCGGTGCGATCAGGTCGATGGTGAAAAGCTCAGTCACATCAGGCAGGCTGTTTTGGAGAAGGTTTCCGATGCTGTAATCGTGGAAACGCGTCACTCTCCGTGCACTTTGTTTGAGTACCCCCGTGAGACCTCTTCGATAGACGATCTAAGGGGTGCGAAGGTGGCCGCTGTTTCAGCGATCGGTAATCCCGAGGCGTTTGAGTCGACTCTCCGTTCCGCCGGAGCGGTGGTGGTGGAA
Source organism: Rubripirellula sp. (assembly GCA_022425745.1). Lineage (GTDB taxonomy): Bacteria > Planctomycetota > Planctomycetia > Pirellulales > Pirellulaceae > Rubripirellula. Next base: position 5,439 of record JAKMEW010000007.1, read on the forward strand.
TCTCGTCGCCTTGCTGACCATGATCCCTATTCCCCCGAAACCGTTGAATCGCTTCGAGAGTGGATTCGTGAGCTTCCCAGCGATGTTAATCAAGTGGTTTGCACACACAAAGATCTCGTCAAACTGCAAGCCGATCGTCTCGGTGGGCTTCCGGTTCGTGCCTTGCAAATTGAATTGATGGTGGATTCGGGTGAATCGATGATGCTGCAGAAGATTCGTCAAGTCTGCATTGGGAATATCGATTCCTAGAATGACCTAGCTGGCGGAATCGTCTTCGTGTTCGCGTGATGACGCAGCATTTGATGAGTGTTTGAAGGGCTGAATTGATCGGCCAGATACGCGTGTGCTGATCGAGCAGACTGGTTTTTTATTCTTTCGGTGTTTGCATCAATTGGCAGAGTGCATCAATTGGCAGAGTGCATGATTTTCCAGAGCGATTGTGCGGCCGCTACGTCTGGGGGTAACGCACGCTGTCTTCCGTATACCACGCGTTGATAGGATTCAACTAACTGGGAAGCCGCTTGCTGATGTTCTGGATGCTGCTGAAGAAATCGCTTTAGAAATTCAGCGGGAGTTTCGTCTTGGAGACGTCGGACGCCTCCTTCTCTCGACCACGCTTCAAACGCTTGGAATGTTACGACGACGATTTTGGCAGGGGAGAGTCCTTGTTCAATTGGGTCGCGGAATGATCGAAAGCTTGGCTCAGGATTTTGAGGTGGCGGCGTGGTATTGTTCGCAGAATGATTCGTCTCGGGGTCAACGTTTCTCTGGAACCATTGATTCCATAAACGAAGGAAATGTTCCCAATTCCTCCAGAGGTAGACGCCGAGGATGCCTGCAAGGATCAGGTAGATAAGTAGCTTGATGAGCCCGCCCGCAACGCTCCCTAGTTTTGAGAGAAGTTGGCTAGGTTCATTGGGTTGTTGTTGTTGTTGTTGTTGTTG
>JAKMEW010000013.1 GCA_022425745.1 Rubripirellula sp.
GTGCTGTGGCGATGAATTGCTGCTGCTTTCTTTGCGCGCTTCCGATGCGAAGGTTCCAAAGAAACTGCGGCAGATCGAAATCGTTCCCTACCTGCGTCAATGGCAGGAACGCGTCGCTTCAGGTGAATCTGTTTCAATGTTTGATGCTGCGATTGCTTGCGTGGTTGCAGCCGCGCTTCCGAAACTGCAATCCGACTTGAGTTTGGAAGAGGTCGTTGAGGTGGGAGGCGCTTTGGTGGCTCTGCATGAAGACTCTGTTTCTCATTTGAGAGCCTCGGATCCTCTCCGCTTACTCTTGGGCGCTGAGCTGGGTTGGCTATTGCATTGCCTGCAGGTTGGCAGTGTGGTTGGCGGTTCCCATACGACATCCTTTGCAACGCAAAAGACATCTTTTGCCAAGCAGGCGACTGACGCGATCTCGCAGTGGTGCGAGGCGCACAGCGATGCACTTCCCCAAGCGATTCAGGGAGGAAAAGATCTTCGCCTCGTCCTTGCATCATTGGTTCGTTGCAAGAAGCTGGGATTGCTGCGGGGGACATCTAAAACAGTCAAGACTCAGTGGAAAGAACTGGGGTGTGAGATGGCGAGGTGGGTTCTCGCTTTGAGTGGGCACCGCGGATCGGCTGGTTTTTCCGCTGCTGATTCGGCGATGTTGCGTGATGACTTTGAGACTGACGGATTGCTCGATCAGGCCGTCAAGTTTGATCGCGAGACGCTTAGCAATGCGAAGATCGCTGCCGTGGCAAAGGCCCCCAAAGGTGCGGGCTTGTCGTGGGAGGTCTCTCTTCCAGATTCGATGCTTCATCATCCAGCTGCGAAGTTGTGCTCGATGATGGCTGCCTGGAACGTTCGTCGCGGGAAACTGCACATCGATTATCACGACCAAAACGTTGTGATTCAAATGTTCAGTGGAAAGCGAGTGATGCTTTCGGGGGAGGTTGGTGTTGAGCTTTGCGTGGGAGGCGTGGCCTGTCAGCCGATAGGTCCGTGGGAAGAAGTTTGTGAATACAGTGATGATGATGTTCACTATCTAGAGGTTGAACAGGACTGGTCTGGTGGCGTTGTGCTGCAGAGACAGTTTGTTTTGCTCCGCGAGGACCGTTGTGTTCTCTTTTCAGATGCTGTGATTCCCAAGGAATCCGCTCAGGAAGAAGATGGCTGCGGCGGCTTGGGCGAAATTGAGTATCGTTGCCGAATTCCCATTGCGGGCGGTACCGAGGTCTCGTTTGACGACGAGGTGCGTGAAGTGGTTTTTTCAACAGGGAGTCGCAAGCTAATGTGTCTCCCCCTGGGGGCGCCGGAGTGGCGAGTTGGGCCGACTCTGGTTGATGTGACGGTTTCCGCAGATCAGCACCTGGTTGTGACGGCGTCAGGCAAGCAGCGGCTGTACACACCGCTCTGGTTTGATTTTTCCCAGCGTCGATTTGCGAGAAAGCGTACTTGGCGGCAATTGACGGTTGCCGATCAGCTGAAGATTTTGGACCGATCCGAAGCAGTTGGTTATCGAATTCAGATGGGTTCAGAGCAATGGATGATTTACCGTTCACTCTTTGGTGGGCAGAACACTCGCACCGTCCTCGGGAAACATTTGATCGCAGATTTCTACTGCGCGCGTTTTGATTCGGGTGACGGAAGCTACGACGAACTGATCACGGTTGATGACCACGGTGATTGATACCGAGAGTGTAGCGAGATGCAGGATCTGTTCGTTGTCCGATTCTGGATCCGTTTTTATAAAATTGACGACAGCCGTAAACTGAAGGTGTCATGAAAAACGATGTGACCGATGAGTCAGACGGCATCATGTTACAAGCGAGCAACTCAGGAAAAACGGAAACGACGGATAAGATGGAACGGCAGCAGATTCAGCAGCGCGTAGCAGACAATTGGGGACAGGTCTTGGATGAGGTCAGCGATGCCTCAAAACGGTCAGGGCGGGAATCTGATTCGGTCCAAGTGATTGGCGTCACAAAGTATGTTGATGCGGATTGGACGGCCGATCTCTTTAAAGCAGGTTGCAAAAACCTTGGTGAAAACCGCCCGCAGGTTTTATGGAGTAAGGCTGATTCGCCAGGTTTTCCATGCGAAGTTCGTTGGCATATGATCGGGCATTTGCAAACCAACAAGGTTCGCAGGTTGCTCCGCTACGAGCCCCTGATTCACTCGGTCGATAGCGAACGGTTGCTCCATTCGATTGCAGTTGAATCTCTGAAAGCTGCCGTCAAGACGAAGGTTCTGCTCGAAGTGAACATCAGTGGCGACCAGAGCAAGACGGGGATGCCAGCGGTGGAGGTAGATCGTCTTCTGCAGCAAGGCCCTACCAACGGGATCGAAGTGATGGGGCTGATGGCAATGACCGGTTTGGGAGCCGATCCGGAGACAGCTCAGCGTCAGTTTGATCGTGTCAGAGAATTACGGGATCAGCTTTCTCTCAGTTCAGGTCTACCGCTGCGTGAATTGTCGATGGGGATGAGCGGTGATTTCGTCCAAGCGATCTCGTCTGGCGCCACGATGGTGCGAATTGGGTCACGCCTGTTTGATGGTCTGCTGAGCTAGGTAGGTTTGCCTGCTTAGATGCATCCAGTCACGGGCAATTGATAGGTCAAAATCTGTGATCAACCTAAGGCTGACGAGCCTGGTTCGGCCACTGTAATGCATTCAACTTCGCTAGAGCGAGAATGAGTGCCTGGGTGCCGTCCTTGGAGTGACCCTGGGCTGAGACAGATTGGTAGAGCTGGTGAGCCAACGCAAGACCGGGTAGAGCAAGATTCATTGCGGCTGCTTCTTCTAATGCAATCTTCATGTCTTTGATGAAGTGTTCAACATAGAATCCCGGCGCAAAATCACCTTGCAGCATTCTGGGAGCGAGATTGGCAAGTGACCAGCTACCCGCCGCTCCGGATCCTACACTCCGAAGCACCGTCTCAATATCGAGTCCCGCCTTGGATGCGTAAAGTAACGCCTCGCAGACCGCAATCATGCCTGATGCGATCAGGGTTTGGTTTACCATCTTGGTGTGTTGCCCTCGCCCTGGTCCACCTTGATGGACAATTGTCTTGCCCATTCGTTCAAACAGAGGCATCACTCGGGAGACCGGTTCTGGGTCACCACCGATCATGATCGACAAACCGGCATTCCTCGCCCCTAGGTCTCCTCCGCTCACCGGAGCGTCAATGCAGCTCGCGTTTCGAGCGGATGCTTCGCTAGCCAATTGCTCAGCAAGAGAGGGTCGGCTGGTGGTCATGTCAACGAAGATGGTGCCAGGTTTGCAGGTGCGGATGGCACCGTTTTCACCCAAGAGCACTTCGGCGACATCTTCTGGAAATCCCACAATCGAAAAGACGATATCGCTCTGGTCGGCAACCGCTCTGGGCGAGTCAACAAGGGTGGCGCCTTTCTCGACCAGCTCCGCGGCTTTACTCGGGGTACGGGTGAATACCGTCATCCTATAGCCGGCATCCATGAGATGACCGCACATGCTACGGCCCATCACCCCTGTACCGATCCAGCCAAGTTGAGTGTCCTCTGGTGTCACGGTTTGCATATCAGAGATTCCAGTTTCGGAAACGAAGGTTGAATTTAGGAGCGACGCGAGAGGCAATCGTCTTAGGCCGCAATGCCACCCTGAGTGGTATCTTGCTCGCAGGCCTGATCGAGGGTTTGCGATACCGTGG
>JAKMEW010000038.1 GCA_022425745.1 Rubripirellula sp.
CGCGGCAGCGAGACTCAGGGCGGCAGCGAGACTCAGGGCGGCAGCGAGGCTCAGGGCGGCAGCGAGACCGAGGCGTCAGGTGATGGTGGGGGCGGTGTCGCGGGAGGTGGTCGTTCTCAATCGACTGCTGGAGCTGTACTGAGCCAACTTGCTGCGGGTAGCCCAGGGGATAACCCGATCACTGGGGACGGGTTTCGTGACTGGACGGATCGATTGAGAGATGTTGAGGAGATGGTTGCGGATCCTGAGTTGCGTTCAGACGCCGCACAAATACGCGATCGCGCGAGGGAGATTCGCCGAGAATCACGACGCCTATCACGTTTACCTCAGTGGGATTTGGTCGAAGAGATGGTCGCCACGCCCCTCCGTGAACTTAAAAAGCGAGTGTCTGATGAATTGATGAGGCAGAGCGCTGAGAAGAATGCCATTGTGCCACTCGATCGTGATCCGGTGCCGGAACGATACCAGGATGCCGTTCGAGATTATTACGAGCGACTCGGGAGTGGAAGGCAATGACATTCATGCATTCGATTCAACCTCCCAATTGGTGCGGTCGGTGTTTGTTACTGGCGGCCCTTCTTTGCCTGCCATCCAATCCCGTCCATGCTCAGGGTGATCTTCCCGGTGCCTCGCGGGCGATTGCGGATACAGACGGGGGGATGTGGAACGGTATTGTTTTAGGGGCTCCAGAGTGGTCAGCGACTTCGCTTGCGATCTTCATCGGACTTTTGGTTCTGATTCTCTGGAGCACGATTCGAATGCGTGCTGGCGTTGGGTTGCGGGTTTCTTCTGCGTTACTCAAGTTGATTGCTGTCTCGATCGTCTGTTTATGCTTGGTAAAACCGATGAGACGTGGGGAGCGAGCACGACCGCTAGAAAATGTCGTCGCGATTTTGCTTGATAACAGTCAGAGCATGCAGCTCAAGGCACCCGAAACGCCGATTGACCGGCTCGAGCAGATGAAGGTAAGTGTTGGAAAGGATCAAGGTTGGAAGATTCGTCTGCAACAGGACTTTGATGTGAGGACGTATCAGTTTGGTCGGCGTCTTCAAAAAATTACTGATGCCGATGGAGTGGACGCAAGTGAGACCGCCTCGACACTTCTCACTTCCCTTGATCAGTTAAGTGTTCGCTTGCAACGGCGGCCTTTAGCCGGGGTATTACTTTTTAGCGACGGTAACCTCACCGATGGGGATTCGAATGATTGGGACATGGAGCAGTACCCGGCTCCGGTCTATCCGGTGATCAACGAAGACGAGCCTGATTTCTGTGATCTCTGCCTCGACACCATTAGTGTGCAGCAAACCGACTTTGAATCATCCCCAACCAAGATCCGCGTGGAGTACCATGCCTCTGGGCTCGCTGGTCAAGAAGTGACCGTGCAGTTAATGGACCTGCAGACGGGATTGATTGTCGAAGAGATCCGGAAGACGATCAGTTCCTCTAGTGACCATGAGGAAGTTCAGTTTCGGTTTCGGCCGGAGACTAGCGGAGTCAGCTTTTATGAGGTACTCGCCTTCACCGAAGCCGATCGTGAAGCGTTGCTTAATCCGACGCTTGAAGGAATGCAAAAAGCGACGGAAGCGACCCTCCTGAATAATGCACAGGTTGTGTCGGTAAATCGGAAGTCGGGACCGTATCGTATTCTGTATCTCTCGGGTCGCCCGAACTGGGAATACAAGTTTTTGCGGCGGGCGCTTCAGTCTGACGCCGAGGTGCAGATGGTCGGCTTGATTCGGATTGCAAAAAAAGAACCTAAGTTCAGCTTCCGGGACCGTTCTGTAACCTCAACCAATCCTTTGTTTGCTGGGCTTGGTAAAGAGGAGGAGGATGCCGCCGAACAGTATGATGAACCGGTGCTGATTCGACTTGGAGTCAAGGAGTCCGAGGAACTCAGTGCCGGCTTCCCTGAATCGGATGAAGAACTCTTCGCATATCATGCAATCATTCTTGACGACATCGAGAGTGAATTTTTTACTCAGGATCAAATGCTTCTGTTGCGGAAGTTTGTTAGTTCCCGAGGCGGTGGATTGTTGCTACTCGGTGGACAGGAGGCATTCGCTGAGGATGCCATGAGGGAGACTCCGCTAGGTGAACTCGCTCCAATTTATGGTGCATCGAATGGTGCGGTCTCTGGAAACACCAAGCCAGTCGGACCCTATCGGATTGAGCTTACTCAAGAGGGAATGCTTCAGCCCTGGTTGCGGTTGAGTGATAATGAGGCCGGTGAGGTTCAGTCGGTGCGATCGCAACCGATTTTTCGCACATTGAACTTGGGTGGGCAAGTGAAGCCTGGAGCTTCGGTTCTGGCTTATGCTGAGGCCCGTACACGGGAACGTTTACCCGCTTTAATCTCGCACCGTTTTGGTCGTGGTCGGTCGGCGGCGTGGTTGGTAGGAGATCTTTGGAAGTCGGCAATGCGACGAGAGACATCGGATGATGACTCCGGCGGACAAGCATGGAGGCAGATCGCAAGGTGGCTCGTCAACGATGCACCTCGTCGAGTCGAATTGGAGAGAAAGCCGGCTTTGTCTCCGAATGAGCCGATTACGATCTCAACCACCGTTCTCGATGATTCCTATCTGCCTATGGACAACGCCGTGGTGAAGGTGACGGTAACGCCTTTCGGCGGGGAGAGTGTAGAACTTGACGCAGAGATGGATGAGTCTCAGGCGGGGGTTTACAACACTCAGTATTGGTCACAGGAGGGGACGGCCTTTCACGCGAACGCGAAAGCTGAGTCGATCTCGGGTGAATTCATTGGAACGGCGGACACAGGATGGACTCAAAATGTTGGCGCGGATGAATTCAAGCGGCTTGAGATAAATCGGGATCGATTGACGGAAATTGCAGAGCGTACCGGCGGCCGTCTGGTGCATCAAAACGAGCTGGATGAATTTGCTCGCGAGCTACCCAATCAGAAAGTGCCCGTTCGGCAAAAGTGGTTGTATCCGCTTTGGCACAGCCCGTGGGTATTGGGGCTTGCGATCGCGTGCCTTTCCTTGGAGTGGACCCTTCGTCGGATGAAAGGATACGCATGAAGAATCAATTGGACAATCAATTGAATGACCGATCTCGTAAGGTTCTTTGGCATCGAGCTGACTTAACCGCACGCAATGATTCGAAACTTCCAGGGTTTTTTGGCGGTCTGCCACAAGGGCTTTCGACTGAAGCGTACAACTTTGTTTTAAGCCTGATTGGAAGATGCGAGCCGTTCGTTACCACGCTAAGTATTTTAATTTTTTGCTTGACTACATGCGATTCCACGCAGGCTTCGGCTTTCGATCAATCCGCGAGGCAATCGAACCAACAGGCTGATTCGGTTCGTGGCGAGGTCAATGACGAAAGCCGCGTAGAGGTGCCATTTCGTCCTGATGTGCTTGTTGTGCTAGGTGCCGGAGGAACAAGCGAGTACGAGGAGCAGTTCAAGCGGTGGCAGAGCCGCTTAAGGGATTTGGTGTCAAAAGCAGAGATTCGTTATCGGGTGATCGGTGCTGATGAAGACGAGGCGGTGAAGGACTTGGGGAGCAGTGATCAGAGAGGCGAGGATCGAGAGGGCGAAAAGAATAGCGACCGTCAATTGCTCATCGAAACCATTGGTGAGTTGAATCGAGAGACGGCGGAACCACTTTGGTTGATTTTGATTGGGCATGGCACTTACACGAGGGGTGTTGCCAAGTTCAATTTGCGTGGTCCAGACATTAGTGCGGTGGAGTTGGCTGAACAATTTCAATCGCTTTCCAGACCACTGATCTCCCTCAATTTTTTTTCCGCCAGTGGACCGTTCATCAATGCACTCTCCGGCGAGAATCGAGTTGTTGTCAGTGCAACCAAAAGCGGGCAAGAGCAGAATTACAGTCGCTTTGGAGGTTACTTTATCGAGGCATTAGGGGATGTGGACTCGGATCTTGACCATGATCATCAGGTATCGGTCCTTGAAGCGTTTCTCTCCGCATCCTCTCGGATTCAGGCGTACTATGACTCGGAGCAGCGGTTGCTTACGGAACACGCTTTAGTGGATGACAATGGTGATCAGCTAGGAACGCCTGCGATCTTTTTTCGCGGCATTCGAGCGGTGAGAAAACCGAGGTCCGGCCAAACGGTTGATGGGCGTTTGAGCGCCAGGGAGTCACTATCGAGTGCGAAAAACCAAGCTGCGCTGACTGCAACGCAGCGGCAATTCCGCGACCAGCAGGAACGCGTTTTGGATGATCTTGTTTCTCGGCAGTCGAGCATGTCTCAAACTGAGTACCTTCTCGAGCTTGAAAAGATTCTCGTGCCACTCGCAAACATCTACGGTGGCGAGTCCAAGTCGGATTTAGAGGAAACTCAAGGCGCCGATGCCGCTGCTGATTAGGTCACGACGGGAGATGGTGCATGTTGGTGTGGCCTAGCTGATCGGCACGTGTTTTGATCCCTTGAAACTGAAAATTAAATTTGGAAGTTGATATCTTCCTCGGGCAACGTTTCGGTTGCCGCGCCTCGAACTCGCAATTGCGGTTTTTCAAGCAGAACGGTTGTCTTGGCTGAGACACTGCGAGTGATCCAAACGCTAGATCCGATTACCGCTTCCCGACCAATGACGGTTTTGCCACCGAGGATTGTTGCGTTGGCGTACACGACAACTTGATCTTCGATGGTTGGATGCCGTTTGGTGCCGCGAATCAGTTGACCATCCGAGTCCGTTGGGAAGCTGAGCGCACCAAGTGTGACGCCTTGGTAGAGCTTGACATGGTCGCCAATCTCGCAGGTTTCCCCGATCACCACACCGGTTCCATGATCAATGAAAAAGTATTCACCGATCGTTGCGCCCGGGTGGATGTCGATACCGGTCTTTTGATGAGCCCACTCAGTCATCATGCGAGGAAGAAATGGAACGTCAAGTTGAATCAGTTCGTGAGCGATACGGTAGACGGTGATCGCCATGACGCCGGGGTAGCACAGAACAATTTCATCAGTTGTACGGCAAGCGGGATCTCCGTCGTAGGCAGCCTCAACATCTTTTGCGAGGATCATGCGGAGCTTCGGGATGCGTTTTAGAAGCTCGATCGCCATCGCTTGGCCCTTGGCTTCAAAATCAACCTCATCGACGCAGTCTTGATGCTGCGTTCCAACCCGTTGCTCGTGCCGAAGCGCTCGCGCGATCTCGGTCGTCAACTGGTCGTGAAGTGTGTCGAGCAGGCTGCCGACGTGAAAGTGGATGTTCCCTTGATGCAACCCAACTTTACGGCGGTAACCCGGATAGAGAATGTCCTTGAGGTTCAGTAGACACTCAATCACGCCGGTGTAACTGGGCAGAGGGCAATGCCCGAGATGATTGATCCGGTCCTCTGACGAGTAGGTTTGGACAATCAATTCGGTTAAGTCTGGCAATTGTTCCTTTAGGCGAACATCTGAGGCCACGTGACTAACTCCTAGTGAGGGCTTGCAAGTTTGCGTCAAAGGTTAGCGTTTACGGTTGCTAACGTGAAGCTGCCGAACGATGGATGATCTCTGGAGTAATTATGAGGCGATCAAACGAAGCGGGTGCGCGGGTCCAACCGTATCGATTGGGTGAAAGGAATCAACCACTCAGCCAGGTTTCTTTCAACCAATAAAAAAAGGGCCAATAGGAAATTCCCACTAGCCCTCTTCTTTAGTGCTCGGTTTGATTACGGTCGACACCGCATCAGATCCGCCTAGTAGCCGATGGTCGGTGGGTTGTCCATTAGGAAGTCCCGCGGTGAACGAACCGTGTAGTAAGGATAAGCCGTCGTCGCAGATTGCATCGCTGCGTGATGCCCGTGAGCACCGGCGTGCGGGCCATGAGCACCGGCGTGATTGTGCGCTGGGCTGAGGTGCGAGCTGTAGTTGTGGCCTCCACGCTGCCAGCCTAATTTGCCAGCGACACAGCCCGTGCGTCCGCATGACTTACAAGCGGCGTTCTTTAACTTGCCGAGGATGCCGCCGCCATTCGCGTTTGCTCCGCATGGTTCACAGCCATCTGCGGGCTCACAATTTGCGGGTTCACATTGACCAAGGCCACCACGGGTGTGGTGGTGCAGGCATCCCGTGGACCCTACCAGGAGTGCAGCAGCAGCAGTAAGCATCAAAATTCGATTCATTTCCGGATTCCTTCCCGAGCTTCTCACCGCCACCAAAGGGCGGAACAGTAGATATCGTGGACAGGAGTTGCTAAATCAGTTCGATAAAGATCTAGAAACGACTATCCACAATGGTTGTTCGGCGTTCCGGTTCTTGACATGAATGGAAACCTGCCAAGGACGAGCGAGGTTGTGAAGTGTGGATCGGAAGTGATTCCGTAATCGATCCAAATTACCATCCTGCGCGTGTTTGGCTTGCATCGTGGATCAGTTTTTTGCTACGCAACGATCATCGGTTCGTTGCTCAGAGAAAGGATTGTGAGTTCCATGCGAAGTTTCACGGCGTTGGTTGTTGTAGTCATGTTGGGATTGTCATTGCCTACGGTTGCTCAGATCACCGGCCCACGGGTGCTCACGGCAGAGCAGGATCGTATGGCGACCCTACAAGAGCAGTTGGTCAATCGACTCCGTGCCACTCGAAATGACCAAAGGGGTTACCTGAACCATGTCATACGATTGGTACGGGAAGGAAGGGTGGATCGTAGTCTGGTTGTCGCACTTGAGCGGTACGCGTTGAGGAGGAATCCCTCGTATCCGTTTCCTTTCTTTGAGAGGGCAATGAAATACGAGTGTGCAAAACGCGGTGTAAGCCTGCCGCCGGTGAAGCAGTTTGCCAACACCCGCATTCTGAATCGTGACTAAGCCGCGGATAACCGCCCCGGCGTGATGCACACGAAAAGGGGTCAGCGCACGAAAAGGGGTCAGACCCCTTTGCAGCCCTCACGTTAAGGGGTCTGACCCCTTTTCAGCCAGAACTGGCGCTTTTTCTATGGTCTGTCCTCTCTTTGAACGCCTGTTTCTCTCCGGGGGGGCAGTATTGCTGCGATTCTACAGTGACGCTCTCAGACGTTCGCGTAAACCGTCGGGCGTGTTCCCATTGGGGTGATCCAATGGAGCAACGCGACTTCGGCGAATTCGCGACGGTCGCCCTAGAGTATGATGACAGTCCAATCTGAGCCCTCATGCATCCTTGGTGGAAGTGATTGATGAAAAAGCGAATCATTGTTGGTATAAGCGGTGCTTCAGGTGTCATTTACGGTGTCCGCACGCTGCAGCACCTGAGTGGGCGTGAGGATCTGGAAACCCATTTGGTGCTCACCGAGGGTGGCGCACTGAATTTAAAGATCGAGACGAATGTGTCGGCCGATGAGCTTCGCGAGATGGCGGATGTCGTCCATCGACCAAACAATCTAGCCGCAAGTATCGCGTCAGGCTCCTTCATCACTCTCGGGATGATGGTGATGCCGTGTAGTATCAAAAGTCTCTCGGGCATCGTGCATTCCTACGCGGACTGTCTGCTATCACGCGCAGCTGATGTTTGCCTCAAAGAGAAACGGAAACTGCTTCTTTCCGTCCGCGAGACGCCGCTACATCGAGGGCATCTGGAGATGATGGCACGCGCTGACGAGCTCGGTGCGATGATCCTTCCGCCGATGCCTGCCTTCTATCACGAACCGCAGACGATCGATGACATAGTGGATCAGACCGTTGGTAAAGCATTCGACTATTTTGGAATTGAGCATGACCTTTTCCGACGCTGGGGTCAGCCCGGCAAGGACAACCATTGAACGCTGATTACCGCTGTCAGTTAGCGGTGTTATTTGGAGCGGTGTTGGTTGGAGCGGTGTTGGTTGAGTGATCGTGTCTGGCGGGGGCTGCGAAGCTGTGTCTGTGGTTCGTGCTACGGGCTTGGCTTTTCAGAGCATAAAAAAACCCAGCCATCTGTTTTGGCTGGGTTCTGTTTTGGCATGGTTTCGATTGCCCATGTGTTTGCGATTTTCGGCACTGATTACCGTGGCTCAGGTGAGTTTGGTTTGGCCTGGAATCGCGAACTTGGGTTCTGGCCGCGCGCCTTTGATATCGAAATCCTTCGGGAAGAGATCGAGTTTTGACTCTTTCGTTGCGAAGTCCCAACTGACTGATTGACCGGTGTATGCCGCCATACGACCGAGTACGGCAGTCATGGAACTCTCTGCGGTAGCCTTCAGTTCAACAATTGGCTTTCCGGCACGGATGGAATCGATGAGATCTTTGTGCTCCTGGCGATACGCAGCACCAATGTCGCCTTTCATCGACCACTTCTCGTTCCCTTTACGATCGGTAATCGTTGCTCCGCGGTTACTACCGTAGATCGTGCAGATTCCTTCGCTCCCGTAAATCGTGTTGCTGTTATCACCAGCGGTGCCTGGGATTTGGCGGCACATGAAGGAAAGCATTCGATTGCCGGGGTAGATGTAATCCACTTCGACGTTATCCCACATTTCACTTCCCTCTGGTCGTGTGAACCGTCCACCACTTCCATAGGCCGATTCGGGTGGTCCGCCCATGATCCAGTTCATGGTGTCGATGTTGTGGACCGCTTGTTCCGCAATTTGGTCTCCGGAGAGCCAGATGAAGTGCATCCAGTTAAAGATCTGGTACTCCGTATCACTCATGCCATCACGACGAATTCGATTCCAAATTCCCGTTGAGCAGTAGCGACTGGTCGCAGCGACGATTTCACCGATGTCTCCACCGTGGATGCGTTGGATTGCTTCGATGTAGTTGGTTTGCCTGCGGTACTGAGTGCCGGTCACGATGGCCGTTCCATTAGCCACTGCTTGTTCGTGAGCAGAGAGGCAGATCTTAAACCCAGCGGGATCGACGCAGGTCGGTTTCTCAGCGAAGACATGCTTGCCCGCATCCACTGCTTCGGCAATGTATTGCGGACGGAAGCCTGGTGGAGTCGCGAACATGACAACATCCACATCCGGATCGTCAAGCACTCGCCGGTAAGCATCGATTCCAGAATACATCTTGCTGTCGGCAACGTTCACTTTGTCTTCGTGCCGCTTCTTGGTACCGCTGCGAAATGGTTCCAATTTTTCAGCATCCACATCAGCCATCGCAACGAGTTGAATGTTGTCATTGATGCTCATGGTGTCGTTGACCGCCCCGCCACCACGACCACCACATCCAACCATCGCGAGTTTGACGGTGTCGCTGTTCCCGCCCTTTGTTTCTTGAGCGTGCACCATCGGGACGCTGCCCAAGCCCGCGACCGCGGCGGAGACGACCGTGCCCGTGCGGATGAAACCTCGGCGGTCTTCTCTTGCTTGGTCTTTACGGTTGGTGTTTTCGGCGGAGGGGTTTTCAGATGTTTTCCTGTCGTTTCGCATCAAAAGGTTTCTCGCTGGGAATGAATTTGAAAACAAAGTTGTGGCGTAATAATGTACCCCATTAATGAGTGTGTTTGTGTGTGGAGTTGTCCAAGAATCTGCTGAATTTAATGCCTCAGATTTCGGAAAGCAGATCTCTGTAAGCAGATTTATTATCGCAGATCGAGATCTCCGTTGGCTACCTTTGACGGCGAGATAGCACGGCGTGATAGCGCTGTGGACGCAACCTCGTTGAAGTGGCATGGATTCGGTCCTGGGAGGAAACTTGGTTTTCCCTGCGTTAGCAACGGATCATCTACAATGTGCGAGTGATTGGTCTGAATCCTTATGATGGATGATCTTAATCGAGTCGATCTTCATCGCGTCTTTTCAGGAACTGCTCTCCATGCGATATCCGTTTGACAGAATTCCACTTTGCATAGTGCGAGTCTTGGTTGTGATCATTGCCTGGTTCGTCTGCGGGTTGAATTGTATTGCAGCGGAATCTGAGCGAACTGGTTTCCCAGAGAAACCGAATTACATCGTTATTTTTTGTGACAATCTTGGTTACGGAGATATCGAGCCATTTGGATCGACACTTCATCGAACGCCGAATCTGAAGCGGATGGCGAATGAAGGTAGAAGGTTCACGCATTTCTACGTCAGTGCCGGTGTTTGCACGCCGTCTCGGGCTAGCTTGATGACCGGATGTTACGCGCAGCGGTTGGGGATGCACATGAATGAGCGAGACGGGCATGTGCTCAGACCGGTATCTCGCTACGGTCTAAATCCCGATGAGGAAACAATTGCGGAGGTACTCAAAGGAGTGGGGTATGCGACCGGCATCTTTGGTAAATGGCATTTAGGCGATCAGGCAGTATTTCTCCCGACTCGTCAGGGGTTCGACACTTTCTTCGGGATTCCGTACAGCGACGACATGACAGCGGAAGTCGGTCGACGTGTCAGTCCTAAACTCGACGGTGCGTTGTGGCCCCCACTACCTTTGATGAAAAATGAGACGGTCATTGAGGCACCGGTGGACCGCGACCAGTTGACAAAGCGTCTGACTGAGGAAGCTGTCAGGTTTATGGAGAACCACCGAGACGAACCGTTCTTCCTCTATTTCCCTCAGGCGATGCCCGGGAGTACTGCAGCACCTTTTTCCAGTGAAGCGTTTCGTGGTCGTAGTGAGAATGGACCATGGGGCGATTCGATTGAGGAGATTGATTGGTCGACAGGCGAGATCCTTCATGCTCTGGAGAAGCTAAACCTTGACGAGAGGACTCTGGTGATTTGGACTTCAGATAACGGAGCGCCCCTGACGAGGATTCTTGGTGATCTCTCGCGAGGTAGCAACCTGCCTCTACACGGTCGCGGCTACACGACGAGTGAGGGAGCGTTCCGCGTGCCAACAATCGCTTGGTGGCCCGGCCAAATTTCGGCTGGATCCGTTTGTGATGAGAT
>JAKMEW010000047.1 GCA_022425745.1 Rubripirellula sp.
TCGCCGTTCGGATTCGCTTGAGATTGAATCGGTGGTCTCTGTTGATTCGACGTCCTGAGAGTCAGGGAGACTCGCGGCATCTTGTGAGGCGAGCGTTTGCTGCAATTTCGGGCCACGTGACCCAAAAGCAAACCGTATTTGAGGAACGATCTCACCACTGAATCCCTCAAAGTCAAACAGGACGGGGGCGAGAATGCTGAGGACAACCACGGCAAGCGGTACATGCCATCGTTTGTCTTTGGAGACCGCTAGCCAATGAAGGTTCCACGTGAATTGAATGGAGACGGCTATCACGATTGCAATTGTGATGAGATTGGCGATCTGATGATCTGTACTCGGAGCCCAGTGCTGGACGATCGCGATTGTCGCTGAGGCCAGAAGCAAGCCGACCGCAATTCGACGACCACGCCTTTTCTGTGGTTTCAACGTGCTGGGGTTAGCCGGTGACGCTTGGTCGCTGTGTGACCCAGAGAGTTCATCGTCTCGATCGTGCGTTTCCATCTCTGGTTCCCATTTTAGTCGACTGTCTTCGTGGTTTCTTCGTTCATTCGCTCTCGCAATTCTTTACACGCATCAGATGGATTGCTGCACAAAGCGCAGCTCGTGTTCCCGTCTGCGTCTTTGCGGTTTGCGAGTCCTCCACATGATCCGCTTATCGAGCGTCGTCCGAAGATGACACCAATCGCCATTCCAGCGATGATCAAACCGAGTACTAGAGCTGTCAAGATCATGGTCGCCCCTGACCCGTTACCCGACCCTTTACTCGATGCTGCCTGTGAGGTGTTTTGCGACGTTTCGGATGTGGTAGATTTCGAAGTTGATTGAGAATTAGGAAGGTTTTTACTCAGGTTAGCTGCGTGATCAGCAAGAAGTCCGGTACCAACGTACTCATATCGATCCTCCGTTCGCTGCACCGCAAGGATCGATAGTCCCTCCGCTTCGGCCAAAGCAATTCCCGCCTCTTTACCGAGTACGTTGATTGCTGTTGCCCACGCATCGGCTTCCATGCAGTTTGAAGCAATCACCGAAATGGACGCGAGTCCGTGTTCAATTGGCCGACCTGAGCGGGGATCGATTGTGTGTGAGTAGCGAATTCCGTCAACTTCAAAATAGTTGCGGTAATCACCCGATGTCGCCATGGCCTGATCGCTTGCCGGCGTCGTGTTGAGAGGCTGAGCAAGCAGAATCGCTTCCTGAATCATGTCGGGTACTTGGATGCCAACTTGCCAGGGCATTCCGGCTTTGTCACCACTGGTGCAAACCTCACCACCAATTTCAACAAACACATTTGCAGCACCCAGTTCGTTGAGCTTTGCGACAACCCGATCCACGGCGTAGCCTTTGGCAACCGACGAAAGGTCGATCTCGAGATGGGGTACGGATTTCTTCAGTGCTGGCGGATCTAGCCGAACCTGAAATTTCTCGTAACCGACCTCCTCAAGCAGTTGCTCGATTTCTTGGTCCGTTGGAACAACTCGCTTTCGCTCTTTGGGGCCAAAGCTCCACGCATTGACCAGCGGTTCAATGGTGACGTCAAAAGCACCACCGGTTTTCTCAGCGAGTGTTTGTGCGAATTGTGTGACCGTCGCAGTCTCTGGACTTACAGGGAACCAATCCAGTGACTGTGAATCATTGAAGCGACTAATCTCTGACTTCGGCAGGTAGGTCGACATCTGGTCGTTGATTCTCCGAAGCAACGCATCCACCTCAAGTCGAACGTCCTCTTCGAAGTTCGGCGATTCGAAAATCTTGATCGTGAATCTCGTCCCCATCGTTGGGCCGGAAAATTCAGCAATCTGCCCCTTTGAAGAAGTCTCGGGAGTTTGCGCATCAGCTTGCGTGTAACCATACAAGATGACGCAGAGTAACAAGCCAACGACTCGTTCCCAGAATGGGGCTACTCGACATGCCATGGTTGGCTGTTTCATGCTGCAAAAGGGCTTCACGCGTACGACTCTCATGGATTCAGCCAGTAACCGTGCAAATTTTTTTTGGGGGGGCACCGAGCATGATACAGGATGATTCCGGCTGGAACGCAAACACGGCATTCACTTGACGCGAATGCCGTGAGAAATATTTCTTCGATGGGCAACTGGTTCTATTCGAGAAACAGTTGGTTCATGTGGGGAGATTATCGACTAACCACCAAAGTCATCGTAGGCGATATTCTCTGGCTCGACGCCAAGGTCATCGAGCATCTTGAAGACTGCGGCGTTCATCATCGGCGGACCACAGATGTAATACTCAATGTCTTCTGGAGCTGGGTGTGTGCTGAGGTAGTTTTCCAACAGCACTTGATGGATGAAGCCAACGTACCCGTCCCAATTGTCTTCTGGTTGTGGTTCCGAGAGAGCGATATTGAACTTGAAGTTCGGGAACTCTTCCTCAATCTTACGGAAGTGGTCGACGTAGAAAAGTTCTCTGGAGCTTCGTCCACCATACCAATAGCTGACTTTACGATCGGTCTGTTGTCGTTTGAAAAGTTCAAAGACATGACTTCGCAGCGGTGCCATCCCTGCACCACCACCGATGTAAACCATTTCTGACTGTGAGTCCTTAATAAAGAACTCACCGTAAGGACCACTAATCGTCGCTTCGTCACCTGGCTTCAAGTCGAAAATCCAGCTGCTCATTTTCCCAGGGGGAACATCAGGTAGACGCGGTGGCGGGGAAGCCACACGAACGTTCAGCATGATGATGCCCTTTTCCCCAGGATAATTGGCCATCGAGTAGGCCCGCACAACCGGTTCTTCCACTTTGGAGACAAATCGCCAAATGTTAAATTTGTCCCAATCCTCGTGGAATCGCTCGTGGATCTTGAAATCTTTGTAGTGAACCTCGTGTGGCGGGCACTCAATCTGAATGTAGCCACCTGCGCGGAAGTCCACGTCTTCGCCTTCAGGTAGTTCAAGAATGAGTTCTTTGATGAAGGTCGCAACATTATCGTTGCTGCGAACCTTGCAGACCCACTTCTTGGTGTCGAATGCTTCGGCAGGCACCTCGACGGTCATGTCTGTCTTGACTGCAACTTGGCAGCTCAATCGCTCGCCCTCGGCAGCCTCTTTCTTGCTGATGTGATCCTTTTCGGTCGCAAGGATTTCACCCCCGCCTTCGGTGACCTTCACTCGGCACTGAGCACACGTGCCGCCACCACCACAAGCACTACTGACAAAAACACCAGCATCAGCCAGAGCACCTAGCAGCTTACCACCCGCGGGGATTTCTACAGTCTTTTGATCGTTGATCAAAATCTTCACCGGCCCAGACGCCACCAATTGGCTCTTGGCAGCCAAAATGATCAGGACCAATGCGATCACAACGGCGGTGAACATCACAACGCCGTAGACCACGACGTCCCATTGTATTGCTTCCATCGTTACCAGCTCTTAGTAGAGTCTATTGTTTTGGGAGTGGAAAAGTTGTTTTGCGAGACGGCTTTACAGTTGGATGCCGCCGAACGACATAAAGGCCAAAGCCATCAGACCAACGGTAATGAACGTAATTCCTAAACCGCGTAACGGTGGTGGAACGTCACTGTATTTAAGTTTCTCTCGGATTCCGGCAAGAGCCGCGATCGCCAAAGCCCATCCAATCCCGCAACCAAGACCGTACACAACGGACTCAGGGAAGTTGTAACTTCGCTCAGACATGAATAATGAACCGCCTAGAATCGCACAGTTCACGGTAATCAGTGGGAGGAAGATGCCCAGGGCGTTGTAGAGCACGGGAACATACTTATCGAGGAACATTTCGAGGATTTGAACCATCGCCGCGATCACGCCGATGTAGCTAATGAAGCTAAGAAACGAGAGGTCAACCTCGGCAAATGATGGACTGATCCACGTCAGGGCTCCCTCCTTGAGGAATAGCGAATAGATCGCTTGGTTGGCTGGAATCGTGATGCCTTCGATGACAATCACCGCTACGCCGA
Organism: Rubripirellula sp.; assembly: GCA_022425745.1. Classification (GTDB taxonomy): domain Bacteria; phylum Planctomycetota; class Planctomycetia; order Pirellulales; family Pirellulaceae; genus Rubripirellula. The sequence continues at coordinate 3,932 of JAKMEW010000047.1, forward strand.
GGCCCAAGGCAGTTTTCACGTTCTTGCTAATCGCCAAGAACGTACACATACCGAGAAAAAAGGCTAACGCGAGGTTCTCGATGAAAACCGCGGTCAGAAAGATGCTGATGTAATGTTCCATAATAGCTTGGTCCGATCTTCGGATCTCCGGCAGTTAACCGGATGGCTCAAATGGTGAAGGGTTGGGTTAGGTCTTGGTCAGGCGTCATCCGGTGATGAAGCCTCCTCAATTCGCTCAGGCTTCCTCAATCTGCTCTGGCTTCCACACTCGGATGAGCCAGATCAGCAGGCCGATGATGAAAAACGCACTAGGCGGCAACAGCATCAAGTTGTTTGGGTTGTACCAGCCACCGTTACGATCGAGTTGGAAAATCTCAATGCCGAACAGTGTGCCGCTGCCGAACAGTTCACGGAAAAATGCGACGAACATCAAAACGAGTCCGTAGCCGAGGCCATTACCGATCCCGTCGAGGAAGCTAAGGCCGGTACCGTTTTTCATTGCGAAGCCTTCCGCTCGGCCCATCACGATACAGTTCGTAATGATCAGACCGACAAAGACCGACAACTGCTTGCTGATGTCGAACAGATATGCCTTGAGGATTTGGTCGACTACGATCACCAAGGACGCAATCACGACCATCTGAACGATGATACGGATGGCACTCGGAATAAAATTGCGAATCGCGCTGACGGCCAGGTTGCTGAATGCCGTCACCGCAATCACGGCCAGGCTCATTACC
>JAKMEW010000063.1 GCA_022425745.1 Rubripirellula sp.
GCGCCACACGCCGCAACGTCGAAACGTTAATCGCTGCTCTCAAAGATTGCCTCGGATAACTTCGGATAACTTCGGATAACTTCGGATAACTTCGGATAACTTCGGATAACTTCGGATAACTTCGGCTGACTTCGGCTGACTTTGTGAAATCATAACGGGGTGAACAATGGCTGATTTACTCAAGGGGCTGGAGTCCATTTTTCCGTCGGGTCGGTTGTTGTGTGATCCTGCTTATTTGGCAGCATTCGAGTCCGATGGCTTAACCGCATTTCGAACAAAGCCTTTGGCGGTGGTGATTCCCGAGACCGAGGAAGAGGTGATTGCTGCGGTCGCTTGGTGCCACCAAAATCAGGTCCCATTTGTCGCTCGCGGTAGCGGGACGAGTTTGTCCGGTGGCTCACTTCCGGTCGCAAATGGAATTGTGATTGCCCTCAACCGCCTGAATCGTATTCTGAAATTGGACCCGCATGAACGAATCGCGGTGGTTCAACCGGGGGTTGTCAATCAGCATGTCACCAACGCCGCCGCACCGCACGGTCTTTACTACGCACCGGACCCTTCGAGCCAAAGTATTTGCACAATCGGTGGAAACGTCGCGTTTAATTCGGGCGGTGCGCACTGTTTGAAATACGGAATGACCTCCAATCATGTAATCGGATGCAAGGCGGTTCTTGCCACAGGTGAAGTGGTCGAGATGGGTGGTCCAAGCCTCGAGAGTGTGGGGCCGGATTTCACCGGATTGTTCTGTGGCAGCGAGGGGCTGTTCGGAGTTGCATTGGAAGTGACCCTTCGCTTGCTTCCAAAGCCAGAAAAGTTTCATACCGTGTTGGTTGGCTACCGGTCGTTGCAAGCAGCGGGAGACGCCGTTTCTGCAGTGATTGACTCTGGGCTTCTTCCGGGGGCTCTTGAAATCATGGATGCATTGTCCATCGAGGCGGCGGAGGCGGCTGTTGCTTGCGGCTATCCGAAGGGTGCTGCGGCAGTTCTGATCGTTGAACTTGAGGGGCCGCGAGAGCGTCTTGAGCACGAGATCAAATGCTTAGAGGCGGTTCTCGTAAAGACGGATGCGTTTGCACAACGCGTGGCCGAGGATGATGCCGAGCGTTTGTCGATCTGGCGTGGTCGGAAGAGCGCGTTTTCTGCAGTTGGCCGACTCAGTCCCGATTTCTTGGTGCAGGATGGCGTGGTACCTCGGAAACGTCTCGGTGAGGCTTTGGTGCGAATTGAGCAACTCGCTGAGCGATCGGGGATGAGAATTGCGAATGTGTTCCATGCTGGCGACGGGAACTTGCATCCGCTGATCATGTTTGATGGAAAAGAAGAAGGTGCGCTGCATCGTGCCGAGCAGGTTGCCGGTGAACTGTCTCGTATTTGCATTGAGATGGGCGGTTCAATTACCGGTGAACATGGGGTTGGGATGGAGAAGCGAGACTTCATGCCGGAGATGTATGATTCACTTTCAATGGAGATGATGGCTCAGGTGCGTTCGGCAATGGATCCTAAGTGGATTGCAAACCCCGGTAAGATGTTTCCGGGGAATGAGGCTCCGGCCCTGTCCACGGTGGGATTGCATCCTCTTGAGAAAGCGGGGGTGATCAGTCGTGAGTAAGGAACTACTGAAGCCCAAGAGCCTTGAGGACTTGACCGAAATGGTCACCTGCAACGGTAAGGTGTTGCCGGTTGGTAATCGCACCAAGTTGCCATTAACTCTCGATGCCGATTGCTCCCTTATTTCCCTCGGCGGTATGTCGGGGATGATCGAGTATGAACCGTCTGAGTTTACTTTTACCGCTTGGGCTGGTTCTCGAGTTTCTGAGATTGAAGCTCAACTGAATCAACGCGGTCAGTATCTGCCATTTGACCCTGTTCTGTTGAGTGCTGGTGCGACACTGGGAGGCACCATCGCTGCGGGGCTGTCGGGGCCAGGCCGTTTTCGTTTTGGCGGTGTGAGAGATTTTTTAATTGGGATTCAATGGCTCGACGGCCAAGGCAGGCTGATTCGGGGCGGCGGCAAAGTGGTCAAAAACGCCGCTGGATTCGACTTCCCTAAATTCATGGTGGGAAGCCTAGGCCGATATGGCATTCTCGTGGATGTGACCTTCAAGGTCTTTCCCAGACCCGTGAGTACTCTCACGTGGGGCGTGCCGTTTTTGGATCATGCCGCGGCGATGAATGGGATCGCTGGCATCGCTTCGAGTCGACTGGAAGTTGATGCACTCGATTATCGTCCTGAGTGCCGAGAGCTCGCAATTCGACTGGCGGGTCCACGGGAAGTCTTGCCTGATCTGCTGAGTGAACTGCGCCAACGTTACCCCGATGGAAAGCAGTGGAGCGATGCTGATGCGGAAGCTTATTGGACTGCGATCAAGGAATTTGATTGGAGTGGTTTTCAGAGTCCAGTCATGGTCAAGGTCCCCATCAATCTGTCTGCCTTCTTGAAGGTGGAAAGTGAGCTTCTTGCCGGCGGTGCTCGTGTCCACTTGAGTGTGGGTGGTAACGTCGCTTGGGTTGCGTTGGATAGGGCGGCCAAACTTGATTGGTTGTCGCAATTGCTTCTTGGTCACGGCTTGTCAGGGCTTGTTGTTTCTTCTGGATCAAGTGCTTTCGTTGGTCTTAACGAAAATCAAAACGGGGAGCCGAGTACGTCAGGTCTAGCGGTTGATCGATGCAAACTCGGGCTCTGGCCGAAAACGCAGATGCAGCAAGCGGTCAAAGCGGCGATGGATCCCCAGTCAAGATTTCCCGGAGTGTGATCAATGTTGCACAATATTGAACCTGGTAAACACGGTGCTCATGGCAAGGAGATGGCCGATGCGGTGAGCACGTGTGTGCACTGTGGGTTTTGTCTTGCCGTCTGTCCCACCTATCAGGAATTGGGGCAGGAAGTGGATTCACCGAGGGGCCGCATCGTTCTGATGAAGGAAGTGCTCGAGGGCAAGATGGAGATGGACGATGCGCTGCCACATGTTGACGCGTGTTTAGGTTGTCTTGCTTGTGAACCGGCTTGTCCGTCGGGTGTACCTTATCGAGATTTGATTAGTCCTTTTCGTGCAAAAGCAGAATCCGAGAGACGGCGTTCACTGTTAAGCCGATTTCAGCGTCTTCTAACGCAGCAGACGTTGCCATACCCAAGTCGCTTTCGTGTTGCGGCCAAGTCGGGGCGACTCGCCAAGTGGTTTGCCGGTTGTCTGCCAGCTTCGCTGCGAGTCATGCTAGAACTCCTGCCGGATCAGTTGCCCGCAAAGCAGTCTTGGAAAGAGTTCAATCCTGCCACAACACGGGGCGGCAACCCGGCACGTGCTCGTGTTGCCCTGTTGACCGGCTGTGCACAGAGTGTTCTCGATCCAGACATCAATACGGCAACCATCGAGGTGCTTAATCACTGCGGAGTGGATGTTGTGGTGCCTTCGGCGCAGCGATGCTGCGGTGCTTTGAGCTGGCATGTGGGGAATCTTAAACAGGCACAAAAGTTTGCTCGTCAAAATCTGGCCGCCTTTCCCGGTGATGTTGATGCGATTGTTACCAATGCTGCCGGGTGCGGATCTGGCATGGATGAATATCCTTTGATGCTCGCGGGGACCCCAGACGAGGAGAAAGCGAAAGCATTCAGTAGCCAAGTGTGTGATGTTTCGGTTTTCCTGCGTGGTTTGGGTGATCTTCCAGAGGTACCTGATTCGGGAGTCGTTTCCACCATCGCCTACCATGATGCATGTCATTTAGCCAACGCCCAAGGCGTGAAAAGTGAGCCTCGCGAGTTGCTGAGACGCATTCCGGGCGTAACGCTCGCTGAGATCGCTGATTCGCATCTGTGCTGTGGATCGGCTGGGACTTACAACGTGGATCAACCTGAGGTCGCAGCGCAGCTTGGGAAGCAAAAAACCAGAAATGTTTTGGCGACCAACGCGAATTTGGTTGCTACTGGAAACATTGGTTGTATGACGCAACTAAAGACACACCTCGCCGCAAGCGATTCGCCACTTCCCGTTCTCCACACAATGCAGATTTTGCGAGACGCTTACTTCGGGCAGGGTGCCTTCAAAGCTTAGCGGCTTTGCTTGAAGAGACGTGGCGGATTTGCTTGAAGAGACATTGTGTGCTCAATTAACCGCCGTCACACTTCGGCCTTAGAAAAGCTCGATGCATCGCGTCGAAATTTCTGGCTCGTTACCCTCTCTGGTTAGACTTGAAACATGGCACTGTCGCACTCAGATTTGTTAAAGTTAAAACGCTGGAATACTCCGACGATCTATAACGGTTGGGAGCAGATCACGGAATCGGATATCGCCGGTGATGCCTTTAATCTCGAAGAGACGCATGACTTCATGCCTCAAATGGGGCCGATGGTTGGCTATGCGGTGACCGTTGTGATTGAGCCATCGAGTGCGAAGCACAAAGAAAACAAGGCGGCTGGCGCGGATTATCGCGAGTACGTGGCAAGTGTTCCCGGACCGAAAATCGTGGTGGTACAGGATCGTGATAAGCCGCGTGTGATCGGTTCTCTGTGGGGCGAGGTCAACAGCAACACTCATCGGGCTCTGGGCTGCGTCGGAACAATCACCGATGGTGCGATTCGTGATGTCGACGAAATGACTAATGCGGGGTTCAAAGCGTTGGCACGCCGGTTGTGTGTGGGGCATGCTCATGTCGTGCCGGTGCAGTGGAACTGCGAGGTGGAAGTGTTCGGTCGAAAAATCCAACCGGGGCAACTCATCCACGCTGACAAACATGGGTTTCTCGCGGTTCCTGAAGAGGATGAAGACCGTCTGCTCGATGCGTCTCTGTTTATGGATCAAAACGAGTGCAATACGGTGATTGCTGCGGCGCGGAGTTGTGCGGGATTGGATTCAGCTTTGACGCTCAAGAAGCTGAACGAGGCGGCCAAAGCCTTTGGTGCCGCAACCCGCGAGAAATTCAAACGTGACGGCGAGTGGTGAGGCTGCCGAGGTTGAGTTTAGGTCGATGTTTGATGTCTGGTTAGGTAGTGAAGTAAATGATTCCAACGTTCGTTCGTCCCTGTCACATTTGTTCTGAACACCGATTCCAGCATTGGACGCGAGAAGGGTTTCGCTTGACCCTGATGTTTTTATTGATTTTCGTCATTGTTCCGATTGCTGATGCACGGCAGCCTAATCTAGTACTGATTCTCGCTGATGATCTTGGGTATGAGAC
>JAKMEW010000122.1 GCA_022425745.1 Rubripirellula sp.
CGGTAAGATCAAATAGGCTTAGTAGGTGTTTCATCGCAGTAGTTTAATTGCTTCAGTTTTTTCTTCCGAGATTTTCTCTAAAGAGCTGGATCAGAGAATTCTTGCTCGAGCGTTTCCATGGTGGAGCTGATTCGCTCAATGAGTGCTTGCTGATCAATTTCCCCGAGCAGCAGTGGGGGTTGCAGCCGAACTGCAGTCGGGCCAGAGCTCGCAAGACGCAGTCCATGACGAGCAGCGGTTGCGACCACATGAGAGGATTCGATGTCTGATTCGATGCCAATCGTCAATCCAGTCGCATTGATGTCTCGGACAAATTCAAAGCCGCTGATTGCTTCGGCGATCTTGATTGCGAGGGGATGGATGTCGTCGGGTAACGGACTGATGAGTTCGGATTCGTCTAATTGAGTTAATGTGTCGATAAGAATAGCTGTTTGGAGTGGATAATCTGCGAGATTGTCCGCGTTTGTTTTTGCGAATTCAGAATTGCCTAGCGTCAAGCCACCGGTGATTCCATTGAACAGTCCAGCGGAAAAAATGACCAAGTCTGCATTGATATTCGCGAGCATTTGGAAGGTTGCCGGATGCCCGGAAGCTCCAAAGACAACCTGGGTTTCGTCGATAATGAGTGGAATGTCTTGTTGGTCACACAATTCTCGAACCCGCAAAAGGAACTTTGCGTCGCAAGGAATGGCTGCATCTTGGAGGTTAACCGGTGAGATTAATACGCAAGCGGTTTGTTCATCGAGTGCTGCGGTTAAAGTCTTTTCATCACCCATCGGAACGTGGGTGAAACCAGCCATCATTGGACCGAATCGTTCTTGAACCTCCGGTATTCCAGTGGCTGATCGGCACATGCCGGTTCGTCCATGGTCACTGCCGGCAATCGCGATGGTTCGATAGCAGGAATCTCCCTTGAGCCGTCGTGCCATCGAGATTGCGTTGTCGATCGCGGCGTCTGCGGAGGGGCTTATTTGGATCAAGCCATCGGGAATCCCCATGCCGGATGGAAAGAAGGAGCCGAGAGATTTTCTGGCCGTGCTGCTGAGGCTTGTCAGGAACAACGGCCGAATCTCAGGAGCTGATTCGGTGGTGTCTTTCCCAAGCCAAATTGCTGAATCTGTGGTCAGGTTTTCGAGGACTTGTTGCACTGTTTCATGGGGCCGTTTGGCACCAAATCCAAGGGCACTGCAGCGGCCAGCTAAAGCATCGACGAGAACGCCCGATCCATCATCGAGTGCGCTGAGTACCCCGACGGGTAGCACACTGTGATCGATTTCAATCGGAGATAGGGTGATCGCTTCCAAGTCACGCGGTTGCGAGCCGTCTTTGTTTTGGTCTCTGTTCTCAATTGACGCGTCATCATCATCTTCGCCCCGGCTATCTTCGTCCTCTTCTTGGTACTCTTCGTCCTCATCGTCGACTAGATCGTCCTCATCGCCCTGCTCTTCTTCGTCAGACTCGTCCTGCTCTAGTTCTTCGTCCTCGATGTCTTCCTCAGCATCGTCTTCGTCCTGAGCATCTTCGTCTTCGTCTTCTTCTTGGTACTCCTCGTCCTCATCGTCGACTAGTTCGTTCTCATCGTCCTGTTCTTCTTCGTCAGACTCGTCCTGCACTAGTTCTTCATCCTCGATGTCTTCCACGGCATCCTCTTCATTCTGAGCATCTTCGTCTCCGTACTCGTCTTCATCCTCCGTTCCTTCGTCCTCTTCCTCTTCGGCCGCCACTACAGGATCTCCGTCGTCTGCAATGGTTTCTTGAGATGGTTCGGATGCCGCAGGGTCAGGGACGTATTGGTAGTCGCCGTCTTCTGGTTCGTGAGAGTCGGTGCGCGAGATCTCATCAATCGTGTCTGACTCAGGATCGTCGTTACGCATCTCGTCTGGGGATGCATCACCTTCTGGTAACGCAACCTCATCAGTGGGGTCTTCGTGAGATGAGTCCTGGTTTTGGTTCATGCGATTCGACTCGACTCGATGTGCCGTGGTTGCCGACTTAATTCGTTGCTCTGATGAGCAGTTCAGTTATCGGGGAACGAGATGTCATTAGCCACGTCGTTATTGGCTGATTTCGGTGCCAACCCCGCTAGTGGTGAAGATTTCCAACAGAAGCGAGTGCCGTACTCGTCCGTCAATGATGTGAACCTTCCTCACTCCACGCCCCAGAGTCTCGAGGCAGGCTTCCACCTTGGGGATCATGCCGGAATCAATGACTCCTTCGGCAATCAACTGCTTTGCTTCTTGGCTGTTTAGCGTGTGGATGATGGTGGAAGGGTCATTCTTGTCTCGGCGTACACCGTTGACATCGGATAGGAATACGAGTTTTTCAGCACCGAGTGATTGGGCAACGGCCATTGCAGCAGTATCTGCATTAACGTTGTATTTCTGTCCATCTTCACCCTCACACATTGATGGGATGATTGGCACTTGGTCGGTGTAGGCAAGACCTTCGATGACGCTACGATCAACACGCGTTACTTCTCCAACAAAACCAATGTCATCGCCGTCTTCTGTTTGGTGCCGTTCCCCAAAAAGGACATTGGTGGTGCGAAATGATAGGTTCATTGCGCGACCACCCAGTCGTTCCATTTCTTCGGTCAATTGAACATTCAGATCCCCCGCGAGTACCGACTCGACCACTTCCAACGTCGCCTGATCGGTCACGCGTCGTCCTCGCACGAAATTTGGCTCAATCCCTGCTTCTGCGAGTGCGCGGTTGATTGCTTTGCCTCCTCCGTGAACGATGACGGGTTTCATTCCAACCGATTCCATGAAGATGACGTCTAGCAGTAGATGCATCATCGCTTCCTGATCATCAAGCAAGCTGCCGCCCAATTTGATGACGGTTGTTTTGCCACGGAATCTGCGGATCCAGCCCATCGCTTCGATCAGGGTATCTGCTTTACTGATTGCTTCGTCCACGTGATTCTCTCTTGATGACTAGACGACGCTTACGAAGCCAAGACATGGTTTCGGGGGGGGCGCCGCGAATTCTGGGTTGTTTGCGAAGGGAAAAACCGATCAATTTAAGGCTGCTGAGTCAGAGGGTCAATTGTGACGTTCCCCCCGGAGTGTGCGTTTTCGCACCCCTTCGACCAGTCAGCTAAAGTGGGGGGAATGGGAAGTGGCAGCAAACTCGTGAGAAGAGCATGAAATCAAAGCGATTAGCACTGGTCGGTGGCGGGCAGATGGGACGGGCTTTACTGGGGGGCGTGTTGGCCTCTTCGCTGCTCCCGTCGAGCGAAGTCTGCTTTGTTGATCCTTGCGAGGAGACTCGTCTTTGGTGGAAAGAGCACCAGCCAGGGGTGGCATGCATGGAGTTGGCCGAAGCTGCGGCGTCCTGTGACGTCGTACTGCTCGCCGTTAAGCCCAATCTGATTGCTAGCGTCACCAGTGCAGATGGCGTGGATTTGCAAGGTAATCTGGTGATTTCCATTGCAGCTGGCATTTCGCTTTCGAGCCTCCGGCAGTGCGTCGGGCATGATCGAATTGTTAGGGTCATGCCCAATACACCGAGTTTGGTGAGGGAGGGTGCAAGCGGGTTTTGCTGTGGTGCAGACGTGACCAAGGTCGACCGCCAGTGGATTCAGGATCTGCTTGGATGTGTCGGGTTGGCGGTAGAGGTCGTTGAATCGCAGATGGATGCTGTAACGGGTCTGAGTGGTTCTGGCCCCGCTTATGTCTGCCTCGTCATTGAGGCTTTAGCGGACGGCGGGGTTCAGGCTGGTCTTCCGAGGCCTCTCGCTATGAAACTCGCCACACAAACCGTCTTAGGTACCGCGAAAATGATCGAGGAAACGGGGCGTCATCCCGGTGAACTGAAGGACGCAGTGGCAAGTCCCGGTGGAACCACCATTGCTGCAATTGCAGAGCTTGAAAGGTACGGTCTTCGCAATGCCTTGATGCAGGCTGTCAATGCATCGGCTGAGCGTAGTCGGAAGCTCGAAGGCTAGGCCAAAACACAGAGGCTAGGCCAAAACACAGAGGCGAGGCCAAAACACAGAGGCTAGGCCAATGTGGAGAACTCCTCGGGCTTTATCCCATTCGGGATCGAGAGTTCTCAAGTACTCATTAACAATACCGATGGAAGATTGAGCCAGCTGAAATGACGTCTCCGCTGATCAAAATCGATGACAAGCATCTACCGCTCAGTCGCATTGTTTGGGTCAGCGACGTGCCTCACTTTTGTGGTGAAGACGACTGTCTCCACGAAGGGGATTATGAGGTTAGGCTAGACGTGGATGATTCGGTTTGGGCAAACCGATTCGAAAGAGATCGCGTGGTTGAGTGTTTGGAAGTGTGGTACGGAGGTGGTGCCGAAGACGACGGGCCAGAGTGGACCTAAGCTTGCCAGAGTGGCCTTGGAGGTGAGGCACTGTCAAGGGTATTTACTTTGGGTGCCAAGTTGGTGCGGTTCAGGTAGGCCGCATATCGATTGCTTCTTCAACCACGAGAGTGGGGATCTCTTCTCGGATTGGATAAAGCCAGACGCCTTCCTCGGTCACCAATCCACCGTCAATCTTCTGGCTAACTTTTTGCTCGATGCGATCCCTGGCGTTTCCATTTGCAATTGCTTCGTTGACCTTCAGGATCATCTGATCTGGTGCAAACGATAGCTTCTTACCTGTTAATGGGCACTGCAATAGTTCCAAGACTTCTTCGGTAAGCATGATCGGTGATTCCTGTCGATGGTCCCTGTTCGACTAACTCCAATTCCGTGTCACCGACTGATCTTATCCACTCGACTCCGACACAGCTATCTCATCCGTCGTCGAGAGCCTGTCTAAGGGACTATGCGGTGAAAATAAAATGCAGCGAAGCTCACCAGAGATTGGTCGCAGCGTGTGCGCCCGCGAATTTTGTAGGCACCGATTGGCGCAGCGTTGCTTCCTTCGCTGATCAGGAAGCACCTATAAATACAAAAAGCGATTCCAGAAAGCACGTGCTGACTAATTGCTGGAATGATTCACAGCAATTAGCGCACGGTGTGTCACCGAAAACCGTTTTTAAAAGCAGGATTGCGGCAAAGCCAAAGAGCAACCCTGTCGATTGTTTGTTCCAAGCCCCGAGACGAACCTAACAGCGTCCCGAGGAGGCAATTCACATTCAATCAGCAAACAGCTTACTGGCCGGATCGAACTACTTGAGTTCGACCGAACCACCAGCTTCTTCGATTTCCGCTTTGACCTTGTCAGCTTCTTCCTTTGACAAACCTTCTTTGAGGGTCGCAGGAACGCCTTCGACCATTTTCTTTGCTTCCATGAGCGAAGCGCCAGTAAGGTTTTTGACAACCTTCACGACGTTAAGCTTCTTGTCGCCAAAGCCGGTGAGAACGACGTCGAATTCAGTCTGCTCTTCTTCTGCTGCACCAGCATCTGCAGGGCCAGCAGCAACCATGACAGCACCACCACCTGCGGCAGGCTCAATACCATGAGCTTCCTTCAGGTAATCGCTAAGTTCTTTAGCTTGCTTCAGGGTTAGTTCAGCGATCTTGTCGCCCATTTCCTTGGTCTCTGCGCTGAATTCAGCGACTGCAGTATCTTCAGACATATCTAATACCTCAAAACAGTTTGGTGACTTGGTACGAAAGGTTTACAGTAAAGCGAGGTGTGACTACTCGTCGCCTTCGCTGATTTTCTTGATTTGGCTGTTGAGCTTCTTTCCCGGTCCGAGCATCGCAGCCGATAGTTCGGCTCCCGGTCCCAAGATTTGCCCGACAAGCAATGAGATCTGCTCGGCTCGGCTTGGCCACTTGCTGACAGCTTTCAAGCCATCGGCATCCAGCTTTTCGCCATCCATCACACCACCGCTGGCGTGGAAGGCGTCAAACTTGGCACCGTCCTTATCAAGTTCGACAATCTCTTTGACAAGAGAGACGAAGTCAGATGAGCCCCAACAGACTCCTACCTGACCGCTTGCTCCCTCGAATGCTGCGGAGAGTTGCGTTCCCTCAGTTGCTCGTCGAGCAAGTGAGTTCTTTACAACCAACAAATTAATGTCTTTTTTATCCAGCTCTCCGCGGAGTTCGCTGGTGGTGTTCGCGTCCATACCGACGCAATTGACCAACACCGCATCCTCAACACCGTCGAGACGGCGGCGAATGTCTCGCGTAACGAGCTCTTTGACGTATTTACTCATCGGATCGATTCACTTAGACGACTGATTTGACCTAACTTTGGCAAACGTTTCCGCCTGCATTCCCACTAACTTAGGAGGCAATGCGGACGCTTGGGCTCATGGTTGAGCAAATAGCGATGCCGCGAACGTAGGTGCCCTTGATGGTTGATGGCTTCATTGACTCAATGAAGTCAATGAACGCTTTGATGTTTTCGATTAGCTTTGGCGAATCGAAGCTCATCTTTCCGACCACGGAGTGGACATTTCCACCTTTGTCGTTACGGAATTCCACTTTTCCCGCTTTGTACTCTCCAACGACCTTTGCGACATCTGCGGTGACTGTCCCTGCTCGCGGGCTGGGCATCAATCCTCGCGGACCAAGCACTCGACCTAGAGGACCAACCAGTCCCATCATATCCGGTGCAGCGATGCACACGTCAAACTCGGTCCAGCCGTCTTTGATCTTTTTCGCAAGATCCTCTTGTCCGACTTCATCAGCCCCAGCTTCTTCGGCTGCCTTTGCTGCGTCGCCCTTCGCGAAGACGACCACACGCTGCGTCTTTCCGATCCCATTAGGGAGAACAAGGCTGCCGCGAATGATCTGGTCGGCTTGGTTTGGGTCAACACCCAAACGCATATGCACTTCAACCGTTTGATCGAACTTGGTCGAATCGTATTGTTTCAGGACTTCAACCGCCTCGGAGAGCGGAAGCAAATCTTGTGGCTGCTTGGAAAGCGCAGCACGATATCTTTTTGATTTTTTACCCATGGGGTCACGACTTTCGTTGGTCGGGTGGTTTGGCGAAAACACCAGTCCTGTGTCAATGAGTTTGAACTCATCCAACCCAGCGGCAATTTCTCCCACTTGCACGGCAATTCCGTGAAGAGGCAGAATTTGGCGAACGAAGTGCAGATCGTCAACGCCAATCGCTCTTGAGTTGCCTACTTTTTTGCAAAATAGCTGCCCTCGTGCCTTACACGGCACTCAATGCGAGCGTTATCGGACGTGGAGGAAGGTCGGATTCGCCCCGTCTTCACTTTTTTGCCACTTTATCTCTCCTCGGTTTCTCCTTCTCGCTGAGACGCCGAATCATGGTTCATGAGGATCCGAAGTCCCTCCAAGACAACCTGAAACCTTCTTTTTGCACGATCCACCTCTTGGGTTTGGAGACGATCTCTTGATCGCTTGGCTTGAAGTTCACGAGGCGAGATTTTGATTCGGCCAGCGGCGATATCAACGTCCTCGCGGTTTAGGCGTGCCAAGCGTTGTCCGGCGCTGGCGAGAAAACGATTGTGCATCATGTCGATCGACTGGAAAGCTTTGTCGTATTTCCCCTGCCGAAATTCTTTATCGCGTACAAAACCGATCTGGTCAGCGTTTGGAACAAGGCCGCTCCGCTGAGCCGAGGTCAGTAGTTGGCTGAATGAGCCCAAGTCGAGAATGTTCTGGTGTTCCACCTCGGGGTTCTCGGGGGACTGCACCTCACCGCTCGGCTCCAAACCCCCAGGCTCATCCTCACCTCCTGGCTCATCCTCACCCCCTGGCTCTTCGTTGCGACCTGGCTCTTCGTTGCGAATAGGAACCGTTGTGGACTTTGATGATGGGTGTGTTTTGGTGTCGTCGGTTTCTGAGTTACCAGCCTCGGGGGGAATGACCAAGAAGCACGATTGCGTTGAGGCGAGTTGAATGAGTCCCTTAACCGCTAGGGGTCTGATGGGGCGTTCATCGAGGAGGCTGATCAGGTGCGTGGTGGACTCGCAAGTGACTGGTAACGGCTTGATCCCTTGGATTTGTATCAGGACGTTTGCTTTTTGTGTTTGGATTAAGTACACGCCCTCGATCTGAATGTCGTCAATGTTTTCAACTTTTTGGAGTCGAAAATGGGTGGCGAGTTGCTCGGGGTCGAGACTGAGATTGATTGGTGGGGCATAAAGTTCGCGTAAACGCTCCACGAGGCTGCCTGATGCACTCGCGCCAAAGGGTCTTTGTGCGGAATCGCTATCGCTGATTTGATCACTCGCTGCTGGTTCTGGGGCTCGAGATGGCGGTTCTGATCGCAGTGGAGATGGTGATCGCTGGGCTCGACGTTCAATCTTTTCAATGAGTTGATCAAAGTGCGTCATTGCCTGCTGGATCTTTTCAAGCTTCTGCTGCTTCTTGTCATCTTTTTGGGGAGTTACGCGGCTGAGCTTTTGTGGAGCTACTGCGTTTGAAACTGCGAGATCAGTTTTTTTCAATATCCGCGAGTAATGATCTGAGTAGGCCTGTCTTGCCTCGCGTAAATGGTCCAACGAACCTTGGAAGTCATTTTCTGTAGCTAGGTTTTGCGCCTCGATTACCTTTGCGGCACACTTACTGCCTCGGATCAACTTATAGAGTTGTTGGAAGGATTCAGGTGTCATCTTTTGTCTCGGTGGAGCACCTCGGCTGAGAGGTCTTACCTCTTTTAGCAGCTAACTTCAGAAGCGAGGGTTACTTCTACTTTTGTATCAGTTTGATTGAGGCTACGACCAAATACCAGCGTCGATCAACTGTTTGGTGGCAGTGCCTTGCCAGTCTCGATTGGCTGCAGGCGATGCAGGGCTCGGATGGAGAATTCTCGCTGTATTGATGGTTGTTTCCATTGTGGCTGTGGCCATTTTAAGCTGCTTCTCTGCATAAACGCCGACGCCAACGAGGTACTCGGGTTTGAGAATCTCGATCACCCTGATTAGGTGCTCAAGGCAAATGCGATCCAACAATCCACGTTCTTCCTTGGGCAGCTTGTCCGGTGTCCGATTGCGAGCAGACGCTTCCATAAACACCAGTGGACAAAAATTGGTAACAAAGTGTGACTGGAAAAAATGAGCTGGTTGACCAAACCGGTCACGGAAAAGACCCCAAAGTCTCCTGCCACTCACTTCACTCCGGCTGCAATGAAAGCCTTCAATCACTCGCTTGGGATGTTCGATTTGAGGCTTGCCGACCGCCTTGTCGATACCGATCCAGCTTTTCACCGCATTAATCTCTCCAAAGGGAACACCCGTCTGCGCCATCCCCCAGGGACCAGGGTTCATCCCCATGAACAGGGTTCTGATGCCGTCTGGATTCGCTCGCTCAATGTAGGCGGCATGTGCCTTCCACGCGTATTGAAGCGGATTGTAGACATGAGTCACCGGCTCAGCAAAAGTCAAGCCAGAGGTTTGATCACGCAAGTTCTGAGCAGCAGCGATCAATTCGCGGTGAACATTCTTGGTGCGTTTCGCCATGGGAGCCTTCTGTGGGTTCCTTGATACCGATTTACCACATCGAGGATCGTCGATTGATTGTCTCGGTCAGACGCTCAGGTATTCCTCGATTGCATCAATGACAACATCATCCGAGGGGGTTTTCCCCGTCCACTTGAGGATGCAATGCTGCAATGCCCCCACACGAAATTCATCTTCACCGATCACGAGGTAGCTGCGTTGGCGAAGATGCGTGACCAAGTTGTAGGCGGCTCCCAGATCAATCACCAAAGTCTGTCCGGAATTATCGGGCCAATCTTCTCTATCAAAATCAGGTTCCTTTGAATCGTCGGCTGAAAGGACAATCACCGAGGCTTTGGTGATGTCCTCTGCGAGACTCGAATGATCAAGGGAGACTCGTTCGAATGGAGTCGGGTCTAGGGGAACCGTTGGCTCCTGGTTCCCCACCCAAAGATGTTTGCCGTCCTGGAATTTTTGAATCTGAGTTTCAAGCCAATTAATCAGTTGGTCTGCCGCAGCAAAGAGGCCTTCGTCGTTCCGCCAGAGACAGTCCACGGACCGGGTTTGCGTCTTGTTTGTGCTAGCATGCCAAGACCCTGCACTCGCTGCGAGTTCACGAGCGATCATGACTCCCACGATTCCGGTAACGGCAAAGCCTTCGATGGCAGCTGAAACATTTTCGAGGGTGACGTCAAACGAAAGCACTCTCCAGTCAAGCTCGAGGGCTCTGAGTGAACGCTCGAGAGCAAACTGGGCGGGGTTGCCCGCTATCGGGTCGCCTATGACAACCAAGATCGGTTCGGTAGTGCCTTCCATGACGGTACGGCCCCAGTTGTTAGTCGAGTATTTCGGGTGCTTGATGTTCAATGCTGCCTGCGAGTTTCATTAGACAGCACTTCAGAACCGCGTTGTAGAGTTTTTTGCTAGTCATGTGAACCTTGCTGCGAAACCGGCGTTCTTACACCCTTGACTGATCTTCGTTGAAAACTTCATCGCAAAAATCGTTTTAGTCGTCAGAGTTGATCGCAAACGGTAGGGTCAACCGATACGGGGCATTTGGAATAGAGCGAGATGTTGTCACGGTACTTAGGACTCGTAGACGAAGACTAAAGCGTGCCATTGATGCAAAACTCAATGTCAGAGGTGTTTTGTCCATTCCCATGCAATTTTGGGTTTTTTCCATGCGTTGGCTTACATGTTTCGCACTGCTCATTGGTTTCTCCCTCGATCTTTCGGCGCATCAGCCAGATCACGAAAATCGAAGGGTCTGGCCAAGAATCGATCTGATCCCACCGCTAGGCGTGCGGATGGATGCGGGTTACGCGAGGCTTTACAACCGCCCCGCAAGGCGAACCGGTTGGCTCGCTTATCAATTAGCTCCCACTAGTCGCGAAGCAATGGCCTGGCACGAAGCGAGTCATCAGCAGGCGTACAAGCTAGATCGCGGTCGATTGGAGAAGCACTACTTCTATCAAAAGCCGTGGGAACGGATGCAGATGGGGCCGCGCCCCGAGACCGTGAGGACCGAAAACACGATCCAACCGATTCCGAGCGACGATCTGCGAAAAGCAATTCGGATGGAGGAGCAAAAGCTATCAAACCCGCAGTCGGAATGACAGCCGAAGGCTAGACAGCGGATTATTGGGAGATTCTAGGCTTTTGAACGTTCTTTTTCGGGATCTGCTGTCTGTGATCTTTTTTGGCCGTTTTTTTTACCGAACCGTCAAAGTTTATCACTCTCGAGTCCGATACCTACTTCCGGGCGAAATCGATTCGTGACGCAGGATCTCATTCTGGTCGCGGATTCGAATCGTGGGGGGCTTCCACAATCGACCCAAAACATCCGCACGCGGCTGAAGCGTTGCGTGCGCGTTGTAAACACGACCCCGGAAGCCACGGCAGTATGTCTCGTTCGCTGTTTCGCATCACAGCTTTTTTTCAGCTCGGTCTCGCCATTTTTATGGCGACCGGATGCGCGCCGATGCAGCCATATTTTTTGAATGAACCTGCCGATCTGCAGTACTATCTCAACTCCGCGACTCAGGTGGAGTACCCAGATGTTGAGACGGAGAGTCTTGCCGAGACCACCGAGTCGTCCGCTCCGTTATCCATGGGGAACCATGAATATCAGTTTTGGGATTTGACCGTCGAGGAATGTGTTTCCATCGCATTACAAAACTCGAAGTTTTTTATCACCACCGGTGGTAACGCTGAATTTCGAGATAACGTCGCAGCCCAATTCACCAGCGCAAGCGTTGAGCAGGTTGGTAGCATCTACGATGTTGCGATTCAGCAATCAACCACTCAGTCAAACGCACTGACCGTTGATGGAAATGGGAACCGTGTTTTGCCGCGTGGTGTCTTCCGGGCAAATCAAATTGGTGGCGTTGAGGATGCGTTAGCCGAATTTGACGCTCAGGTCTCAGCCTTCGTGGATACGCGAAGTACCGACCGCGCAAGAAATTCTGGAACAGGTTTCAATCTAAGTAACCCACTCAGTCAAGGTTTGGACACAACTCAGCAGGCCGCCATCAGTAAGAGGATTGCGACCGGCGGTGTAGCAACGCTCCGGCAGCAGTTGATTTACTCTCGCAACAACCAGCCGACTGTTAACGATCTTTCGTCGGTCAACCGTCAGGTTCCGAGTGACTGGACTGCAATTCTCGAGGCTCAGGTTCAGCATCCTCTGATGCGTAACCGCGGTGCCCTCGTCAACCGAATTCCGGTCGTTCTCGCGAGTTTGAACGAGGACCTTTCGATTGCAGATTTTGAGGTTCAGGTTCGTAACCTTGTTAGAGATGTTGAGGTCGCTTATTGGAACCTTTACGTCGCTTATCGGAATGTCTCGACCGCTGTGATCGGTCGCAATAGTGCAATTGCAACCGCCAAATTTGCTAAGTTCAATTTCGATAAAGGTATCGGTACCAAGCAAGAGTTGGCTCAAGCTGAAGAACAGTACTACAACTTTCGCGCTAGATTGTCGGCATCTCTCGCGGGATCAAACCTGCCCACCGATGAACGACGTGGCGTTTACGGTAGCGAGCGTGCTCTCCGAGAATTACTCGGGATTGCAGCAACCGACGGTCGTTTGATCCGACCTATCGAGGAACCATCGCTCGCTAGGATGGAGTACGACTGGGAGGAGTCCGTTGCACAAATGCTGTATTTGAGTCCAGAGCTTCGTAAAGGGCGAACGGTTATCAAGCAGCGTGAGCTGGAACAGGTCTCAGCCAAGAATCAACTGTTACCCGAAGTCAATTTGTCTCTTCTTTACCGCTGGGTCGGTGTGGGTGATACCTTCGGTCCTCCGGGGCGACGAAGTGTGGACATCGGCGAATCGTTTGCCGGAACCAGCGCGTTGGCGGAGTTAACCGGTGGTGGCTTTCAGGAAGGAGCCGTGCGTCTTGAGATCACTCCACCTGCGATCGGAAGTCGGCGGGAGCGAGCTCGAGTTCGAGGTGCACAGCTACGGCTTCACCAGTCCCGAGCGTTTTTACAAGACGCTGAACGCTTGATGGTAAGCCAGTTGAGTGATGCGGTCGCGAAATCAGCAACCCATTACCAACTCGTCCAGACACATGCGATGCGATGGCAGGCTGCCGAGCAGGAAGTCGAAGCTCGTCTCGCAGAATTCAAGGGTGGACGTAGCCCCGTCAATGTGGTGCTGCAAAGTCAGTTGCGTCGCGCCGATGCTCAAATTTCCTACTATCGTGCACTGGGTGAGTACAACAAATCACTCAACTATGTTGACTATTTAAAAGGGACTTTGCTGCCAAACAACAGCATTGCTCTCACTGAGGGGCCCTGGAATGACAAGGCATACTGGGATGCACTCGAGAGAGCACGAGAGCGAAGTTCTGGAAAGCTAAAACGCGGCGGCACCATGCGGCCCGACGCCGTTCGCCAAGGGCCACTTGACCAAGCAGGCATGCTGGATTGGGACGCGACCGGCGAGCCATCAGGTGGAGTGGAGCCACACGGCAGCTTCGGCCAAGAGCTCGAAGCCGACCAAACCATCCTGCGGCAAGCTGCTGATCAGCTCGAACTCGATAATTTTCGGCAGCCGGTGGAGGTTCAAGATCAGGACCTGCATGACCTTGGAAATACCACCTATCAGATGGTGCGTTTGACCGGAATGCCAAACAAAGTGCCCGTGGATCAGAGCAGCACCGTGGATCAGAGCAGCACCGTGGATCAGAGCAGCACTGTGGATCAGAGCAGCAAGGCGGACCAGAACGGAGGGGTGAAGCCTGCGATCGCGGAGCAGGTGGTCGGATCAGGGATTTCTGGTCAGGCAAGTTCCTTGCCCAGCCTACTTCACTCCGAAAAACTAGACACACAGCCGGGAAGTGAAAGCCGATCAGCCGTTCGGGAGCAGTACTTCCCAGCCCCAATCAAGAGGATGCGATTGGACTGACCAACACCTCTTGATCAACCAAATTCCGTAGGGCGGAGGCTTGCGAGGGCTGCCCCATCACGCGTCGGGATTATTCAGCCCTCGTACACGAACGGCTCGAAGTTCGCTTATCAGCGATTCGAGCTTTTCGTCGTTGGCATTGTCGGTCATGCCATTGGAACAGGCATCAGCACTTGATCGGCTGGAACTAGCCTCAGGTTTTTGCATCGAGATAGCTGAAATTGCCTCGGTTGTTCTCGGCAGAGGCAGAGTCCTAGAAAACGTCGACTTCCCATAAATCGAATCGGGCTGACAACTCGGTGGGTTTGATTACCTTTGGCATCGGAGTAGTCCATTTCAATGACGTAGTTATCTGAGTATTGCATCGCTTTACGTAGGACGTGATTCACGGGAATTCTCTTTTCGGTGGTTTGAGCGACCGGCTTGTGTCCGGGACGATCTTTGCTGGGGGGACGCGAGCCGTCTAAAAAATGCTCCGTTGTCATGAGGAGCAGCAGTCGACGACCGCAACTCGTCGGCACTTGGAGAATCATTGGCAAGACGAATGACAAGTTAGGTCCAGCTGCAGAAAAAGATTTTCGGTTTGTGCTCGGGATCGCGGTCAGGCTACACGGGCAGCTGGATTCTCTGAACTCGATGGTTGTTGCTGTCGAGCAAATGAACCCGGTCAAGGGAATCAATCACCAGGCCCCACGGTTGATTGAGTTGCCCTGGCTGGAATCCAGGGCCGCCCCATGAGGCAATCCATTGGCCATCTGGAGAAAATCGCTGCAGACGATTGTTTTTGTATTCGATGACCAACACGGTCCCATCGCTCGCGATCGCCAGTCCGTAGGGGTAATAGAATTGGCCACGCTTGGCACCGGCTTGTCCCCAGACATCAATGAACCTAGGAGGTGTCTCGGAGATGTCAAAGCGTTGGATCCGATGATTGCATGAATCAACAACCCATAAAATGTCACCGCGTACTACCAGTCCCTGCGGTCGCACAAAGCTCCCAAGTGCTCGGCCCGTGCCACCCCACTGGCAAATGAATCGACCTTGGGGATCAAACTTCTGAATCCGATCTGAGGCGTTGTATTCGCCTACGTATCGATTCCCCTGATGGTCACACGCGATATCGGTCACAAAAGCAAACTCACCGGGGGCCGTCCCCGCAACTCCACCGATGGTTTCGCCTTCTTTAAGTTGGCCATCGACGGAGTAAGAAAGAACCCGGTAGTAATGGGTATCAGCCACCAAGATTCGAGACGCATCATCCGAGCCGGCGGAGAATGATCCGGGTAAAAATCCAAGTCCGGTAGGTCGACCGTTTTGCGTCTCGGGAGTTTTCCAAGCTCTCAAGAAATTTCCTTCGGTATCAAATGCCTGAATCCGGCCGGTCGTGTCCACAATGTACAGACGATCGTGATCGTCAATCGTAATCGCTCGAGGCTTCAGGAAACGACCTGGGCTAAAGCCTCGTCGTCCCCAAACCTTCTCGGGTCGTTGCGCGGCATTTTGCGAGATGCACCCTCCGCTTAGCGTCAACACGCCGGCGGTCGCCAGCGATGATGAGGCAAGTGACTTGGTCGCCGTCAAGTTGCGAGTGATAGAGTGCGCAAGGGCTGGCATGCTGCTGATGCAATTCCCCACAAAGGATCGCCGGTTCAAGTTCGAACTCGAGGTGCCATTTCGTGGCGTTTGCATCGGCTGTTCATTCACGATATCTTCCCTCCCGTTCGGTGTCGCTGGAATGATTGGGTTTTCATTGAGATGCCGAGAATTACTCGAGTTCGGTTGAGAAAGTCACAATAGATGCTAACGATTCTCGACCTTCGTGATACCGACGATCCACAAGATTATCTGCATCGAACGGTGCAAACACTTGTGGAAGGGGAAGTGGTTGCCGTACCCACTGAGGCTGGATACGGACTGATTGTTCACGCCCTGAATCGAGAAGCCGTTGAGAAATTGATTCGACTGAATGATCAGCTCAATGATCGAGGTGAGGATGACGCATCCTCGAATGCTGCGAACCCTGAAGGCACCGAAAGCCCTCCAAGTACCGACAACCCTCCAGGTACTGGGCATTTTTCCGATCAGTGCTCCCTTCTTCTGCCCAGCGTTCAGGCGGCCGGTGACTACCTTGTTGATTGGTCGCCTCTGGTTCGTCGGCTGGCTCAGCGATGCTGGCCCGGTCCGTTGCAGATAGAGGCGAGCTCAAGCGATTCAAAATCGCTCACTGCGTGCCTCTGTGGAGGGGCTTCGTCTCTGGCGACTTCGTCCTCTGGCCAAGTCGCGTTTCGAGTGGTTTCTCACAGGGTGATAGAGGGAATTCATCGTTATTTACGAGGTCCGCTACTCTTTGTGGGGCTCAGCGACGATTACGGCAAGGCGATCACGACCGCCGCTCTCGCGGCTGAATCGCTAATTGATTCCGTGCCCCTGCTGCTCGATGACGGGCCAACCCGTTATGGTGGTAGGCCAACTAGCGTGTCCGTGGAGAACCAGTTCTTTGCTGTTCGCCACCAGGGAGTGATCGAAGAAGCCGCCATGAATCAAATCATCAAACCAGTGGTTGTGTTGGTCTGCACGGGAAATACCTGTCGCAGTCCGATGGCGGAGACATTGTTGCGGGAGCGATTCCGGGTAAAGTTTGGGCGCGAGGATTTGGTGCGTGTTCTATCCGCAGGCGTTGCTGCGGGGCGTGGTTACGGCGCCAGCAGTCAAGCTGTGGAGGTGATGGGGCAGCGAGGGCTCGATCTGACGGGGCATAGCAGTCAACCGTTGGATGATGAACTCATCAATGTCGCGGATGTCATTCTCACAATGACGAGAGGGCATCGCTCCGCAATCTTGGCCGCCTGGCCAGAACTCTCGGATCGGGTTCAGACGCTTCGTCGCGATGGCGGAGATGTATCAGACCCTGTTGGGATGCCCGTTGAGGTTTATGAAGCGTGTGCCAAGCAGATCGACAGCGAGTTGGAGGCGTGGATTGAAGGTTTGGATGATGATTTTTTTCCAAGCAAGTTAGCTGGGGTGTGAGGTTACCGATGTTAAAAATTGCCATTGCCAGTGACCATCGTGGCGTCAAAATCAAAAATCGCTTGATCCAATCGCTAACGGCGGCAGGATACGAGGTGTTTGATCAGGGAACGGATTCAGACCAACCGGTTGATTACCCTGATTACGCTCGTGTCGTTGCAGAAAAAGTTAGCCGAGGTGAAGCGGAACGAGGCGTCCTCATCTGCGGTACCGGCATCGGGATGTCCATTGCAGCGAATAAATTTGATGGAGTTCGTGCCGCATCGTGTTACGACGAGGTGATGGTTGAGATGAGTCGACGTCATAACGATGTCAACGTCCTCTGCTTGCCAGGTGATTTGATTGGCGATCGACCGGTGGATGATCTGGTTAAAATGTGGCTCAAAACAGAATTCGATGGCGGGAGGCATTTGCAACGCATCGAAAAAATTGCCGTCCTTGAACATGGTGAATAGACGGCTAGCTTTCCACCAACATCATGCGTGGATCATATTTCGACGTTGATCGGACGAGATCGTCGGGCGAAGGTGCATTACTTAATGCCGATCAATAAGCAGCCGTGACTTGGGTTACAGTCACTTTGGCTGCCGTGGAACTTTACAGCGGGTAATCATCAAGGGGAGAGGGATCAAGGATGACTCAGGGCTGGTCCGAACTGATTGGTCAAAGTTCTGTGAGAGCAGGATTTCAAGCAGCGATCTCCCAGAGGCGTCTTGGTGGCAGTTACCTTTTCATTGGTCCCCCGGGTACCGGCAAGCACACCGTCGTGCAGTTGCTTGCCAAAACGCTCCTCTGTCGACTCTCTGATCCCCAAGAGATGACACCCTGCGGTCATTGCGAGGCGTGCCAACAGGTCGTCGCGGGATCACACCCTGACATCTTGCGAGTGCAAAAGCCGAAGGATAAAACGGTCATCCCTGTCGCTAGCTTCATCGGTGAGCCAGACAATCGCATGCGGGAAGGCTTTTGCCACGATCTCCGAATCCGTCCGCTGATGGGCGGTTGGAAAGTGGGGGTCATTGATGACGCTGATTGTCTCAACGAGGAGGGTGCAAATTGCCTGCTTAAAACGCTCGAAGAACCACCCTCGAAAACCGTTGTCATTCTCATTGGGACGAGTGAGCAGCGTCAGTTACCCACCATCAGGTCACGATGCCAGACCGTGCGACTGGGACCACTTTCTCGCGACGATTCTTGTAAATTATTACGCGACGTGCACGGAGTTCAGCAGGGTGATGAAATCCTTCACGAGGCAGTTCAGATCTCGGGGGGGGATATTCATGCAGCGGTCAGATTATTGGAAGGCGAATCCGGAGCGGTTCGAGATGGGTTGCTCAAGTTGTTGCAGGATCGCGCCCCCAATCCTGTTGAGATCGCTAAATTCTTCAATCAGCAAGTCAGCGAAGTGGGCAAAGATGCTTCCAAGCGTCGTGCGATGTTGCGAGACCTTTTCTCCATTTCTGTTCAGCACTTTCGTCAGCGAATGCGATCCGAAGTTTTCGCCGGTCGGTTGCAACACGTGACCGGTAACCGGTTAGACCGATCATTACGCGCGATACGCGAACTAGATCGCAGCGCGAATCAGGCGACACTGATCGAGTGTTTCGCATCAGACATCGCTTCGGGCGAGACGGGCGACCGGGGCGAGATTGGTTGAGCACGGCGTCGGGGCGTGAAAACTCAACGATTGGAACGCTGTTGCTTCTTGTCTTGGAGACGGTCGAATTTGAGCCGGCGGTGGAGTAGATGACCGGTTCTCTTTTAAAGAGGAAAGAGATCATCGTCCGCGTACAGTGGCATGAATCGGTAATAAACCTCAAGTGTCATGGCAGCTAAAGCGGTGGTGTAGAGTCTCCCGCCGACATTTCCCCACTTCTCATTGAAATGCCAACTTCCCTTCTCGTGTCCCTGAGTCTCCTGAGTCCTTACTAGGTAGTCCCTAAGCTGCTGATTCCAGTTATCCCATGCTGGATGACGTGAATGATGCAGTGCGAGCGTGGTGTAATAGTTGTGGTAAATGTTGTTTGGAAGCGGCCCCGTTTCCGCGAGTCGCTCCAAAGCTCTTTGGAAGGGTGTCTCGTAAGGTGACTGCCCCAGGAATAGCATCAGAGTCAGGCCAATCGCGGCGGTGGTTGGCTCGCCGGGCGGAGAGTTGTAGCCGAACCAAAAGTTTCGTCCTTCGCAGGTTGTCATTAAAAAGCTCTTCGCATCGGGCAGTGTGTTGGTGTGCAGAGCTGCACCACACTTTTGAGCTCCGATAAGTGAAAGGACCTGCCAGCCTGTGATCGTCACATCTCCTGGGCGTCCCGGCACGTATCCCCAAGAGCCGTTGGGGTGCTGTGCGATGCAGCTGAACGCTGTGCCTTGTTGCACCAAGTCAGCAAGATCCGAGTCGTATTGGTTTCCGTCGCGAGTCATGTTGAGGGCTTCTTCAAGTGCCATCAACGCGATGCCGTGGCCGTACATGCTGCCCTGCTGCCAGTCGTATCCCGATTCGGTTTCTCCGGCGATCGAACGCAGGAAGTAAATGCCTCGACGAACTGTTTCCTGATAGGGACCCGACTTCTGATGTGTGTGACCCGCCCCGAGAAATGCAAGTAAGGCGAGGCCGGTTGCCCCTGTGATCGGCGTTGCACTATCCGAGTTTTTCTCTTTGCTGTGTCGGCATTGGCCGTTGCACGGCGCGAGGTTCAAGTCAAATGACCAGCTGCCATTGTTCCGTTGGTGAGCCGCAAGGTAGGCAAGTGCGAGTTCAACGGCGCGTTCACTCTCTGCCGTCGCACCGTACTTCTCGCCCATTTCAAGTCGGCCCTGAGGTGTTCGTTTCTCAAGGCTTGCTTTACCGGGTAGTCGCTCGGTTGCGCTTGGTTTTGTTGCTGCTAGGTTGAGATTGGATAGGGGAATGAGTGTCTGAGGTTTTCCCAGTTGGTTGGGGTGGATCTCCTGTTCGGTCGTTGCCGGGTTACTCAGCTCAATCTTCACTGTCTCCAGTTCAACTGTCTGGTCTTGATCGAGATTGTCTAGGCTCGACTCGACGGCTTCGAGGCGAATTTCTTTTGATGCTTTGCCTCTCGATGCTGTGAACGCACGGTCACCCCTGGGTGGTTTTTCCAGAGTCAGCAATGCCAAGATAATCAGCAGGATTGTGTGCAGGATGGTGCTGATCAAGCCTGCTGGGAGACGCTGGTCTTCCCAAAAGTGACGCCTGTTTGCGGAGGCTGGTTGTTGAAACGCTGGCGTGTCCTCTCGATTGCCATCGGGGGCGATCGCGGCCGGTGGTACTGCTCCTGTTCCACCTTCTTCGACTGCCGGAGTCGGCAGATGGTCGTAGGACGGAGGATTGGAAGGAACCACGATGATCGGCTCTGAATGGAACAAAAGCTTCCGGTAACACTCGGGGATTGCTAACCACCGCAATACGAACCCGCCGTTCAGATTGATCCCAAATGGGCCGCCGGCGTGGCAACCCTGATTTGCGAGCTTTCCCGAGACGAGCCTCGTTCGATTCCTAGCGTATCCGCTCGGGTACCCAGTGCTATTCCAGTGCTATTCCAGTGCTATTCCAATATTTTGCCGAATCAACCTGCTACCGTCACCGGTGAGCAGGATGACCCCTAGCAGGTTAGGCTAGCATTTAAGTCAAGCGATTTCGGCGATTTGGTAGGCTCGAGATCGGAACAAGAAATCAATGATATTGCCTTCGTGTGGCTGCAGCCAATTCAGTCGGTTGGTCGCAATCGGCCCAAAGTTGACTCGGTCGATCTCCACGCAGGCTCCGGCTGATTCGATCAGCGATTGATTTTTCGTGAGAACGGTTCCCACGAGCGTCGGACCAATTCGTTTCAGCATTTCTTGCTCAGGGCACTCAACCACACTGACAAACGGGAACATGTACTCTTTGGATGCGACTTGGCGATCCGGTGAATCTGCGTGCACAACCATCGGACGTAGGTAGGCACAATGATCTCTCTCAATCAGCTTCTCACCAAAATCTGCGGTCATATCGGTGACGCCCGCTTCAGCGAGATCTTGTTGAACCATCGCGTGGGTGCCGGTTGCCATTGCAGGCACGGTGAAGGCTGCGAGTTTTGCCTCGGGGTCCGAAGGCGGAGTCACGTCAACCGGGCCGATCTTTTCAGCAATAGCCTGGGCGATTTCGCGAGTGTGACGGCTCGCCCAGATGCCGCTGCAGTTGATGCAGCTTCGACCTGAATTGCTAAGAACGCTTTCCACCATAATGTCGAGGAAGCTTTCCCACTGGTCCACCACATCGTCTCCAATCAGGATTTTAGAGAATCCTGGGCCGTGTGCCTGAACTCGCGGGTTACCCTCGTGCTGCGCTACGGTCTGAGCACTACCAAAGATCATGCTGCGAGGCGTCTTGGTCATGATCGCTCCGCCAGCATCATGTCCGCCGGGATACAGACCAAAAGCTTCTGATGGAACTCCGGCTTCAATGAAGGCGGAAACCATTCGGTAAGGGGTCCACGGCTCTTGTGAGCCGGGTTTGAGTGCCAGGCCAACCTGAAGCGGGATGGCGGGAAGCCAAAGTGTGTGTACGCCCGGCGAGTTGTTGGGAAGGACTGCACCTAATACAGGAGTTTGGGACTGGAAGCTCACGGTCACTCCCCTGCCCTCTTCGCCGTATCCTCGGCTGAGGATAGAGAGGTTGAGCCCGCGGGTGAGGCAGTCAAGAATCTGATCCATGTTGCTCAAGACGAAACTGTTCTTCTGCATGTTCGATCGACACATGTGCTCGGGCAGACCCGTGCTAGCCGATTGTTGATGCACGAAGTCATCGACCGTTTGCTGGCTGTCGCCAACGGTGAGAGTTCCTGATTCGAAAAGCGCTGCAGCCGTTTTGCACTTTTCGATAAGGTCGTCAGTGCTGAGTTGCAGTAGAGCCTGTCTTGCCTTGTGCGCCTGACGCATGTCCCGTCCGACAATGCCACCGCCGACGTTACCAATTTTTGCAATCGGTTCACCAGTATCGAAGTGAACCACGTTGGTGAAATCGAGTGACTCGTAAGGTTTTCCCCAGCGTAGCGGACTTAGCGTAATCATTTGGCATTCAGAAGAAATGAGTGGTGGACTTATTGGAAAGGTTTGATGACGGCCGAGGTTGCAGGTTGCGATCACGACTTACCCAGCAATGGACAGCGGGCAAAATGCTTCACAAGGCAACCGTGCCGTTGAGAGACAATGACGCAATATCGCAGGGGAGTTACCCCTGCGCTGAAATGCGGTCAGGAACTGAAACAACCTGTGGTGTTAGTACACACCGACAGTGGTTGCGCTGGCCAGTTCGTGGAACGGTCGCACGCCACTGACCCCGTCCCAAGGATAGGTGTCAAAGGGTGCTTCTCTTTCTCCTTCGTCGCGTTCCATGAATCCAGGAACAAAGAATTCATCGGTGAGCGTGTAGAGTTTGACTCGACCTGTCTCTCCGTAGCCCACAACCTGATCGTAATCGTCGAAGCTAACCACCTCGGTCACGGCCCGGGGTTGTGGAGCGTAGTACGAAATTTTGTAACCATCAGCAGCGGTGACAGGTTTGCTGCATGCAAGTCCCATCAAGGTGTTGCCGTAGGTTGGTGTCATATAAACACCACCCTCTTCGGGACTTCCACCAAGTAATTCTTCAACACAAAACTTCGTCCACTGTGGTGTGAATTCAGTCCCGCCAGAGAAGATACCGGTGATCCCAACTTCAGGTAGGCTCGTCCCTTTCTCTTCGAGAGCTTCACCTAAGGACTCTAAAAGTTTCGGAGTGGCAAACATACACTTGATGTCGTGTCCGGCAGTGAGAACGGTCACCGCTTGGTCGATACAGTGTTTTTTGTATTCTTCAAGGTGTTCCATCCACCCCTTCTTGATCAACTTCACCACCCACCGGGGGTCGAGGTCGATGCAGAAGCAGATGCCGCCACGATGTTGAGCCAAGTGTTCCACAGCGAGTCGAAGCCGTCTTGGGCCGCTCGGACCGAGCATCAACCAGTTGGAGTTCTTGGGGAAATATTTTTCAGGGAGTGTGTCACTGAAAAGTTCGTAGTCCTTCCAGTGGTCCTCGATCACCATTCGGCTTTTAGGAATTCCCGTGGTGCCACCCGTCTCAAAAACATAGGTGGGTTTGCCGGCGTGTCCTTTAGGAACCCAGCGAGTGATTGGGCCACCGCGAAGCCATTCGTCCTCGAAATGGGGAAACTTCTTCAGGTCATCGAAACTTTTGATATCCTTCAGTGGGTCAAAGTTGAGCTCTGACTTCTTCTGAAGCCAAAACGGGCTTCCCGTCTCGTCACTGAAATGCCAGTGGACTGTCTTCAAGGTGTGTTCATTCAACCGATCTTTTGCGTCGGATGCTTGCTGGGCCACTTCCGGGCTCACGGAGTTTTCCGCGTTACTCATTCATGCCTCAAAATTCAGATGTTTCAAAAGTCGAAGTCAGTGTAGATCATATCACGGCGGGCGCCGGTCGGCGATTGGGAGTTGGCTTTGCTAGTGAAGATGCCTCCCCGCGTGTGTGCTCGACGTTTTGGTCGACGCACATGGTTCCGGGCGACGCACAAGTGATCGTTCCGGTAGATTCTTACTAGGGGTCAATACTTCCCGAATTTTGGCAACTTCCCGTATTTCGCCGACTCTAGGGGGTCAGCTCAATCCAGACCCCACCGGGGCCCGCATTCTGAATCACCGTGTGCCCCAGCAAGGTTGATTTTCCCCAATCGCTGTGAATATGCCCGCAGATGACCGCAAGTGGGGCTTGATTCTCGACGGCCGTGCGAATTGCCTTCGATCCGCGGATCTGTCCTGATTGATCGTGGTCAACTGTATCGATGGGCGGCGAGTGAGTGACGAGGACTGCTCCGGGTGGACAATCCGCAAGCAGCTTTTCCGCTTTCTCTTCATCAAAGTCGTAGCTCCAATCACCAAACGGCGTCACTGGGATACCACCACCAACTCCCCAAAAAGGAACTCCAAGAATTTTGCAGCCGTTTCCGTGGAGCACTCGAGCTTGCTCCCATGATTGGCAAGCCATTTTCAATTCTTCGTAGGACTCGCCATTGCCGGGCACCAAAACCGTCGGTTGCCTGATCTGTTTTAAAATATCAAGCGTGTCTGAAAGGCCTTTACGACGTGTCGCAAAATCTCCAGCCCCAATCACGACGTCAGCATCCTTGGCCATTGTCACCAGCTTTTCAGCCGCGGAGATATTTCGGTG
Organism: Rubripirellula sp.; assembly: GCA_022425745.1. GTDB lineage: Bacteria > Planctomycetota > Planctomycetia > Pirellulales > Pirellulaceae > Rubripirellula. The sequence continues at coordinate 24,005 of JAKMEW010000122.1, forward strand.
AAGGTCGCTGAAGCATAGTAGACGCATGGTTGAACCGGATTTTTTGTGTCTGATGAAATGATTGTCGAGTCAAATCGTGAACCAAGGCGAAGTCGGGGTGCAGACGATTTTTTGCTATTCAGTGGGGGATAATGATTACGGCTGCTTCACCACGCGAAGACGAGCGGACGAATTCGTTTGGCGGGCTGTTAATCAAACTTCAACGTTGGCTCAATGGTTGCCACGTGACTCGAATTCTACCGACCTGTGCTATACTAGGGTCGAGCGGTGATTCTATCTCAGTGATTTCTATGATCGATTTCCCATGGCCAAGCAATCCAAAGCGCCAAATGATCCACGTCGAGCCATGG
>JAKMEW010000163.1 GCA_022425745.1 Rubripirellula sp.
TTCTAGATCAGTTCGCCTAAAAATTCACTGCACGTCAAAGAAGGCTACGATGGACGGCTTTCGGTAAGAAAGGATCTTATCTTTCTACGCGCAAACCGTTGTCACCTAGGTCGTGATTGCGGCTAACATCGAACGACCGAATCACCATCTTTTTCTTTAATAGTTGTGTCGAATTCCTCCGAATCACTCGAACCGCTTCGCGTTTCACTGTCTCCACAGGAGCGGTTCGAGGAGTATCTCCAGACTCGCGGGCTTCGACAAACCAGTCAACGCAAGTTCCTCATTGAAGCGGTCTTCCAAGAACATGACCATTTTGATGCGGACGAACTAATTGACCGATTGCCGCGGCGAGGCGAGGAAAACTATGTCAGCTCCGCTACGGTTTACAGAACTCTTCGTGAATTCGTCGATGCTGGGCTCTTAAAGAGTTTTCAACTCGATGGACGTACCGTCTATGAGTTAGATTACGGCTACCCTCAGCACGATCATCTCTACTGCAACGTTTGCCGCAAGCTAATTGAGTTTCAAAGCGAAGCACTGGTCGCCATTCGTGATAAAGTTGCTACCGAAATCAGTTTTCGTGTCTCTGGCCATCGCATGATCATTCAGGGGACATGCAAAGACTGTGGCAAACTTCGTCGAAAAAAGAGAAAACAAGATCTCGTCTAGATCGATTCTATTTGCTTCAAAATCGCGTTAATCACCAGCTCATTCTTCTCAAAATCACGACTCTCAGACTGAAACTGGATTGCGTAAGTGCGTCCCGAGATTTCCGAGAACATCAACCGCGAAATAATGAGCAAATCGAGATAATAGAATCGGTAATCAACCGCTAGATGAACGCCCGGTAAATCTACTGCGTTCAACTGCAATTGCTCTGCTTCCACCTCACCGTACTCATCCTTGAAGGTTTCCGCAATTTGGTCTACCAAAACCTCGATCGATTGGCCCGATTCAACCGGCTCGAGAGTAAAAAAGCCACCCGAAGGCAAATCCAGCATCACACCAGGATGACTCTCTGATTCACTTTCTGCCTGCACCACCCAGTTATCGGGATATAGAAACTCAACGCCCATCGCGGAAAAAGTCTTTGGCATCGAATAATCACTCCTAAGCTTCTAATCAATCGGCTCGCTATCTTGGCATGATGTGATCCAATCCGATAGCAGATAAACCAGATCTTTTTCGTGTTTGGAGCATCCTGACTCGCTTCAGCAACAACACCCTTCCCAAGCTAGCAACATCAATCGATCTTGCCAGTCCATGTGATGCAAAAGAAAGACATCCCAAAAATTAATTGCTCTAGCGTTACATGAATGAACCATTGCAAGATATTCCCGTCTGCGCTACACGGTGTTTACGAGCCCAAACGATGAATCCAGCAACCGCCACAGTCACTCCGTTTTTGGTCATCATTTTTTTGTTGGCCTGCTCAGGGTGTCGCGCTATCAATAGCTTTGGCGACGGAAGCCAAGCTATAACCGCAAGGCGTCTATCAGGGCAAGGATTCCAAGCCATGCACGACGGAAATTGGAGTTCAGCGGAAAACCTTTTCCTTGAAGCCTTAGAAATCTCTGATGACGATGATCGCGCACACTGGGGGCTAGCTGAATCTTACTGGAAACGAGGTGATCAAGCGTTGGCAGTGGAACAGATGGAAAAGGCGGTTGAACTCAGTGCTGGTGATCCAAAATTGGTTCAACGCCTAGGGCGAATGCACTTAGAACGGGGACGTCTCAAAGAGGCTGATCAGCACAGCAAGTGGGCCCTCGACTCCGACCGAAACTCCGCTCAGGCCTGGGCGCTGAGAGGGGATTGCCTTCGCGCGTCACAAGAACTTGATGAAGCACTGGCAGCTTACCACCGAGCCCTATCGCTTCAGCCTGATTACCCAGAAGTACAGTTAGAAACGGCTCGAATTTATCTCATGCAATCTCGGCATGATCGAGTCCTTGCAACTTTAGATCGGGTACAGGATGAGAAAGGACTTACGGAATCGCCTGCCGAAGTGGACCTCCTGAGGGGTGTGGCAATGCGGGAACTTGGACGACTTGAAGATGCTAGACGCTGCTTCGCGAGGGCATCAGAAAAAGCACCTCTCGACGCCACTCCCTATTTGCAACTGGCTGATTTGGCACTTCTCCAAGGCAGAAGAAACGACGCAGCAAAAGCA
>JAKMEW010000177.1 GCA_022425745.1 Rubripirellula sp.
AGCTCGACTGAGGCGGAGAATTGACCGCCGCGGCCACGTCAAGGTGGCAGCCAATTCGGCGTTTCAACCGATTCGCCATGATGAATTTCAAAGTAGCAAAACATTTCGACGAAACATTCTGGCGACGGACTCGATCTTGATTCCCTCCTCGCTCAGAAGCCCAACCACTTGGCTTTGCGCCGCCCCTCGCCAAATAGGGCAAAGGGCGAAAGTCGCATGTCAAACATTCACCAACATTTAACTGCGAACCATCGATGAAATCCGACCATTGGAATTTCCTTGCCAATCTTCTAGGAACTCCCGGCCCGGCGAAAAGCCAGGAAGAGAAAAAAAACAAACCACCCGCAGCAAAAGAGACCAGCCCCAAGGAGCCTGCGACGATCGCTGACTCAGAGCAGGTTACTTCAGCTGAATCTGTCGAAGTGCCTCCGGATGTCACAGAAGCAGTGTCAGAATCGGCGACGACTACCGACGCCAGCAATACAACTGAGACACCAACCAAGCGTCCTGCCACCAAAGATTCTCAGCAGCCCTCAAGTCCAATCACTCGGGAAGATGTACTTGACGCTCTGACGGCAACCGAACCACCTAAGGTACTTCCGGGATTCGGTTTCAATGAGCCAGAAAGTCAAGACGCAGAGAACGACGACACGCAGGCTTCGTTAGCGGAGCCAGCGAGCCTTGAACATCTGACAGGCATTGACACCTCCAATGACAACCTCAGCTCAAGTGACCATCCAACTGAATCGGCGTCTGAAACAAAAGCGGTAGCGGAGAGCACGCAATCCACCGATCGCGAGTCCGGAGAAGAGCAATCAGAGTCAGGCTTGGATGCGTGGGGGCAGCTAGCGGCCCAAATCGGTTTTGCTCCACGCGCGAAGCACGACAGTGACGAAGACACCCGCCCGCGAGAAACCGCCTCACCCTCGGTGGATCAGGCGAGTGTCCGAGGCAGGCAGTCGAAACCGAGCGAGCCCGCCGCCAAAGCAACCTCTTCGCCGACCGACCGACCCCCGGCCCCAAAGAAGGCGGAATCGCTTGGAGGATTTGGAGATGGACTAGGGTTCGATGATGAATCGACTAACGAATCCATCGGCGATGACCAGTCGGATCCTGTCACCCAAAACGCCTCCGAACCGCGAGAGTCGAGCCCAGTAGACGGATCATCTGTAGACGGATCATCTGTAGACGGATCATCGACTGAGGATGCTGAGCTGGAACTTCCTGGCGACTGGGCAAACTTCTCATCAAAGGCTGAAAAGGCATCGCCTGAGACCGGCGATCGTCGAGAGAGCGAAGAAGACAACTCGGATCGATCATCACGTCGTCGCAACTCTGAAAACAGGACACGACGAAGCAGTGAATCTCGGGAAAGCGAGAAAGCAGTCGAACGTGAAACCGATCGACGACGTCGACACCGCGAACAGGACGAGGACGGAGAACCACGCCCTCGACGCGAAAGATCGAGAAGAAACGAACAGAGAGACCCCGCAGCCGATTCGAGCGATCGAGACTCAAGAAGATCTCGAGACAATGATCGCCGTGACGAAGACAACCCATCAGAAGATTCAAGCGGAGGTCGAAGGCGTCGCGGCCGCCGCGGGGCGAGACAGCGGATGTCTGATGCACAGGTTCAGCGACTGAACGATGACACAGATTTCGACCAAGACTTGGAAGAACACGAAGACTCCCAAGAGACGACCTCCAATGAAGATCGTAAGCGGGGGAATCGCAGGAGAGGCCAACGTCGTGATGATCGCCACGATGATGAAGAACGCGGACACCGATCCAGACGTGGCGATGGGCGAAGAAAGCAAGATGAAATTGATTCAGAACGGGACGACGAAATAGAGGTTCGGAGAACCGAACGACCCCAAGAAGAAACCGAGGACGAGCCTTCAACTCGAGGTCGCCGCCGTGGCCGCCGTGGTCGCGGAGGACGTGGTCGAAGAGACCAAGAGAGTCAAGATCGTGACAATAGCTCAAGCAACAAAGACCCACTCGATCGTGCTTCGGCGTTCGATGACGACCACGAAGACGATCACGAAATTGAAGAAATCCGACGCGGACAGCGATCCGGTAACCGAGGCCGTGATCGCGATAATGACGAGCAAGCGAGTGACTCCGAAAATCGCGGTAGAAGACGCCAACGCTCAAACGAATCTGACGACACAGATCGAAGCTCTCGAAACCGACAAGATCGAGACACAGAATCTTCGGGTGAATCTCGCGGCAGGCGAACCACGATTCCATCTTGGCTTGAAACCGTGGAACTCCTGGTAAACGCAAATATCGAGAACCACAAAAAATCCAAGAATGGTCGGGGAAGAAGCAACAAGAAACGCTAAATCAGCCACTGCGAGATTGCGTTTTGATTGAACTATTGAAGATAGACCACTGACGAAACCCCGCTGGTTTGATATGTTGTGGGCAATCAAGACGAGCCCGCACCTGCGGGTTTTGACATCCAGCATTGGTCGTCACTGATTTTCATTTTATCTGCGTGCTGGTGGCAGCCCTTACGACTGTGAGTCGCGAACCTGGTCAGGCCTTAACTGGAGCAGCCATAAGCGGTGTAGCTTTGTGTGAGGGTTGCCTCCAACACGCAGATAAAAAGTAGAATCAGTCACAGCGCGAGGGCCACTCCCGAAGCGGCGGGATTCAAGAAGGCGATTCTGCAAGTTGTTTGACCGCGAATCTCGATTCGGTTTGTCAGCCCGTCACTGAAAACCTTCCAACCATGGTGACTTGTTCGTCCGCGTGAATCGCATGTCAGAAGCATCACCTGCATCTACCGCCGACCCCATCGACAATCAAACGGATTCTTACGTCGTTGTTGCGAGACGCTATCGGCCACGCAATTTCGAAGAACTTGTTGGACAACAACATGTTGGACAAGCACTTCGTAATGCCATTGAAACGAACCGCGTCGGTCACGCGTACTTGTTCACCGGCGCGCGTGGAGTTGGCAAAACAAGTACTGCGAGAATTTTTGCAAAGTCGCTCAATCATCCGGGAGGTCCCAGCGCGACCCCAGATCAGGAATCGGAGATCGCCAAAGCGATTGACTCGGGCGAAGATGTGGACGTCATTGAAATCGATGGCGCCAGCAATCGAGGAATCGATGAAATTCGCTCACTGAGAGCAAACGCGGGAGTACGTCCAAGTCGATCAAGGTACAAGATTTACATCATCGACGAGGTCCACATGCTGACCACGCCGGCATTCAATGCATTGCTTAAAACGCTTGAAGAACCACCGGCGCATGTGAAGTTCATTTTCTGCACAACCGACCCAGAAAAAATCCCCATCACCGTGCTCAGCCGCTGCCAACGGTTCGACTTCGCTCCGGTTGAAATCCAAGAGATTGTTGCTCGGCTTCAATTCATCGTCGAATCTGAAAAAGCGGAAGCGGATGAAGCTGCACTCGAGTTGATTGCCCGTCGTGCTGCGGGCTCTATGCGAGACAGCCAATCGCTTCTTGAGCAGGTTCTGAGCTTCAGCACTGGTCAACTAACTGCTGATCACGTTCATTCGATGCTCGGCACCGCCAACGACGAACGCCTCCACCAACTCGCTCACGCCTTGGCCGACCGAGATGCCGCTTCGGCGCTCAAGCTGATGGACAAAGCGGTGGATGAAGGTGTCGATGCAGGAAAACTGGCAGAACAACTCCTTGGATACTTCCGTGATCTGATGGCAGTCACGGTCGGCTGCGATGCTTCAATGCTGAGACACGCAGCAGCATCGATGCACTCGTCGCTTTCCGAGCTGGGCAATCGATGGGGACTTCAGACCGTTTTGGCGGTCGTGGGACTGATTGATCAAACGTTGGTGCGAACTCGCCATAGCGTCTATGCGCGGGTTTTGCTTGAGGCAACATTGATTCAAATCTGCAATCTGCCGGACCTCCAACGCATTGCGGATCTAGCCGATGCCGCAGGCCGCTACCAAAGCTCTTCACGTACTGCCGCTGCCGGCACCAGTGAAAAAAAAAAGGGTAGCCGGCCAGTAATTGGCTCTAACCCAACAATCTCCGAGCAAACCAAATCACAAGAGACCCGCGACCAACCACAAATCAAACCGTCCCACTCAGGCACTTCTCAGGTCGCGCCGACGCCGGATCGGAATGTATCCGGTAACTCAAGACACGGGCATCCGGCCTCTGACCAACTAACCGGTGAAAACCGTTCAGAGACAGCGAGCGAACAAGAATCGAGCGAACAGGAATCGAGCCAACAAGAATCGAGCCAACCTTCGGTAGAGACACCAATCAATCTAGTCGCATGGACGCCAGCCAATGCGAACAAGGTCTGGCAAATCGTTACCAGTCGACTTGAATCGATGTCAGAATCACTTGCTCGCATGGTCGAGAAGATAGAAGCTACCGGTTCAAACACGGCTAAACTACACCTACCTCATAACTCCAGCTTGGCAAAACGTCGACTCGAAGCTCCCGAGCAAAAGGACGCAATCATGCGCATCCTGAAAGAGATCACCGGCGGGAACATCTCCTTCGAGGTGGTTCTTCAAAACCCACCCGCAAACGCTCAACAAATTCAGCGTAAAACCAACAAGCCGTCGAGAATGCAAAGAATGCGTGAGATTGAAAATAATCAACTCATCAAAGACTGCCTTGAAGTTTTTGAAGCTGAAATACTTAACGTTGACCAACCCAAATAAGAACGTCAGTAGAATCCATCTTAGGGTAGTGCTAAGTACGCGATCGTTTGGTTAGCTTATCGCAAGCAAAAACCATCACCCATTTCCCCACTCACCTCAAACGGCTCAAAAAAATGTTCAAAGGCCTCGGCAATCTTGGCAACATCGCATCGATGGTTGGCTCACTTCAAAAGCTTCCCGAGAAACTCAATGAACTCAACGAACGCATGAAACAGGAGACGGTCAGTGCGAGTTCTGGGTGCGGCCAAGTAAATATCACCATGACTGGTACCGGGCATGTCCAATCCGTTGAAATCGCCCCCTCATTGACTGGCGAAGCTTTGCAGCAGGCGATTCAAGATGCCACCAACGCGGCAGGTGCAGCAGCAAAACAACTTTATGCGGAAGCTATTCGAGAACTCGCTTCTGAACTCGAACTCAACCTACCTGGTATCGACAGCATGCTAACCAACCTAACCGGAGGGCGTTAAGGGATGGCTGATCATGGAGGGGCAGTCGCGGAACTCGTCGACCAACTCGGACGACTCCCAGGGATCGGCAGGAAAAGTGCCGAGCGATTAGCGTTTCATCTATTACGAGTCAACGAAAACGAGGCGTTGGCTCTATCCGAGGCGATTCGACGCGTCCGACAGGATGTGCGTTACTGTTCCAAGTGCTTCAACCTCGCGGAAACCGAAGACTGCTTGATTTGCTCGGATCATGCGCGAGACCAAACTCGACTGTGTATCGTGGAGCAACCCCGAGACTTGATGAGCTTAGAACAATCGGCCGCCTTCAAGGGTGTCTACCATGTTCTGCTCGGTCGCATTGCACCTCTCGATGGCATCGGCCCCGACCAACTCACCATTGAACCACTAATTGATCGAGTGAGAACCGGTAATTTTGTTGAGGTGATCATGGCAACCAATCCCACGATCGAGGGCGATGGAACGGCACTCTACATCAGTAATCTTTTGAGCGAATTCCCGGTTGAAATCACTCGCTTGGCTCGAGGCATCACCGCCGGTAGCGTGCTGGAATATGCGAACCGAGAAATGATCACTGACGCCCTAAGCGGTCGCCAGAAACTATAATTGGAACGAAATTCGCTCAATTGTCAGAATTCTGAGCGGCAAATGCCGTTTTGACCGACAAATATCGGCAAAACCTTCTTACAGTATCACTCGGCGAGACAAAACAGGCTGCAGTACTGCTGCACAGCATGCCCTCCCGAAGCAAATAAAACAAAAAAAATTTTTCGTCCAATTTCGAACTCGTTGACCGATCCAGATTCGGTCATTTTCACTCAAGAGATCAACTGTCATGCGGATGTCGATGGGCCTTCAGGCTCGACAATTGCAAACACAAAAACTCGCACCGCGGATGATCCAGTCGATGGAAATCCTGCAGTTGCCAACGCTTGCGTTGCAGGAACGTATTGAGCAGGAGATGAATGAAAACCCGCTCTTGGAACAGCAAGAACTCGACCCCCTTGCCCCGGACAGCATCGAGGAGACACCCGACAAAGACACTCGGAGCGAGAACGAAAAGGAGCTGATTGTCGACAACGACCACGACAATCAAGAAGATTTCGAGCGACTCCAAAACATGATTTCTGAACTGCCTAATACGTTCGATGAATCATTTCGTCGCTCGTCCGGAGCGATGCAGGACGAATCGGATCGCCGACACGACTTAATGGCCAATGCGGTCTCTCGCCCGGAATCACTCAATGATTTTTTACTACATCAGCTCGCCGAACTAGATATCGATGATCGGCTCGAACAGTTGGCTGAACGAATCATTAGCACCTTGGACGCTAGGGACGGTGGCTACCTTCGCACTCCACTATCGGACCTCTTACCCCAGAATCATGAACCGGAAGATCTAGTGTTTGCGGAGCAGGCACTTTCGGTTGTTCAGTCACTAGAACCAACGGGTATTGCAGCACGCAGTTTGTCTGAATGCCTCCTGATGCAAATCAAACCTAACTTTCCTCACTATGAGGAGATGCAGACACTAATCGAGATGCATCTCGAGGATCTTGCCGAAAACCGACTCCCACAAATTGCCAAACGCACCGGCTACAGCATCGAACTAATCCAAATCGTGCGTGCTGAACTACATATGCTGAACCCGAAACCGGGAGCAGCATTTATGGAAACCTATGTTCCAAACGTCACTCCCGACATCATTCTCGAACAGGACGATGAAGGCAATTACCAAGTGAAACTTGATGATGATCGAGTCCCCACTCTATTCATTAGCGAGTACTACCGACGTCGACTTCAAGATCCTAGGTGTACCGCTGAAGAAAAAGAGTTTATTAAAAGCAAAATCAACGGAGCCCAGTGGCTAATTGATTCCATCGAACAACGGCGAAGCACACTGACGCGAGTGGCGCAAGCGATCGTTGAGCACCAGAAGAAGTTCCTAGACGAGGGGCCTGAATCAATCGAACCCCTCAAAATGCAACAGATTGCTGACAAGGTTGGTGTTCATGTCACAACGGTCAGCCGTGCTGTTGACGATAAGTGGATGCAAACACCACGCGGGATCTTACCACTGAAAAGGTTCTTTGTCGGTGGTACGCAAACAGAGGACGGGGATGATGTCGCTTGGGACACCATTCGTATCAAACTCCAAGACCTGATCGACAAAGAAGATAAGAGCGACCCGTATAGCGATGAAAAAATCGTCGAGGAACTCAAGAAATCAGGCATGAACGTGGCACGACGTACCGTCACGAAGTACCGCAAACGAATGGGCATCCCAAGTAGCCGACAAAGGCGAGACTGGACTCTTCCGAGGAAGTAATCGTCGAATCGCCTTTTAGCTTTGGTGACACTCGCCTAGTGGCACCCTCTTTTGATTAGCAAGACGCAAAACTTGACGGTTTCAATCCACGTGAAATGATGTTGCTGCATCGTTCTTCCGCCGCGTCAATCAATCCCGTTTGCATGAATCTGAACCAACGTCTTGCCAGCCATCGCAACCAATTCGCAAACTATCACCAGCGATTCATCAAGAGCATTCAAGAACTGAATGGTTTTGTATCGTGGGTCATCGACCAAGCGTATCCGAAGCGTTGCTTGATGTGCGATGGCGACGCTGGAGACGAAAAGTTGTGCAAACCGTGCTTCTCGGAACTATCGGTCAGCGAAACGCTAATGACACGAGCTTGTCCTCGGTGCGCGTTGCCTGCAGACCCGATTAGCCAGCAATCTGCAGCGATACACGATGCCGCCGCTGCAGAACCAAAACAAGAAAGCACCAAATCGCATCTTGTTACCCAAGATTGCAAAGCATGCCGACAGAGTAAACTTGAGTGGGATCATGCCCAATCGCTCTGGATCTATGACGGTATCGTCAAAGAAGCCGTGATTCGATGCAAATACACACACAACCAGAGTCTCGCACATCACTTGGGAATCCTGCTTGGCCAACAACTCAAAATTCACTCAATGTCGATGCGGCCGAGCCTTGTGACCCATATTCCGAGTCACTGGACGCGCCGGATAACTCGAGGTGGAGAGGCGACACATGGACTCGCGCACGCGGTCGCCCAAACCATTGGAGTCCCTTGCAAGAGAATTCTTTCGCTTCGGCGCCCGATCGCCAAACAAGCTTGGCTCCGAAAATCGACCCGCTCGGAGAACCTGCGGAACGCATTCAAGCCATCACTCTCATGGCACTCTTTCGGTGCCTCAAATCTCAAGAACCAGGATGTGCTGGTGATCGACGATGTGCTCACAACCGGTTCCACCGCAAATGAGTTTTGCAGGACCCTGCGTTCGCTCGGGGCCAGAAGCCTTTCCGTTGCCGTCATCGCGAGAGCAGTTCCAGCTGTAAACGCCAGCTCCAAAACAGTAGTTTCCTCATCAATCCACGAGTGTTAATCGATCCACCGCGTTTTAGACTTTTTTTTTGCAGACCGTTCTACCTGAGGACTCTTAATCGGTAATGAGGATGCCTGAAAAGGACGATACCATAGGAGCAAAGAGATCCTAAAACGAAACAGCGACAGGAGGCTGTAAGTCCTCTTGGAGCATAATTTGTGCAGATTGACTGCTTCTCGTGCAAACCGTTTGCTTGGAATATCTTAGGTGCATGGTCTTCATTTCGGTTCAGATCGTTGCGAACCTCGCCATGGTCATAGCGTAGAAAATAAACGCAGCCAATTTTTCGAGCTAAACTAGCTGAACTTACACGCCCCCCCACTGAGAGCCTCGATCCCATGGCAGATTCCGAATCGACTTCCGAAGTGAAGACTCGAGCAGGGATGCATCGAGCTGGAAAAAAACGGCCTGGAATTCGAAGCGGTGGTTTTCGGCGAGCAGTTCTTCGTGGACTCGGTGTTGTGCTCCCCCCACTGCTCACGATTGTTGTTCTCATCTGGGCTTGGTCGACAATCGAGTCCTACGTGCTAACGCCGATTGAATCGTGGGTACGCTGGGGAATCGTCGCAAATGTCGAGAATACGCTCTCTGAGATTCCAGCCGATGCCCAGCCAACCCTTACGACAAGGCGGACAGACGGTTTCACCTATGAAGGAACCCGCTACGTTCCTGACCCCACCGGTCGCAGGTACCTACCCGAGGGCGTGAAGCGACTGGTGGACCAACGTCTTGGCGATTTTGGCCCATTCACTCCAGCACCCTCGAGCGCCAACACGTACTGGCATCGCTATGTGCAGCTGAAGTACTTGCAGCGTCGATTCGTTGTTCCCATCTTCCTTATTTTGTTCACCACCGCTCTCTACTTTTTGGGCCGTATCGTCACAATTGGTCTGGGGAGGTGGGTATTGCAGGGTTTTGAGCGAGCCATCCTGGGGACTCCTGTTGTCAGCAAAGTCTATGGCAGTGTGAAACAGGTCACTGACTTCGCGTTCAGTGAGCGGGATATTGAGTTTAACCGCGTCGTCGCGCTTCAATACCCCAGAGAGGGAATTTGGTCGGTTGGCTTTGTAACCGGAAACAGCATGCAAGGCATTGCGGACGTAACCGGTGAACCAATGCTCAGCGTCTTGATGCCGACTAGCCCAATGCCAATGACGGGGTTCACCGTGACGGTCAAAAAAAGTGAAGCCGTTGACCTTGATCTCACCATTGATGAGGCAATTCAGTTCGTTGTCAGCTGCGGCGTTGTGGTGCCGTCACAGCAAATCCCCGGATCAAGCGATTTTGAGCCCGTCAACCAGACCGACTCAGTCGTTGACCCAGAATAGCCTCCACCGAGGCATACGCTGTGATCCTCTAGATTGGGATCGGAAAGTCAAAGTCTCGTTGAAGAACTGTACTTTCCTTTTGAGCCCTATCAAAACCCTTGAGTTGGTTCCCCAACACACCCCAAGGCAAATTGCCAGCATTCCTCAGGTTGCCAGCATTCCTCAGATTGCCAGCATTCCTCAGGGTCGTACCTATTGAAAGCACCGTGCTGCGGGTATCCTGTATCTGCTGGGAGATAGGCATGGGGAACCATCGCTCGGAGTCTCAGCAACTGCGAGATTGAAAGCGGTTTTGCGGCCGCAATTCTCGCGACTTGAATCCAAGCGGTTTGACAAATCACAGACGAGCGGCACGAAGATTGGCGATCAAGAGATGAAGAAAGTCTACATCAAAACGGTTGGCTGCCAGATGAATGTTCTGGACAGTGAAATGGTGATCGCCGACTTGAAACGCCACGGCTATTCAGTCGTGGACTCGCCGGAAGAAGCTGATTGTGTTCTATACAACACTTGCAGTGTTCGCGAGCACGCGGAGGAGAAGGTCTACAGCGCCCTTGGAACGATTCGGCAAGCAAAAGAAAAGAACCCGGAGAAGACAATTGGCGTGATGGGCTGCATGGCTCAGAAGGATCAAGAAATCATCTTCAAACGAGCACCGTTCGTCGACTTGGTGGTGGGTCCAGGACAACTGCACACCATTCCGGGACTGCTGGAAAAGGTGCAAGCAGGGGAGGGTAGGCAGATGGCCGTTTCCCTGTCTCGCAAGGATGGATCGCAAGCGGTGATTGCGAGGAGTCACGAAACATTCGACCCACTGCGTGACCCCACAATGCGTCCAACCCCGTTTCAGGCTTATCTCAGAATCCAAATTGGTTGCGACAAGTTTTGCACCTACTGCGTCGTACCAAACACTCGGGGACCCGAGCAGGGGCGACCGCCTGAACAGATCCTCTCCGAAGCACAAACACTTGCCGAGCAAGGCTGCAAAGAGATCACGTTGCTTGGGCAAACTGTAAACAGCTACAAATTCCGGCACGATGATGGATCGCGTACCGACATGGCCTCGCTGCTTGAACAGCTTCACGAAATAGAGGGTATCCACCGAATCAAATTCGTCACCAATTACCCGAAGGACATGACAGAGCGACTGCTGGAAACGGTGAGAGACTTACCCAAGGTTTCGCCCTACCTGCATGTCCCTGCCCAGAGCGGGTCAGATGTGATGCTAAAAAGAATGAAACGTGGGTACACCGTTTCAGACTACATGGAGATGTTTGAACGCATCGAACGCATCCTTCCCGAAGCAACGGTCAGCAGCGATTTCATTGTTGGCTTTAGCGGAGAGACGGAAGATGATTTCCAAAAATCAATCCAACTACTTGAACGTTGTCGATTCAAGAACAGTTTCATCTTCCAGTACAGCGTCAGGCCCGGCACCAAAGCGGCAGAGAATCTACCCGACGATATTCCTCGCGAAGTGAAAGTGAGGCGGAACAACGAATTGCTTGAGGTACAAAATAGAATTGCCAAAGAAGACAATCAAAAATTGATCGGTAGTGAGGTGGAGGTTTTGGTGGAAGGGCCGAGCAAGAAGAGCAAGAAGAGCAACGACCCTTCGGCCGTTCAAATGACTGGCCGAACCCATTGCGATCGGATCGTCGTCTTCGATGGCAACCTTCGACAAGCTGGTGAGTTCCTGCAGGTTCACATCGATGATGCCAGTAGCCACACTCTGATTGGACGAGTTAAAACCGTTGAAGTCGTATCCATCGGAGGACTCTGATTCCCCCCGACGAACTTCTAAATTGAAAGCTAATAACGGCTGCCCCCATTAAACCCTTCAGTGGAGTTGTCCCCTGAGTACCTCGTCTGCAAGTTCCGATATCACTTGGAAACAACTCGATAACGGCATGACCGTGTTAGTCCAGCCAATGCCTTGGCTTCGCACCGCAGCTTTTTCACTTGCACTTCGCGCTGGCGTTGATGTTGAACCAGATTCAAAAAGTGGCTTGAGCGGACTGACTTGTGAAATGGTTCAGCGCGGTGCGGGCAGGCACAGCAGTCGAGACTTGGTTTCGATCCAAGACAACCTCGGCATGGATCGATCCTCCGGGGTAAGCACTTCAACCTCAAACTTTGGTGCTTCGATGCCGGCTGAGTCGCTCAAAGAGGCACTCGCCCTGTATGCGGAGATTGTTCTAAATCCGCATCTCCCCGAGAACCAACTCGAGGATGCCAAAATGATGTCTCTCCAAGAGATTCGGGCAAATCAGGACGAACCGACTCACCGAGTGATGCAGCGTCTGAGGCAATTGCACTACGGCAACGTCTTGGGCCGCTCCACACATGGAACCGAGGACGGCATCTCTGAAATCAAGCAGGAAGATGTTCGTTGTTTTTTCGAAACGAATTATCACGCTGGTGGCTCGATTCTTGCAGTGGCAGGAAACATCGAAGCGGATCAAGTCTTCAGCTGGGCAGAAAATTTCTTTGGCCAGTGGCAGACGAAGTCGCTATCCGAGATGGCATCGGCCTCTGGCAAGAGTCGTTACGAACACATCAAGTCAGGATCGAGCCAAACGCATATTGGTTTCGCGTTTGAAACCATCCCCTACGGCCATCCCGATTATTTTCGCATGCGTGCTGGAATTGGAATCCTTTCTGATGGAATGAGCAGCCGCTTATTTGACCGAGTACGCGAGCAACAGGGACTTTGCTACACAGTGACGGCAAGCTGCCACTCACTTAAACAACATGCAGGCGTCTTCGGGTATGCCGGAACGACACCGGAGAGAGCCCAGCAAACCCTGGATGTGACGCTGAACGAAATCAACGGCATGACCGAGGACTTAAGTGAATCAGAACTCGAGCGTTGGAAGATTAGAATCCAAAGCCTTCTGATCATGGAACAAGAGTCCAGCGCATCGCGAGCCTCATCACTCGCTTCAGACTTTTACCAAGTCGGGCGACCGATCACCACGGAGGAACTGGAATCAGCAATTGAATCGCTGACGACTGAGCAGGTTCGTAGTTACTGGCAGAACCATCCTCCATCCGACTACCGAATTGTTACGCTCGGCCCTGACCCCTTAAACACTCCCATCGATCCTATTTCGACACCGGTCCAGTAAGCATGCCCGTCTTCCGTGAAACCACACTGAGCAATGGACTACGCATTGCCGCAGAAATTGATTCCCGCGGCTACTCGGCTGCATTCGGTTACTTTGTTCGAGCGGGATCTCGAAACGAAACCGATCAGCAATCTGGGCTCAGCCACTTCTTGGAACACATGATGTTCAAGGGTACTGCTCGACGCTCAGCCGCCGACGTGAATCGGGAACTTGATGAACTAGGAGGGCAGGGCAACGCCTACACCACTGAAGAGCAGACGGTTTACTACGCAACGGTCCTACCAAAATTCCAAGATCGATTGCTCGACTTGCTTACCGACATGCTCACCCCTTCGCTTTCGACTGATGAGTTTGAAACGGAACGCAAGGTGATCCTCGAGGAGATTGCCAAATACGAAGATCAACCACCTTTTGGTGCGTTTGAACGATCCATGGAAATCCAATTCAGTCCGCGTGGCCTTGGAAGACGAGTCCTTGGAACGACTGAATCCATCCAAGAAATGACAGCCGCTCGAATGCGGGAATATTTCCTTACGATGTACCGCCCAGAGAATCTCGTACTTGCAGCAAGCGGTAATATTGACTTCGATTCCATGGTGGAACAGGTTGAAACGCTCACCGCGGACTGGTCGCAAAGACAAGCCACCGGAACGGATCCGGTTAGTTGCGATGCAACCAATTCACTTCCGCCCGGAATTAGCCTCGAACCAAAACTAACCATTCCAGAGATTAGCCAGTCCTACTTAGTGAGAATCAGCAGCGGCCCTTCCGAGGCGTCTGGAGATCGATACGCAGCACGCGTTTTGGCTTCCATTCTGGGTGACGAAGGGGGCAGTCGCATGTTTTGGGATCTCATTGACACGGGACGCGCGGAAGTGGCAACGATCTGGCCGCACGAGTTCACCGATTGCGGCGCCTGGTTCACATACCTCGTCTGCGACCCCGCCGACGCACCTTCCAATCGCGACCAAATCGATCGAATCCTATCTGATGTGGTTCAAAATGGAGTGACTGAGGAAGAACTCAACCAAACACTGAACAAGGCTTCTGCGGGCATCATCATGCAAAGCGAGCGTCCGAGCAACAGACTCTTTGGCCTCGGTAGTCGATGGCTAACCAAGGGGGAATACCTCAGCACCGACGAACGCCTTGAGAAGATCAAACGAGTGACCACCGGCGATGTCGCGAACGCCGCCAAAAACTACTTCCAAAACGCCTCCCACATCGAAGTGGTTGCATCAGGCGATTGATGCGGATTAAACCGTATCCGCCAAACGGTCAATGACAGCCGTACTATCGCCGAACTGCTGAGCCTCAGCTCCCATCTGCTTCATCATCCATAGATAGAGATTACATAACGGTGTCCCGTTCTCGTAGCGAAGATGCCTTCCGGTACGAATTCTCCCCGCTCCACCACCGGCAAGCACAATGGGTAGATCATCATGGTTATGACGATCTCCATCGCTGATTCCACTTCCGTAGACAATCATACTGTTATCAAGAAGTGTCTTGCCGTTGACCTCGCGAACCTGACTCAGGCGAGAGAGGAAGTAGGCGAAACGATCGACATGAAAACGATTGATCTTGGCAATATTCTGCTGTTTTTGCTCGCTCTTACCATGATGAGACGAATCGTGATGTCCCTCGGAAACACCCACTTCTGGGTAGCTTCGATTACTGCCTGCATTGGTAAACATGAAGGACAAAATTCGCGTGCTATCGGTTTGCATCGCAAGTGTCATCATGTCGAACATCAGTTCGGCGTGCTTGGTGAGATCCTGCGGCACACCCGCTGGACGAGGAAAGTCAGGAACCCCCTCCTCGTTGACTTCCAGCCTGTCGACGCCAGATAGACGGTTCTCAACATCCCTTACCGAATAGAGATATTCGTCCAACTTTCGCCGATCAACTGCAGGCAAAGTCTGGTGGAGCCTCTTCGCATCATCAAGCACAAAATCGAGAACACTCTTGCGATACTTCTCACGAGTAGTTTTGGCGCGTCTTGTCTCTTTAGTGGTTTGACCGGCAAAGAGCCGAGCGAAGAGAGCCCCGGGATCAATTTCTTTGGCAACCGGGTTAGTGGGTCCACGCCAAGACATATTTGAAGCATACGCGCAACTGTAACCACTATCGCAATTACCAGCCTGCGCACTCGCTTCGAGCCCTAGCTCTAGGGATGAAAATCGCGTCGCCTTCCCTACCTGTTCAGCGGTCACCTGATCAATGGAAACTCCGTTCTGTATGTCCGCTCCATTTGTCTTCCTTGGATGTGCACCGGTTAAGAATGCCGCCACACTGCGAGCGTGGTCACCGCCGCCATCTCCGTGAGCCCTCGCTCCATCAAGAGTCAGCCCGCTTAGCACATTGAAGGAATCTCGGTACTTCGCAATCCCTTCCAACGTTGGCGACATGGTGTAATCAATACCCTCCTGTGAGGGCGTCCAGTCAGCCATGTGGATTCCATTGGGAACATACAGAAAGGCCATACGAAGTGGATGCGACGTATCACTTTCCGCAGCGGACAGTAATCGAGTAGCGGACATCGCATTCAACAGCGGCAAAGCGACCGTTGTTCCCATGCCTCTCAGCAGCGTTCTTCTCGATAAAGTTTCAGCCATCACTTCTCTCGCTTATTCGCGGTGTCCCTGCTTTTGAAACGGATCACTCAGGATGATTCCGGCAATCAAGTAAGCAAATTGATTATCATTCTGCTTCGTGTATTCAACAATCTGATCCAGAGCACACTGATCGTAATACTCGGTTCCACGCCCCGTCGCATAGATCAACATCTTCTCAACAACACATCGAACGAAATCTTGCTCGCGTTTCCCAACCAAGAGACTTCGCAATTCCCCAACGCCCTCGAACACGGTTCCGTCGGGTAATTCTCCACTCGCATCGACCGCTTCGCCTCCCTCGGAAGTTCGCCAGCGTCCGATAGCATCAAAATTCTCCAGTGCAAAACCCAGTGGATCCATCATCTGATGGCACGCAGCACACGCTGGGTTCTCGCGATGCTGCTCCATTCGCTCTCGTAGGGTTCCGCTAAGTTGCTCTTTTTCAAGCTCTGGAACATTAGGTGGGGCTGGAGGTGGCGGAGTATTCAGGAGGTTATCAAGAATCCACCGCCCTCGTTTTACAGGACTGGTGCGAGTTGGGTTGCTCGTCACGGTGAGCACGCTTCCGTGCGTCAGCAGTCCACCTCTATGTGTTCCAGCTAATGACACCTGGCGGAAATGTTCACCCCGCACCCCGACGATACCGTAGTAGTTTGCAAGAGTTTCATTCAGGAACGTAAAATCTGCGTTAAGTAACGTCGTCACTGGCAGATTGGCTCTCATCACTGCCGCAAAGAAGGTCATGGTTTCGCGACGCATCAGATCGCGAATCTCATCGTTATATTTAGGAAAGGCTTTGGAGTCAGGTGCAACCGTATCGAGGTTTCGCAGTTGCAACCACTGACCAGCAAAGTGCTCAACGAATTGAGTCGACCGACTGTCTTGAATCATTCGACCAATTTTCTCAAGCAAACGTTTCTCGTCGGTCAGCGTTCCCTGATGAGCCATAAGAAGCAATTCATCATCCGGCATACTGCTCCACAAAAAGTAAGAAATCCGAGTCGCTAACTCGTACTGATTCAGAGAAATCGATTCATCCTCAGCATGTCCCGCATCTCTCTCCACCTTGAACAAGAAATGCGGAGACACCAAGACGGCCTGCATCGCCACCTGAATTGAAGCTTCAAAGGTACCACCATCCTCCCGAACCGAGGCGGATAATTGAGCGAGTCGCTGCACCTCGTCATTGGTTGCGGGTCTCCGAAATGCGCGACTAGCGAATCGACCAATCACAAGACTAGCCGCTTCATCCTCAGTCAGGTCATCACTGGGCTGCACGAAAATCAAACGCTGATGACTCGCTGGTAATTTTGGAGCGATATCCGGATCGGTTACTTCCTCCTGTCCCTCAAGCTTCACCGAGAACAGGTGTAAGTTGCGGTCCACTTTACCTTCGACGTAATAGTCATTGATGAAGGTAAAATCGATCTGCCTCTCGCCACGCCTAAGTCGAAACCATGTGTGATATTCTTGCGGATCAGACGATGGCACCTCCACGACTCGGCGCTCTCTCCCACAGACCACTTCGACCTTAACCGGCTCGTCTCCCCCCTGATCACCCCTTGCTCGAATTGTCAATTTGAAACGGCCAGAGAATGGTAAATCCACGGGCAAAGAGACGGTTCCACGACTCGCGATCACCACCGCACGTCCACGAGCATAGCGATCGCCTCCGTCAAGCTGAGAGGCTTGCTTCTCGACCTCAAAAATCATCGGGGCCGGCGGGGTGTAAATTGCTTTTCCTGTGATATCAATCGCCGCGTCAAGGTACTTCTCCATCAACAAAGGAGGAAGCGACAGAACGTCACCGATGTTGTCAAAGCCATACCCCACGTCATCGCCGGGAAAACCATCAGCTGGTGTGTAATCAACCCCAGTGAGATCTCTTATCGTGTTGCGATACTCAAAACGATTGAGTCGACGCATCGCAACCTTACCCGCGTTGGGGTCGTGAACACAATCAACAGACGTAGCACATTGACTGAGCAATTCGATGAATTCGGATCGCAATCCCGGTCCAAGCTCAGGCCCATCCGCTGGTGGCATCGTCCCATTCCGCAACTGTGAAATGGCTCGGATCCAAACGCTACGATTCCGCCGCAAATCATCGACTTTTAGATCTTGAGTTAACGCGACCTCTTCTTGCTCTCCATGACAGTCATAGCAGTAAGTACGAAGCAGAGGGACGACTCGACTGCGAAACAACGCATTGAGTTCAACATCAGCAGCATCAATAGAGGCATCTTCACCTCGTGCTACCAAAGAGCCATTAACGAGACTCGTTAACACGAATCCTGCAACGACCAGACAACGCCCGTAACGTCCCATACATCGCATCACGAAATGTGAGCTCCCGTGGTCTCAACATAAACCGCATACAGCGACGTGCTCGCCGTCATGAACAGGCGATTGCGGTGGGTTCCTCCGAAACACACATTGCTGCAGATTTCAGGCAAAAGAATTTGACCAATCCGTTCACCATCAGGGGCAAAGATATGTACTCCGTCATATCCATCCCCTACCCAGCCAGCACTGGCCCAAATATTCCCATCGACGTCAGCACGAATCCCGTCGGCAAATCCAGCTTTCACTTCGCCATCGACCTCCAGAGCCATCGAGGTGAATTCGCGGCCATTTGAAAGCTTGGACTCCTCGAGCACATCCCAAACCTTGATCACTTCTTTTGCCTCAGAGTAGTGTGAGGCGCCGGTATCAGCCACGTACAGCAATTGATAGTCGGGTGAAAAACAAAGCCCGTTCGGCTTAAAGATCTCGTCAGCAACCTGAAAGACTTTGCCTGTTTTTGAATCAATGCGATAGATGGCCTCTTTTTGATATGGCTGCACGGATCCGGTATCGGCTCGACGCCCCTCGTAATTCATCAGCCCACCATATCCGGGGTCAGTAAACCAGATATCGCCATTTGGATGCACCACTGCATCATTTGGAGCGTTGAACGATTTCCCGCCATAGGAATCCGCGAGCACGGTAACGCTGCCATTGTGCTCGTAACGCACGACCTGTCGCGTTAGGTGCTGGCAAGAAATCTGCCTCCCCTGAAAATCGAACGTATTCCCGTTACTGTTACCAGACGGCTGTCGAAAGGTACTGACGTGACCATCCTCTTCTAGCCAACGCAACTGGTGATTATTGGGAATGTCACTCCACAGCAGATAGCGTCCCACTCCATTCCAAGCTGGGCCCTCAGCCCAAAGCATGTTTGGACTGTGATACAGACGCTGAATCGGAGCGTTACCAAGTTTGTATTTTTCAAATCGCTTATCTAATGCAATCACATCCGGCTCGGGATAACGAACCGGTGGTGCGTCAGGACCATAGTCGCGAGCAACTGCTGCTGTCGTCACGGCACCCAAAGCTGCAGCAAGAAAGGAACGACGATCGCTACCGGCAAGAGGTTGAGCAACGGGTCTATCTGTCATCGGTAATTCCCTCGAATAAAAACACAAACTGGCGAGCCACGGCAACCTAAAAACCAAGTTTACTTCGTTGAGAACTTGAATACGGTTGTTGTTTTATAAACGCCATTGGGACGCAGGATTGTCGATGGAAAATGATCCTGATTAGGGCTATCAGGATAATGCTGCGTTTCTAGACAGAAGCCTCCTCGATGAACGTAAGGCTTACCGGACTTACCCTTCAATCGACCATCGAGAAAGTTACCGCAATAAAACTGAATCCCCGGTTCCGTTGTGTGAATTTCCATCACTCGACCACTACTTGGATCATGAACGGTAGCGGCATGCGACAAGCCCTCACCGTCACGATTGAGAACAAAATTGTGGTCATAACCAAGACCATACTCGAGTTGCTGATCCTTCTGACCGATGTCGCGGCCAATCGCCTTTGCAACTGTAAAATCGAAAGGCGTGCCGGTAACTGCAGCGAGTTCACCGGTGGGGATTAGAGTCGAATCAACAGGGGTGTACCGACTCGCATTAAGCATCAACTCATGATCCAGAATCGTCCCGTTACCTTCACCCCTCAAATTGAAATAGGTGTGCTGCGTGAGATTAACCGGAGTCGCCTTATCGGTGGTCGCATGATAGTCGACCGTAAGCTGATTTGAATCGTCTAGCTTGTAAGTTACGGTGATGCTCAGATTACCTGGGTACCCCTCTTCTTTATCCTTCGCAAGATACTTTAACTCGACACCCTGCCATCCCTGACCATGGATCGCCTTGGCATCCCAAACCACTTTATCAAAGCCAATCACGCCTCCATGCAAATGGTTTGGTGAATTATTGACCGCAAGAGAATAGGTCTCGCCGTCGAGTGCAAATTCACCTTTTGCAATTCGATTACCGTAACGCCCAACGATTGCACCAAAGTAAGGTTTATCGACCGCGTTGATATAATTTTCAACGTGGTGATATCCCAATGCGATATCACCCATCTTGCCGTCTCGATCGGGAACAACAATCGAGGTGATGATGGCACCAAAGTTTGTAACCTTGACCTGCACCCCACTCTGATTCGTCAACGTGTAAAGCTGAATACTGTCAAAATCCTGAACCTTCTGAGCGGAGACATGACTGCAGAAAGCCAGCAACGACAAGACACACGCAAATATTTTCTTCATGATAAAAATGATTGAAGTGAGAGTGGGCACGACCCAATCGGGGCCTAGATCAGTCGGGTGACAGTTTAAGAAGTAGCAAGGCACAATGCGACACTCTGCAGCAGATTCTTCTTAAAAGGTGATCGAGATTGGTGAATCGGATCAATGGAAGCGATTCACCTATTGATTGCGGGATTTCACCAGACATCGCGCCGTGCCGATCCGCCCCCGAGAAGCCCAGCATCCCCGAGAAGCCCAGCAT